>NZ_JBMPOT010000005.1:0-374309 GCF_049340425.1 Undibacterium sp. JH2W | reverse complement strand
TCTATCTCGACTTCACCATGCTGGCCTTTGAGGCGTTTGACAGTGCTGCCGTTACGGGTATTTCCCTTGCCTGGCGTGCTGTCCTGATGCCTCTCGTAGAAGAGGTGCTCGGTCAGTTCTGCATTGAACGCTGTTTCCACCGTGAGCTTGAGCAGCTCACGGGAAAACGCATTCAAATCAGCTTCAGTCTTGATGTCTTTCGCTAGCTCTTTGGCCAGCGCCTGCAGTTTGCTTCTTTCCATGGCGTTTGTCGTCATTTTGGCAATTCCTCATTATAGGAGGTTCATCTACCAGAATTACTTACACACTTTTATTTACAGGCTCTTTGGATGTGAGTCTAAGTGGCTACCGCGCTTGGAAACATGGCGGCAAGCCTGCCAGCAAGCGTTTAACGGAGGATCAGATGCTCACTCTGATCCTACTTCACGCTGAAATCAAAGGTGCCTATGGCAGCCTACGTATGCTCAGAGAGCTACGCCTGCGTGGCTTCAGGGCCAGTAAGGCAAGAGTGGAAAGGCTTATGCATGACAACGGCATCCGGGCTCGTCACAAACGGCGCTACCAGGTAACAACTGACTCAAGGCATGGCTTACCGGTTGCAACCAACTTGCTCAACCGTCAATTTACGCCAGAAAAGTCAAATCAGGTCTGGACCTTAGATATCACTTATCTATGTACAGATGAAGGCTGGCTTTATCTTGCCATTGTGCTGGATTTGCTTAACCGTGAAGTGATAGGTTGGTCACTCAAACCGAAAATGACCAGTGACCTGGTAACAGATGCGTTGACAATGGCCTGGTTTCGCAGCAGGCCAGCACCTGGAGTATTACACCATTCGGACCGGGGTAGCCAGTGCGCCAGCAAGGTATTCCAGGACAAGCTCTCAGAATATGGCATGGTCTGCTCGATGAGCCGCAAGGGCAATTGCTGGGACAACGCACCAACAGAAAGCTGGTTCAACAGTTCCAAGAACGAACGCATCCACGGAAAACGCTATGCAACACATGCAGAAATGAGAGCAAACAGTTTCGAATATATCGAAGTCTTTTATAATCGCAAGAGGCAGCACTCACCACTGGGCTACCAATCACCAATCCAATATTTGGAACGGTGGATTAATGAGCAGCATCAGCAACAATTGGCAGCATAATTCCCATCCGATGGTGGACGAAATATCGAGGGAAGCTCAACAGGGAAGTCACCGCCGATTTAAAGCGCATCTACCAGTCTGCCACTGAAGAGCAGGCATTGGCAGAACTGGAACGCTTTGCTGGGCTGTGGAATCATCAGTATCCGCAGATTGCCAAATCATGGACAAACCACTGGCCCAATCTACGGACCATCTTCGAGTATCCGCCAGAGATACGCAGGGCCATTTATACGACCAATGCCATCGAATCACTTAACAGCGTCATTCGATCAGCCACCAAACGCAGAAAACTGCTTCCCAATGATCCTTCTGCCATGAAGGTGGTGTACCTGGCGATACAACAGGCAGCGAAGAAATGGACCATGCCTATACAACACTGGCGACAGGCACTGAATCGCTTTGATAGCGAATTTGGTGAGCGCATCAACGCTCACCAATAGCTCCGGGAGAACTTACACAGTTAGTTTTACAGGCGCTACATTTTTTTAAGAGGAACTTCATGAGGAATAAATAAGGTAATCCCCCACCTCTGCTGGGAGAATCCTCAAGGTTTGACCTGTACGGCGGACGGCTTGAAACGTCTATCTCTACCAAGAAAAGAAGTTTCAAGATGAAAGCGTGGCAGCCATTTTCACTCCTGGAAAACTTCTCAGGTAGGACCACGCCTACAAACTGCAGCGCATTCAGCGTACAAGTTGCTGCCGGGCTCTCTGATGCCTTTCTTCACAAAAAAAACTATAGTGTAATCAGTCTGAAAGACATCAACGAAGCAGGTAAAAAGGAGTTGATGTCTGGGCCAGGAAAATGATGGCATGCATCTCGTGACTATGACAGGTACTGCGTTGAATATTTTAAGAGAGGAACGAAAATGAACAGCACTCAAACCCACATTTCCATGACTGCACTCCCGTCCATCACTTCTGGTGGAACACTGCATCGTCGCTATTCTATCGATTACACACCCGCAGGACCTGTGTCTATGGGCGTCGACGCGCTTGACGATTTGATGCAAAACGATATCCTCGCTGCACTGCCTGAAGATGAAATCACCTTTCTCCGTCCCCATCTTGAACTGGTTCATTTGCCTTTCGATACAGAGCTGTATGAATATGCTGAAAAACTATCCCATGTGTATTTCCCTACCACCGCTGTTGTCGCTTTACTGTATGTGTTGGCAGATGGCGGCATCACTGAAATCAGCGTGACAGGGCATGAAGGATTGCTTGGTATCTCCGTGTTGATGGGAGAGCGGGCCTTGGGCAACGCCATGGTGCAATGCGCGGGGAATGCCTATAAGCTGAAAGCTTCGGTATTGAAAGAAGCGAATGCCAGAGGCGGGAAATTGCAGCAAATCCTGATGCGTTATACCCAGGCCTTATTTGCCCAGATGGCGCAAAATTCTGTATGCGGACGTCATTACTCCGTGGACCAGCAATTGTCGCGTTGGTTGCTCGACAGGCTGGACAGACTGCATACCAACGAATTGAAAGTCACACAGGAAATGATCGCCAATATGTTGGGAGTGCGTCGTGAAACCGTGACAGAAGCAGCCGGGAAATTGCAGCATGAAGGCTTGATACAATATAAACGTGGCAACATCACCATGCTGGATCGTGAGGGGCTGGAAATGCATGCTGGTGAATGTTATCGTGTTTCCAGGCGTGAGTTTGATCAGATATTATGCACCAGCATGTAAGCTTGGATGATATGGGCTTGCATTTTACAGGATGCGCCATGCGCACCATTTTTTGAAGGATGCATACGTTTCCGGGTATGAGGAAAAACAACAATTTTGATACGGAGGCGGCGCGCGCGGCGCACCCTGCACACGCACTTTATGTATTTACTCAGCTTAGACCAGTTTGCTATCGTGCCGATTTCTCTTCTGTTTCAGTACTGTCTGCGATAGAGGCATTTGCGGATTTCAATTTGGGACAGTCTTTTGGTTTATGTAGGAATCACCCACCAGATGCGACATAAAAAACGCTGCCCATTTTTTGGCAGCGTTTTTTATGCTTTGAACGGAATAAAAGCTTCAATGGCAGTGCCGATATTATTCTCGCCAGGTTTAACCGAAAAGCTGCCCCCCAACAGCAAGGCGCGTTCCCGCATACCCAGGATGCCATGTGATTTCGGCTTCGTGAAGGCATCTTTCTGCATGCCTATGCCATTGTCCAGTACCTGTAGCCACAAACCCTTGTCCGTGCGTTTCAGGCTGATCTTGACCTTGGTGGCTTGTGCATACTTGATGACATTATTCAGCGATTCCTGGGTGATGCGAAACAGGGCAATCGACCAGGCAGGGTCTATGGTGTCAAAATCTTCTGTAATATCGGTGACATAATCCAGACCAGCCACTGCGGTTGTTTCTTCACAATAGTGCTGTATCGATGCAGAAAGCCCCAGGTTATCCAGCATGCTGGGACGCAAGTCTTCGATAATGCGACGCTTCAAATCCACCGTGTCGAGCAAGGCGCGCTTGGTTCTTTGTAATTGCTTGGCCAGTTCAGGCTCTTTGTCCTTGAGCTTTTCAGTGACGACCGAGATATCCATGCTGATCGCAGTCAGGTTTGAACCCATCTCATCATGCAGTTCGCGTGCCAGCTGGGCTTTTTCTTTTTCCGAGACATTCAGCAAGTGGTGCGACAATACCGATAATTGCTCAGTGCGCTTTAATACTGTGCTTTCGAGATTATCATTGGCAGTCTTGAGGGCATTTTCTATACCGCGCTGCTTGAAAAAACTGCGGTAAATCAGGCGGTAAAATAGAATCAGGACCAACAAGGCTATACTATTGGTCGCCGTGCCAAAGAACAAGGCATCCTTGTATTCTGTGTAAAAACGCTGACGTCTTTCTGTCAAGACTTCGTTTTCTTCTTTTTCCATGATGAGATCGAGCAGCCTGATTTCATCCATGACTTCCCGGCCTTCACCCACTTTGGCACGTTCTATGACACCGGTCAGGCCAAATTCTCTAAAGGTGGAAATACCAGCTTCAAAAAAATTGGCTTTGCTTTCATACAGTCTGCGCAATTCTGCCAGGTTCTTGATTTGCACAGGCTGGCTTTGCAACAGTCTCTCCAATTCCTTAAAGTCATTGTTTAACTTGCTTTTAGCGATTTCCCACGGACGCAAGTAAACTTCATTGCCAGACATAAAATAGCCGCGCAGGCTACTTTCAGAATCCATGATGAGCACATTGATATTCTTCAGCTTGTCTTTCACCCTCCAGTTATGTTCCAGCCACTCATTATTCGCTTTGAGTTTTTCCAGGTTCTGGTAAGCAGAATAGGCATTGCCGATCAAAATGAAGAGACAGATTACAAAAAGAAATGTGATGTAAAGGGGAATAGAAGCAGATGCATTTTTTTTCATGAAAGCTTCCTCAATAAGTACAGGAAATTGCCAATTGATTGTTGAAGAAATTTAAAATCAAGCATGCGTATTTCCATTATTGTTTCTTTCGATTAGCAAATTTTTTTGCTCATCTTCTACGAAAAACAATACCTTAAATTGACAAATTATGTGTCATAAATGCGGATATTTTTTTTCTAGCCCCGGGGGCCGAGGTGAGTAGGATTTCACCTACAGATGATTGCGTGAAAGTTTATTGCCAATCAACGGCAAGCTCCTTAAAATGATTTGTAGGAAGACCAGAGAGTATGATTGTCAATGGTCTTGTCGCGGCGCGTTTCAGTTCGTAAGAGTTTGGAACAAAATGGACAACAAGAAAAAAATAAAAGTGTTTTTAATCGAAGATGCGCAAAGAATTCGTTCAGTGCTGATCGAGGTATTACAGCAGACGGACAATATAGAAGTCATCGGGTTCGCAGAAAGTGAACAAGAAGCCTTGCAACAGTTGCGCTCTATAGAATGGGACGTCGCCATCGTCGATATAGGCTTGCGTGAAGGCAGTGGCCTGGCGGTATTGTCAGGCTTGAAAAATGATGGTCGTCATTATGGTTCACGCCTGGTATTTACCAGTAACCCCAGCAATGCTTTGAAAAAGCGCACCATGTCACTGGGGGCAGAAGGCTTTTTTGATAAATCCCGCGAAATGGATAATCTGGTTGACCACATCCAGGCACTGGCTCACTGAATTTCCTCAAATCTCAATTCCAATCTCACTATGCGGGCTACACACAGCCTGATCCCTCATTCCAATAAATTATTCTTCATGGCGTAATAAGTCAGGTCACAATTGGATTGCAGATTCATTTTTTCCATGACGCGGGTACGATAAGTGCTGATGGTTTTCACGCTGAGCGATAGCGTCACAGCAATGTCGGAGACAGATTCACCTTTGGCCAGTCTTAAAAATACCTGGAATTCACGATCAGACAATTCTGTGTGCAAAGCTGTTCCTGCATCATGATCGAAACCCTGTGCCAGGATTTCACCTACATCTGCACTCACATAGCGGCGGCCGGTTGAAACGGTGCGAACTGCCTTGATGAGCTCATCGGCATCGCATTCCTTGTTCAAATAGCCGCTGGCACCCATTTTCATCACATTGACTGCATATTGCTGGGCAGGATAACCACTTAAAATTAATATCGGTAAATTGGGCTGACCTTGCTTAATGGTACGCAAGGTATCAATGCCACTTTGGTCTGGCATGCTGATATCCAGCAGCATGACATCGCAAGCTTCTTTCCTGGCGATATCCAGCGCTTCGCGGCCCGTCGTGGCCTCGGCGACGACCTCAAAATCGCTGACTTCTGAAAATATCTGCTTGAAGCCAGCACGTACAATTTGATGGTCATCACAGACTGCTATACGTATCATAATCATCCTTCAGCTATTGTGAAGCAAAAAAATAAATCAAACTGTTTCAAGAAGGCATTATGGACACCATCTTGTCCTGTATTTGGCATACTTGGCACAGTCATGAGATGTTTACATCTTATAGCATAGCACTTGGATAAAATATGGATAATATTCGTATGAATTCATTGCTGGCATGGATTTAGTTAAACCTGTTCCATGCCTGGCATGGTGGCTCTCACTATGATTGCCCGCTGGCATTGAAAATGCCAGCGGGATTTGCTGCGGTCTAGAGCAGCGCAGGCATTTCAATTGCTGCGCACTAACGCATCTGCCTATGCAGCAGCACACTGACGGCTACCGCAGTCGCAACTGCCAGGCCCAGGAAAATCATGGGCTGTTTTCTGAGCTGGCTGTGGCAGTTATCCAGCAACTTTGCCTGGGACACATACAGTTTCTCGCTGTGTGCCCCCAATTTCCTGATTGCCTGATCCGTTTCTGACCTTAATTTACTGCCTGCTTGCGCTCTCAGGGCCGTCAGTTTTTCACTTGCTGGCTGCATGATTTCGGCAGTTTTTTCAACAACCGGCTCGGTCTGAACTGGTGGATTGGCACTGCTAGGAAAGGGGATCGCCGGATGACCCAGGTTATCCAGGCTTGGATCGTTGGCGGGTGGCGTCGTAAGGCTAGGCTTATTTGGCATGATGACTCCTTCTCTATTGAGATGCCATTGGAACATCGGCGGCGGTACGCTTGATTTTTGGGGGGAGATTGCCACCTTCACCTTCCCAGGTACTCAGCTCAGTTTTGTGCAGCTTCTTGGCGGCAAGGTTTTCGTGATACCTTTTTTTGCCGAAGGCGGTCATCAATGCCCAACTGGCAAGACCGGCGACAAGCAGGATGTGTTTGCTGGCTATCATGTGTTTCTCCAATGAGGTTTAATTGCCCGGATGGTCGGGGATCAGGATCTTGAAACCGAAGTAAGATTATTTTGCTGGCGCTTGATACATTGCTGGATGACTTTCTGTGCATCACCAATCGCAACCTGGCACCTGGCATTGGTCAACATTTGATGGCCGCTGGCACGCAATTGAGGTTTGCCAAACAAGAGGCCCAAGCCCAGGCGCATGGAGCCGCAGAAAAAAAAGATGCCGCTCTTGAACAAGCATGTATTCATCTCGACCTCTCCAGTAAACGATTGAGCACTGAGCACTGAGCAGTAAGCACTGAGATGAGCGACAAAACTGAATCTGCCAGCATCCGCCATCTCTACGCCCAACTTCGAATGCATACTAGCATCGGCCTTGTAGGCACCATATAGGACGCGGACCCCCACATTTGTAGGACTGGATGAAGTAAATCATCGTCCACTCATAGCAAATCATGACAGCCGCTTATGTGGAAAACGCCCCCTGCCTGATGACGTCAAAAAGAAGCGACCGGGAATTGTCGCCACTTCCTACAGGCCGACAAGCACATGTCCGATAGTGTCGTGCCTGCCAGGGCTTTAGTATTTACCTATGTCAAAGAGGGATGCCTCTTCGACGGAGAGCCTGCCACGAACACAAGGTGAAAGGCACATCTACCGGCAAGATTCCAAGCCTGCATGGGCCAGGTGACGATGCTGAGCATTCAAGCCGGTTTATTTACTCATAAGGAAACATCATGAACAACGACGAAATCATTTCCACATTGAACGACTTGATAGAAACCAGCAAGGATGGCGAAAAAGGCTTTAAAGTCTGCTCAGAAGATGCCAGTGGGCGCCATCCTGAACTGAAAACCATGCTGGCCGAACGCGGACGTGAATGTGCCAGCGCTGCTCTTGAGTTGCAGGAACTGGTACGCAACCAGGGTGGCGACCCAGAAACCAGTGGTACTTTATCTGGTGACCTGCATCGCGTCTGGACCAATATACGTGCGGCCATCGTCGGCAAGGATGATGAAACCGTGCTCAATGAATGCGAACGCGGTGAAGATGTTGCGGTACGTGTTTATCGCAAAGCACTGGAGCAAGACTTGCCTACCCACATACGCCTGGTGCTTGAACGTCAGTGCCAAGGTGTATTGCGCAATCATGATGTCATCAAAGTCTTGCGCGACCAGGTCAGGGCGCATGCCTGAGAGTTTGATCGATAATTATCGATAAGCATGCAGCCTCAGCATGAATAAAAAACCAGTCATGAAATATGACTGGTTTTTTTGCAGATTTTTTGCCCCTGCGATGGCTATGGTGGCCCTGGCAAAGTTGGGATTCAACAAACCGGGTATGCCAGCCCATTTCAGGCGGCAGCAACTGCCAGTTTGCCTTTTGAAATCAATCCAGGTAAATCCAGCATATCATCGAAAATGACATGCGCGCCTGCGTCCCGCAAACGCTGGGCGGGTGTCAGGGCCGCATAAGCCAGCACCGTCATACCTGCCGCCACTGCTGCACGTACGCCAGTAGGTGTGTCTTCTACCACGACACAATCCGCAGGTGCAAAGCCCATCGTCGCCGCTGCATGCAAGAATACATCCGGCGCAGGCTTGGGAGCTTTGACATCGCTCACACTAAATATGCGGCCTTCAAACTTTGGCCATAAACCAGTCACACCCAGGGTAGTGCGCATCTTTTCATGGTCGCCACTAGAGGCAACACAATAGGGCAGATGCAATTGCGCCAATGCTTCTGGTATGCCCGGCACTACCACCAGCTTGCTCTCCAGCACCTCCCGGGTGCGTACACGATATTCTGCCAAAAAGTTTTCTGGTGGCTGGCGGCCCAGCATGCCCGCAATTTTGGCCATGCACTGCTCCATAGAGTGGCCGACAAATTGTTCAAACATGTCTTCCAGTTTCAATGGCAAGCCCAGCTCATTGAGCATTTGTACAAAGACTTCATTGGTGATGCGTTCACTGTCGACAAGTACGCCGTCGCAGTCAAAGATGATGAGTTGATAGGGGGAATTCATTGGCAGGTGAGGAGTTGGTAAGGTGGGTAATTGCCTGGTTTCGACTACGCACCCGGCTGCAAAGTTCCTGCTTAGTTCGGGCTTGATACTTCAAGTGGGGCCAGATTTTTCAAGTCAGGAAAAACGCCTACCTGCCTGCCAGATATCCCAGTGTGCCAGCGGTAGCCGACATCACCACACCCCAGGCTATATCCATCGCCGCCAGCGTGGTCGGCCAGGCTTTCAGCGTTGCCAGGTTGCTGAGATCGTAAGTCCCATATGCAACCAGACCCAGCAAGCCACACAAGCATGCTGCACGTTGCCAGCTTTGCGCTTGCAGGGCAGGCAGTATGCCCAAGACCAGCAGACCCAATGCATACAACAGATAAAACAGTGCTGCCGGTATCAGCCTGGGCTGAGCCAACATCAAATCACCCAGCGCAGACTGATAGCTGGGGCCCATCAATACCCCTAGCCACAAGGCATCCAGCACCAGGATGGCAAGCAAGGCAAAACTGTATGCCAGCAAAATCTGCTTTGCTGCTGGTGGTTTTATGGCGGATTGCATCAACATGTTTGAACCCTCTGGTAAGTCTGTGATGACGATAGCAGGTGCTGCTACTCGCACCAGGGATACCGGTAACGCGAGAAAAACTTTTCACATAGATATGTCAGTCTATACCAGTACGACCGGCTACTTGCCCATCATCAATAGCGAAAAAGCTGAATCTCAAAATATCTTTGCATATTGCTAATTTGATGGCTAGAATGAAAAGCCAGCTTTGTGCAGGTTTTATTAACCGGGTGTGTATGTGTCGCCAGACCATTTCACCAATGCATGCTTTCACGAGGTCTTGCAGGAAGACAATTAAGTCCGCATTTTTTTGTGCCCCCAAACCAAGACATCCTTGGTCCAGCCTCCCCAGGTTTTTCTATCCTCACTTGACATGGAAGGTAAGCTCATGAAAGACGAAATAGCATTCACAACTCTCACCCCCGGCCTGCTGACAGTCTGCACTTATGGCGGCTTCGCCCCAGTCTGCTACAAGAATGACAGTGGCAAACTTGATGGCCTGGACATTTCGTTCTTGGCGAGTTTTGCTAAAAATTGGAATCTGGATATCAAGTTCATAGAGCAGCCTTTCGACAACATCTGGCAGCGGCCAGGCGAAAATGAATGTGACATCGCCGCAGCTGGTATCCAGCAAAGAGCAGATAGAAAAATAGGAGATGATGCCTGCTGGAGCGATAGCTACTTCAATGTACAAAGATCGCTGCTGGTGCGCGCTGCTGATAAGCCGACCTTTGATGACTATATCAACCTGAAGGGGAAAAAGATCATCGTGACAAAGGGATCAACCGCAGATATTGATGCGAACAAACGTTACAAAAATAAATGCGAAATCCTTTACGTCAGCGAACTCGTCATTGACCTCGACCCCAAACTGGATGTACAAAAGTATATTGTAGAAGAATTCATTTTGGGAAAAGAGGGCTATGCCTTTGGAGAAGGAAACGTCAGCAACCAATACCTCAATGCTCAATACGGCCATGGCCGCTTGGCACTGGCAGATGTGCACCACATCAGCGACGGCCTGGAGACCTTCAATTTTGTCACGCGCAAGGCTAACACAGGCTTGCTGGAAAAGCTGAATGCATACATTAAATTGAATAAGGACTGTTACTCAACAGGCAAGCCATGTCACCCAACAGACAAGCAGTGTCACCCTGACTAAACACTGTCATGCAAACGCCGGGGAATACTGACATCAACAATGCCATTGGCTGTCTCTGAATAAATGAGTGTCAGCGTGTCAGTGTTTTCTGGTCCAAAATGGAACTCCAGTGATCCATATTTCCAGATCGCGGGGACCTTATGCTTGCGTGTCACACTGCTTACTGCATCAGGTTCCCCAAATGCAGCTTTGATGTCGTCACGCGTGCACCCCAGCCTGATTGGCGAAATATCCCCCGTCTCTCTGAATTTCTTCCACCAAAATTGAAATGCATTTGTAGCCATTGAAAAGAACCTGCCAAATGAAAGATGTTCCCCTACTGACTCCGGTTAAGTGGGGCCTATAAGTGAGGCCTATACGTGAGGTCAATAAGTGAGGCCTATAAGATGAGCCATCTAGAGGCTATAGAGAAAACCGTCTGCCAAAATCAGCTTTTAAGAAATGGAGTAAATCAGATTTATCATCTTCTCTCCACAAATTACAAATCCTCAGCGGTGTTCTGCTATTCAAAACTGCACTGCGCCACCTTGTCTACTATCGTTTCGGCCAGAATGCCAGGTGCAATCGTCAGGGTGTCACTATTGCCCAGCACGGCCACATACAGGCCTTCGCCTGGCAAGTGCAGGGCAGCGGCGCTGAAGCCGGGGATATCGCCGCCGTGTTCGATGGCGTCTTTGCCATGTATCTTGCGTATGAAAAAACCATAGCCATACGGGCTGTTTTTACCATCACTCTTGCCGCTGTCTTGAAACACATAAGGGGTACGCATTTTCTTCCAAGAATCGGCTGTCAGCAGGCGGCCTGCCACGCTAGCCTGGTTCCAGGCAGCCAGGTCATCCACACTGCTACGCATTGCGCCCGCAGCGTAAGGCCAGCTCATGCTGTATTGTGGGGCGCTGACCTCTTCACCACGAACGCGGCTGTAGCCATTGGCAAGCAGGCCCGGCTTCTTGGTATCGGTCTCGATAAAGCTATGTTGCAAATGCAGGGGAGTAAAAATACGTGCTTGCATGAACTCAGCGTAGGATAAGCCTGAGACTTTTTCTATGATCGCGCCCAGCAAAAAGTAGTTTGAATTACTGTATGAGAATTTTTCGCCAGGTGCAAATTCTGGTGTGGCATCTTTAAAAAAAGCGATGGCCTCGGTAACGCTGACCTGGCTGGTAGCCCTGCCATAAAACTGTGGCAGCGCCGTATAGTTGCGTATGCCCGAGGTATGTGTCAGCAGGTTTTCTATGGTGATCTGTTTGCCTTGTGTGGGGTAGTCAGGCAGGTAAATATTGATATTGTCAGTAACAGCCAGCTTGCCTTCTTCAACCAGCAGCATGATGGCCGCAGCGGTGAATTGCTTGGTAATCGAACCCACGCGCAAAGGCATGTCCACTTCCAGTGGCAGACCCTGGCGTATATCTGCTATGCCATAACTCTTGCGCAAGAGCGTATCGCCATTGCGCGTCACGATGACGCTGGCACCAGCATTGCCAGGTTTTAAGTAAAGCGACAGATAAGTGTCCAAGCTTTTTGCGCAGGCATTGCTGTTGGTATTTACAGTCTGGGCAACATCGCTGGCATAGGCGCTTGTGCTCACGCCTATGCTGACAAGCAGGGCAGAGGCGACAGATGTTACGCAAGCGCGCAAGACATGCTTGCGCCCGGTTTTTTGCAGGCTGTTTTTAATCATGGAGTGCTTGGTTGTACGGTAAGCGATGTGATTGACGCGATAAATGCGGGCCAGTATGACACAATCGATGCCCCATAAGCTGACTTGAAACTGTCATGGAAATCCTTGCCAATGACAATATCGTGCAATGCTTTGTCAAACGCCGCGGGATTGCTGGCCTTGAGAAAATCGACAAACATCAGCGCCTGACGATAGAACATAGGTGTGGTCAGCTTGTAGCTGGGGGCAGTCCGGTTGACCAACATGCTGCCCACTTCTGCCGGGTCAAAATGCTTGCCGTCCAATAGCATGCGGGCCGCTTCCGGCTTGGTGACAAACTCTGAAGCACCTGCCCCTTGTGCCACCTGCTGGGCAATCCCTTCACGGAACCAGGCTGGTACGCGCGCATAGGCAATCGGCCCCGCCACCTGATATAACAAGAGATGGGTAAGTTCATGCGTGAGTATATATTCCAGCGGCAGCGCGCCGCGTGCCTCCCTTTTTAGCAGCGCGTCGATATTCAAAAAAATACTATCCCCAAACTGCGCCGCCGGTTCATTGACAGTAACGGGCACATAGCGGGTAAAGCAATCGGCATGGCAAATGTAGATCTGTGGTGCATGAGTAAACTTGGCGCCATGTGCTTTTTCGACCACTTCACGCGAATGCTGGATAGCTGCTGCAACCCGGTTCGTCACTTGTTCTGCAATCTCTGGCGAGGCTCCAGCCAGATAGCGTACATCGGGATTGGTTTTGCTGGCTGCAAATACCTCGCGAGAATGCATCAAGGCCACGCCGGTCTTAATTAGCGTGCAGCTCGATAGCAGGCATAGGGTAAGTAACAGTGCCACTGTCCTCGTCATGCCAGAGATGGATGACCTCATTGATGTTTTCTCCTGAAAATGATGGGCATGAAAATAAGGCTGATCGCTTCAGACTGTCTCATTTTGAGAAAGTTTCTTTCTCAGCCGCCATGAATGTATCGATTAACTGATAATAACCCGACAGTACTTCATGCATGGTTCACACAAGAGAATTGTTGACTGGATTCGCGCAGGCCCTGAATCGCGCGTCGAAAAATGGGCGAGGCCTCTACTTGCATACGAGTGACTAATTTAAATGGGTCTCAGCTTAAGCTGGAGACACTCCAAAAAGTGCTTGCTTCAGTCTGTCTGGATCGACCAGCGGATCACATGAACGATTGCACAATCCATCAATTGCCTGCAAAACAGATTCGCGTTCGGCACCGCTGCTTAGCAAAAATTCCTCAACAACGATTTCTCTGGGGATGCCTATCAGTAACAATGTGGCAGCAACTACGACACCAGTGCGATCCCGCCCCGAGGTGCAATGTATGTAGACCGGCCATTGAGTCGCAGGGTCAACCAAGGCTTCCAGGACTGCAGCAATCCAACGACGCACCTTTGAATGACTGGTGTCGTAATTCTCAACTGAATCAGTAGCTGGAAGGTGTATCAGTTTTGCACCAAGATGCTGCGGGTCGGGACCTTGCCGCAAATTGATAATTGTCTTGGGAAAACCTAAATCTGCCAGTGTAGACATGGTGTCAAACTTGCCGCCACGAATTAAGCGCCCAAATGGAAATGGCACCTCATCAAGCCAAAGCCCCAAGGCATCGCTGATATCACGAAAATTTATAGGGTGTTGTTGGTGCATAGCAAGTTAAGCATTACTTTTAAAATAGTCGAGTCAAGAATTTCTCGGAATGTGTCTGTAATTATCGCGTTTCGATATTTTCTGTCTATGCTTCACACCATGCAAGATAATTGGCCTGCCGTCGCGTGAGTCGAAAATGGATCTCCAGATTTCTTATCGATTTATACAAAGATACATTTAATCGAATGGTGGTATCAATGATGTAGGTGAGACTGCAGATTAGCTAATAGTCGAAGAGTGCGTACACATATCGAGCTTAATCGTAGTCAGTTATCACAAGTCATCTTGCATAAACCTCTGGTCAAGCAACTCATAACTGATCACCTTCGACATCTCGCCATCGCCACTTTGTTTATCCAGATGATGATTACTCAATCATAAGACGGTTTGTGAATAATTAATTGCATACTGTATGTAAATACAGTATTATTTATTTGTTCCCTTTTTGGGAACTTGACTGAGATATTTTGTGATGTTATATTGTTCCCATATCGTGAACAAATGGGATTATGAAATTACACGGCAGAAACAGGCTCCAAGTGTTGTATGGACTAGACGAGCAGACAGACAAGTGGCTTTGCAGCTGGATTTTAGAAATGACACACGCAAATTGGAAACAGGCCAAGGATGTGCTTCGCCAATTTCCTCAAGCTAAGAACGTCGCAGATAATGTCTTTCAATTTCGCGTTGGACTTCAGCCGGAGTGGATTGAGGTATCGATGATGTTTCCTCTTGCTGTCGCCATCGTAACCGATCTGAAACGTATAAATTGATGATGTTAATGGACACAAAAGTAATTCGCTCCGATGAGCAGCACCAAGCTTATCTGCTTGAGATGCAAAATTTAATCGCAAAAAATCCAATGCCAGGAAGTCAGTATGCTGAGCGCTTAGAGTTGCTTTCTGTATTGGTGGAAGCATATGAGAATCAGAAATTTCCAATTGAGATTCCTGATCCAATTGATGCAATTCTCTTTCGCATGCAGGAACAAAGCTTAAAACAAGCGGACCTTGTGCCATATTTTGGTACTCGTAGTAGAGTTTCAGAGGTTCTTGGTAGAAAACGACCGTTAACTATTCCAATGATTCGCGCTCTTTCAAGTGGGCTTGGTATATCGGTCGAAACACTTCTTGGAGTTGACCCCGCAGAGCCAGCGCAGCTTCGTCGGGATGATGTCGATTGGAGTGGATTCCCGGTCGGCGAGATGCTTGCAAGAGGTTGGCTACAGAAGTTTACAAATAAAGCAACAGAGTCCACGGAAGAACTTGTTAAAGGTTTTATTGCAAATGCAGGTATGCAGTTTGGAAGCACTGCTTTTAGGCGCTCCTTGCATGGCGATGCTTATTCACCGACCACCAAATATGCTCTCTTCGCTTGGTTAGCGAGAGTGATTCAAAAAGCTAGGGAAAAAAAAGGGGGATTGGGTAAGTTCGATTCGTCTGTTTTTTCAGCTGCGTTTTTGCGTGAATTAGTACAGCTTAGTTGGTCTGATCATGGACCAGCAATTGCTGTCGAATTTTTGGAAAGAAATGGAATTGCTGTTGTGATTGAGCCCGCACTTAAAGGCACTTTGCTTGATGGAGCGGCATTGCAGGATTTTGATGGAATACCAATTATCGGTCTTACGCTGAGGTTTGATAGGTTGGATAATTTTTGGTTTACTTTGCTGCATGAAATTGCCCATTTATGGAAACATGTTAATCAAGAAGAGACATTTTTGGATAATTTAGATTCTTCTTCGGACGATCGTAGAGAGCTCGAAGCGAATCGTATTGCAAAAGAGGCTTTAATTTCAAGCGTCGCTTGGAAGCGTAGTGAGGCTTATTTGAATCCCAGACATGATTCAATAGATCAGCTTTCTAGAGAACTTAAGATTCACCCTGCAATTATCGCTGGCAGGCTAAGGAAAGAGCGAGAAAATTACACTATGTTCAATGATTTAGTCGGGCACGGGCAAGTGCGAAGGCACTTTAATTTGACAGGTATAGAGGTTTAAGATGAGTCTTCAATATGTTCCAGTGATGGCAGCTAAACGCGGTGAATTTACCGCCCTTGTTAACCTTCCTGCGTCAGCTTCCTCAAGTATTTTGCCGCTCTTTGAGTTACCAGCAAAAAAAGCTGAGGCTTTGGTGGTCGAGTCGACAATTAATCGAACTGCAACGAGTGCTGGTAAGGCATGGTTGAATCGTGAAGCATTTCTGGATATTTCGAAATGGGTGTCGAATGCTCGTACAGAGAGCGGCATCCATGTTCTTGAATATGCTTTCTCGTTATTTCGTTCTAAGGGGGTATTGACGCACCCTATTGTGGGCTATGACCGGTGGGCTGATCCTGATTACAGCCAGGCTTTGAAAAACATCCGAAATTTGTATTCTGTAACACCTTGCATTCGTCTTGATCGTGAGGCGATCAAAGATGATTTGCGCGATCTGTCATATTTCGCTAGCCAAATAAATGCCATTATGACGGCACTTCAAGTTGGGCCTGTGAATTGTTATGTCATGGTTGATTTTGGCAATGTTTGTACTACTGCGGTTCCTGACATTATTGATGATACTGAAGTTGCGGTCGCAGCACTACGCTCTCTAGGTTTCAGTAAGATAATTGTGGTTGGCGGCTCAATGCCAACAGGGGTGAACGAAGCTGTTGATACTCAAGATGCCGAGGGTTGCATTCCTCGAATAGAAATGGTCGCATGGAAGGCTGTATTTTCTGCTCTTATGGATAAGGATGTTATTTTTGGTGATTATTTGATTCGTAATCCTGAAGCTAAAGATGGAGTTATTGCGCCGCACGCAAACGCGAAAATTCGCTATACCATCAAAAATCAATTCTTCATCGTGCGTGGACACTCTAAAAAAATCGATTCGTTAACGTTGCAACATAAGGATTTAGCGCAGAAGCTTATCAAGTCAGCGCATTACATAGACCCGTCATTTAGTTGGGGGGATTCAGAGATTTTGAGCTGTAGTATCGGTGTAAAAGAGCTGCGAGATGCAACAAGTATGATAGCTATTGATAGCAATCATCATATTAGGACAGTATTAATGGAAATATTTGAACACCAACAACAAGTTGCAGCCTATGGTGCAAATGTCGGGGCGTAGAGCGGAGGATGTATTCCTATTTGCGGTTGCCTAATATTGGCTACATGGTTATTTAGCATTAACTTTTTAGATTGTATAAAACAAAAAACCCGCTAAAGCATAAGGCTAAAAGCGGGTTCTTTGCATCTGGCAGATCGCTCTGCAAGAAAATTCTGGTGGTGATAGGTGGACTTGAACCACCGACCCCAGCATTATGAGTGCTGTGCTCTAACCAACTGAGCTATATCACCAAGAAGCCTGCGATTATGTCAGTTTGGCCTTGGGCTGTCAATATGCAAAACCAGATTTTGATGGAAACTGCGGCTATTTTTGCTTAAAAAGCAAAGCATTTCTGGTTTTGTGTCTGAATTAGGCTGCGTGCTGTTGAAAATGAGTTAAAAATGAGGCTCACATTGATAGCTATACCAAGCTTCACATAGTGCTTGGCGTTGTCTTCATGCCGGGCTGTTCAATGCCTGCCTGACACTCTCCATGATCTGCGCCTGGGCATCGGCTGCCAGGCAGTCGATGATGATGCGGTTTGGCATGGATCTTAGCCAGGTGACCTGGCGTTTGGCGAGTTGGCGGGTGGCGATGATGCCTAGTTCACGCATTTCTGCGAGCGTGGTTATGCCATCGAGATAATCCCAGGCCTGGCGGTAGCCTACGCAGCGTATGGATGGCAGGTTGGCGTGCAGGTCTGGTCTTTGTTTTAAGGCTTTGACTTCATCGATAAAGCCTTGCTCTAGCATGGTGTCAAAGCGCAGGGCGATGCGTTGGTGCAGTACGCTGCGCTCTGATGGTTCCAGCGAGATGGCGTGCATGTCGAAGGGTGGTGCGGCGCGTTCCTGTTTGGCCAGCAGGGCGGACATGGGCTGGCCGGTGATGGCGATGATTTCCAGGGCGCGTTGTATGCGCTGGCTATCTTGCGGTTTGAGTCTGGCTGCGGTTTCGGGGTCCAGCGTTGCCAGTCTGGCGTGCAGGCCGGGTACGCCTATGCGGGCGGCTTCTGCATCGAGTTCTGCACGTATGGCGGGGTCTGCGCCCGGCAAGTCGTCAAGGCCATCCATCAGGGCTTTGAAATACATCATGGTGCCACCTACCAGCAGGGGTAGCTTGCCTCTGGCTTGTATCTCCGCGACCAGTCTTTGCGTATCCTTGCGAAATTGCGCAACCGAGTAGGATTCTGCCGGGTCGATGATGTCGATGAGGTGATGGGGTACTGCGGCCAGTTCTGCTGCATTGGGCTTGGCCGTGCCTATGTTCATGTCGCGGTAGACCAGGGCAGAATCGACGGAGATGATTTCTGCCGGGTAGTGGCGCGCAATTTCCAGCGCGGCGGCGGTTTTGCCTGAGGCGGTAGGCCCCATGATGGCGATGACTTTTTGTACTGACGTAGTTGTGTGGATAATCATACAGGTTGTTCTGCCGGGATCAACGCTGGTAAAACGCGGGCGGCGATAAAAATGAGGCTGCCCATGCTGCAGGCGATGATGGCGAGCGGGTAGACCGTGCCATTATGCGTGGCACCAACGATGCTGCCGACGATAAAGGCGACCAGCATATACAGTGCCCCCATGAGGCCAGCGGCAGTGCCCGCCTGTTGCGGGAAGGGCGAGACAGAATTGGATTGCGAAATAGGGAAGTTGATGCCATGCGCACCCATGGTCATGAACATGACGGGCGGTAGCATGGCCCAGTGCTGCATGCCTGCGAGTGTCATTGCCAGAAAACTTGCACCAGCAGCGAGAGACAGGCTGCTGCCTATACGCATAGTGATCTTGGTGCCAAAGCGCGCATGCAGGCGGCGGCAGACCACGGTGCCACTGAGGTAGCCGGATACGCCAAAGGCAAAACAATAACCAAACCAGGCTGTTGGTAAGGTCAGCACTTTGATCAGGACAAAAGATGCGCCAGAGATAAAGACAAAGATGGAGCCATACGACAAGGCACCCGGCAAGGCATATACCCAGAACACCGGCGCACCCAGCACAATGCGGTAATTGCGCAGCAAGCCGCTGACATTGGTGGCTCTGGCGTCTTTATGCAGATTGGTTTCAGGCAGGCGCAAGATGACCATGATGAGCAAGGCTGCTGCCAGCAAGGCATGCACAAAAAACGCCGCACGCCAGCCCAGATTGACTTGCAAGAATGAACCCAGGATAGGTCCCAGCAAAGGCGCGGCAGATACCCAGCTACTGGCTTTGGAAATGACCTTGATACTGTCTTGCGGGTCATAGGCATCGCGCACTATCGCACGGGCAATGATGACGGCAGAGCAGCAGCCCAGGGCCTGCAAAAAGCGTGCAGCAATCAGCATGCCCATGCTTTGCGATGCGCCACACAAGAGGCTGGCCAGCAGATAGAGGCTAAGCCCGACGACGACGACGGGGCGGCGGCCAAAGCGGTCAGATAGTGGGCCTATGACCAGTTGTGCACCACCAAAGCCAGCGACAAAGATGGACAGCGTCAGTTGCACGGTGGCGGCAGGTACATCAAACACAGTTGCCAGGCTGGGCAGGGATGCCAGATACAGGTCAGTCGATAGTGGTTGCAACATCAGGAATGTTGCAATCAAAAAGAATAAAGGTGCTGCCGAAAATTGGGCGATGGCCTGATTGGTTTGCGTCATGGTTAATCTTCTTCTCAGGGCATCACTGACCACGCAAGAACATCTTGTCGAGGTCATTCAAACCCAGTTGCACCCAGGTCGGGCGGCCATGGTTGCACTGGTCTGAGCGTTCTGTATGTTCCATCTGGCGCAGCAGGGCATTCATTTCTGGCACAGTCAGGCTGCGGTTGGCGCGCACGGCAGTGTGGCAGGCCAGAGTGCCGAGCAATTCATTACGCCTGTCTATCAAAACGCGAGAGCCACCAAATTCACGCACTTCACGCAAGACATCGCGTGCCAGCGACTGTGCATCGGCATTCTTCAAGAGCGCTGGCACGGCGCGCACGGCCAGTGTGGTTGGCGAGATGGCGGCCATGTCAAAGCCCAGCGCTTTCAAGGTATCCTGATGTTCTTCTACCGTGCCGACCTCTACTGCATCAGCAAAGAAGGTGATGGGGATCAGCATGGGTTGCACTGGCATGCTGTTTTCATCCAGGGCGTTTTTTAATTGTTCGTAAAGTATGCGTTCATGGGCGGCATGCATGTCCACCAATACCAGTCCTTTGCTGTTTTGTGCCAGCACATACACGCCGTGCAATTGGGCGAGGGCAAAGCCTAAGGGGTAATCGTCATCTGGCAAGCTGTTGGCGGCCTGGTTGGCGGGTGCATAGCTGGCACCTGCCTCGTTGACGCCAGCATTGGCATTGGGGCGGAAGAAAGCGCCATAGCTTTCCATGCTTTGGCTGACGCCGCCCTTGGGCTGTGGGCGATAGGGGTTTTGGTAGGCGTTGCCGTAACCGCTGCCACCAGTTGCACCTCCACCACCAGCATAGGGCGATGGGTTGGCAAACTGTGCTGCAAAGGTGGTTTGCTCGCCGGATATCCAAGGCGTGCTGCCATTTGCAGGGGCAGCGATGCCAGAGCCAGCAGACATGGGGCCGGGCACAGTACCAAAGGCAGTCGCCGATGTTTGCGCCAAAGCGCGGCTAACTGCATGGAAGACAAACTGATGCACAGAGCGGCTATCGCGAAAACGTACTTCTATCTTGGATGGGTGCACGTTCACATCCACCAGTGCCGGGTCGAGGTCCAGCCCCAGTACATAGGATGGATAACGGTCACCATGCAACACATCCTGATAGGCAGCACGCACGGCATGCGTTAGCAGCTTGTCGCGCACGAAGCGGCCATTGACGTAAAAGAACTGCGCATCGGCGCGGGCCTTGGATGCTGTCGGCAAGCCAACAAAGCCATGTATGCGCAAGGGGCCTGCACTTTCATCGAGGGACAGGCGGGCATTCGAGAATGCTTCGCCCAAAATCTGCGCGCTGCGCTTGTCGATGGCGCTGACATTCCAGTGGTCTACTGCCTTGCCATTGTGGCTTAGTGAAAACGAGACATCAGGTCTGGCCAGGGCAATGCGGCGCACGATCTCGGCGCAATGGCCAAATTCTGTCTGCTCAGACTTTAAAAACTTGCGCCTGGCCGGGGTGTTGTAATACAGGTCTTGCACATCCACCGTCGTGCCTTGCGCGCCGGATGCGGGGGAGACCTTGCCGTTTTCTATCTGCCAGGCATGGGGTGCATCTGCGGTGCGGGTAGTCAACGTCAGCAGTGATACCGAGGCGATGGAGGCCAAAGCCTCACCACGAAAGCCCAGGGTGGCCACATGTTCCAGCTCATCGAGGCTGGCTATCTTGGAGGTGGCGTGGCGGGCCACTGCCAGCGTTAACTGGTCTGGCGGTATGCCGCGGCCATTGTCGGTGATGGCAATGCGCTTGACGCCGCCTTCCTCGAGCCGGATGACCACATTGCTGGCGCCGGCATCGAGGGCGTTTTCCAGCACCTCTTTGACGACGGCAGAGGGCCTTTCCACGACTTCACCTGCGGCGATCTGGGAAATCAGGTTGTCGGGCAGTGCCTGGATGGGGCGATGGGTAGCAGGGTTCGAATTCATGCCATGATTATACCTGTCAGGCGTCTCAGACATTGCCGTCTGGTGTATGATTGCGGCGGCTTTATACTGACCCTGGAAAAATAATGGATTTTATGCAACTCCTCGACATGATTTTGCATGTCGATAAAATGCTGGGCACCGTCATTCAGCAATATGGCACGCTGGTGTATTTTGTGTTGTTCGCTATTGTGTTTTGCGAAACGGCATTTGTGGTTTTCCCCTTCTTGCCTGGAGATTCGCTGCTGTTTATTGCGGGTACTTTTTGTGCCACGGGTTCGATGAATGTATGGCTACTGATTACTTTGCTGGTTGCTGCTTCCATCACCGGCAATTCTATTAATTACTGGATAGGCAGCTTGATAGGCCATAAATTGATGGACAAGGATTATCGCTGGATAGACCGCAAGGCCTTGATGAAAACCCATGAGTTCTATGAAAAACACGGTGGCAAGACAGTAGTGCTGGCGCGCTTTATCCCGCTGGTGCGTACTTTTGCCCCCTTTGTTGCTGGTTTTTCTGATATGACGCACAAAACCTTTCAGTTGTATAACGTCTTGGGTGCCTTGTTGTGGGTGTTCAGTGTGGTACTGAGTGGTTATTTCTTTGGTAATATTCCTGTGATCCGCGATCATCTGAATGCCATCGTGCTGATCGGTGTTGGTGCAGCGATTGTGCCCATCATCCTGGGGGCATTGTGGAGATTATTCCGAAGGACCAAGAAAGCATTTTAAGGGAGTGTAATCGCCATCGTGAAAGCCCAAGCAGGTTCTTCTAGCATTATCTGGCTGCATGCGGAAGCACCCCTCAAGCCAGCCCAGGGGCAGGCTTGTAATGGTTGTGGGGTTTGTTGTGCTGCTGAACCTTGTCCGGTGGCGCGGGTATTTTTATTGCAGTTACGCGGCAGTTGCCAGGCACTGGAATGGCATGAGGATGTGGGGCAATATCGTTGTGGGATGTTGCTGCAACCCGCCAGTTACGTGCGTTGGCTGCCTTATGCATGGCAGGGCTGGTTTGCCAGGCGGGTGAGACGGTGGATAGCGGCAGGGACTGCTTGTGATTCGGATGCCAGTGTGGGGGAGTAGTTTTTGGATGGGGCCTCTGTTGCTTAATGTTTAGTGAAGCGCCACAATTCTCGTAGGTTGGGCAAGTGGCGTAGGTTGGGCTACGATTTACCAGCCCAACACTCGGCGTTTAAATAACGTATACATTTGTTAAGGCCCAGTGTTGGGCTGATGAGGCGTAGCCTAGCGAGGCCCGGCCCAACCTACGCTCCGTTTTTGAGTTGGCATGCCAATACCTAATCTCCACCTACCTGAATATAACCGGCAAAATACTCGCACAAATTAGGGCGGCTGCTACATTGCAAGTCACCAGCCTGGTCGGGGCGTTTAAGTCTGGTTTCAAATCATCAGCATTCAATTTCTCTTGCAGGGCTTTGGCTATCTTGTCTGCGGTTTCTTCACGGCTGCCCGAGCCAGCCGCAGGATTGCTTTCCAATACCTGGCTAATCACGGAAATAAAATCAAACTTTTGCAAGAGCGTGTTAAAGACCATCTTGTTGACGGCTGATTGCTCACTCAATTTGTTGAGCTGATCAGTGATCTTTTCATGGATGGCTGCACTGCTGCTGCCAGCGGTATGGACCTTGTCCAGTAGTTGAGGGTAATTATCGCTCAGTTTGCCAACCACAAAATGGCTCAAGTCAGTGCCATGCCGTTCTGCCAGAAAATGCAGGGCAGCGACAATGCCTTGCTTTTTACCCATGAAAAAATACAAGATGGGTGCCAGCAAGTTTGTCAGTCCTAGCAAGAACATGGGCAGTCCGCTTTGGCCCCTGCCAGCCCAACTGGCAAAAAACAGGAATAAAACCAGATTCAGGAAAAGCCCGAATGCCGTGTAGCCGATCACACGGGAAGAAATTTTAACGCCAGCCAGGGCGCTGACGTTCAAGATGGTTTTGATTGCCATAGGGGCGGATGCTTCCTTTGAAGGGACAAATTGTCCCTGCTGGTTGTCTAAGTCTGCAAATCATAGCATACCGATAACAGCACCCCTGAAAATGCGCTTGCTGCTAGAACCTGTTTACGATCTGTAGCGAGCGTGCGTCAGCGGTGGTAGGGTAATAAAAACGCAGCGCAAAAAGCGGAATGTACACTAGTACATGAGCAATTTGAGCCGCACATGAACCCCGATCACGCGCGCGCTTAAGATCGTAAGCAGGTTCTTAGCGCGTCATCAGTATTAGCCGCAAGGCCAGCAAAGACAGCACTGCCGCCAGGATACGCGCCTGCATTTTTGCTACTTTGGCATGGCGCATCAGTGCATGGCGGATGACATGGCCAAAACTGCCCAGCAGGGCATGAAAGAGAGTGCTGATGATGGTTAGCGTTAAGCCGAACAACAATAATTGCTGCGTGACCATGCCTGCCTGCGCATCGACAAATTGCGGCAGGAACACCATGAAGAAAAGCAAGGCCTTGGGATTGAGCAAGCTATTCAGGCAAGAGCGGGCAAATACGGTGCGCAGCGGCATCGCCTGAGCTGTAGTTTGCATCACTGAAGCAGGATAGCGTAGTGCCTTATAAGCCATCCACAGCAAATAGAGTGCGCCTGTATAACGTATCACATCAAATGAAGGTGGCCAGGCCGTGATGATGGCGGTGATGCCGCAAGCTGTCAGCAGCGTCAGGATGATATCTGCTGCGCCTATACCCAAAGCAGCAGCCACGCTACCGCGCACGCCATATTGCATGCCGCAAGTCATGACGAAGGCCATGTTCGGGCCGGGTGAGCACAGCAAAAGCAAGACAGCAAGGCTAAAGGTGGCAAGGGTACTCAAACTGATCATGGTGGCATCCTGGAGTAATGTTGATTGCTGAAAATCTGTGTGCAGTGTAATCTTTTGATCTGATACAGTAAAAAAATTGTTCTAGATACCATCTTGTTGCGATTTTATGTTCCTATCTTATGTCCCTATCTCATGGCCTTAGCCCGCTACAAATCCATTGTTGATGATTATGCTGCCCGCATTGGCAGTGGAAAATTGCGGCCCGGTGCGCAGTTGCCAACCTTGCGCAAGCTCATGCAGGAGCATGGCATTGCGCTGGCGACAGCCTCACGCGTTTATACCGAACTGGAAGCACATGGCCTGGTAGCCTGTGAGATGGGGCGTGGCACTTTTGTGCGCGACACCAGTTTGCCGCGTGGCCTGGGGCTGGAACAACAGACCTTGCAAAGCGGGGCGGTGGATCTAATCTTCAATTATCCATGCCTGCCAGGACAAGATGAGATGCTGCGCGAAGGCTTGCGCTGCATCGCCAGCTCAGGTGATCTGGATGCCTTGCTGCATGCGGCACCCCAAGGTGGTCGCCCACATGAAAGGCAAATCATGGCCAGGCATTTACGCAACCGTGGCTTGCGCTTGCCTGCGGAACAGGTACTCATTATCAATGGGGCTCAGCAAGCTTTGGCGGTGACTGTGCAGGCTTTGCTGGCACCGGGCGATGTCCTGGTCATGGATGCATTAAGCTATCCAGGCATGAAAACCCTGGCCCTGTCAGCGCGGCTGGATGTGGAAGCCTTGCCGCTGGCCGAAGGTAAATTGAATTTGCCAGCCCTGGCGGCCCTGTGCAAGCGACGACCCGTACGTGCCGTGTATGTGATGCCGACCATGCATAATCCCATGGGCACGGTGATGACAGATGCAGAGCGCCAACAGCTTGCCCAACTGGCGCAAAAACATCAATTTCTTATCATCGAGGATGGCGCCTATGCCTTTCTGGCAGAGCCTGCGCCCAAACCTGTCTTCACTTATGCACCTGAGCAGACTGTGTATATTTCTGGCCTGTCAAAAAGCGTGGCATCGGGTTTGCGCATAGGCATGCTGGCTGCGCCACCAGCCTTGATCCCTGCGCTGGAAACAGCTATCCGTGTCACCTCAGGCAATACGCCTTCTTTGATGATAGCCCTGGCCTGCCTGTGGATAGAAGCAGGCGTGGTCGATGAACTGGAAATGAGAAAACGCAAGGATGCCAGGCAGCGCCAGCGTCTGGCAAGGGCAGCTTTGCATGCTTGCAAGCTGACTGCACATCCAGGTTCATATTATTTGTGGCTGAGTTTGCCTGAGGGTTTGCGGGCAGAACAAGTTACTGCGAGCCTGGCACTGCAAGGCATCATGGTGGCAACGGCAGAAGCCTTTACGGTAAGTGTAGCGGTGCCACATGCATTGCGGCTGGCGATAGGCTCGGTTCCGCTGGCGACACTGGAACAAGCACTGGCAAATATAAATGAGGCTTGCATGCCTTGATTGTGCTCGCTATTTCGTGATTCAAGGCACCGGGAATTTTTTCATTTCGCTTATTTTTATCTGCATACCATGTGCGTTTGCTAAGTCTGTCAGGCATTGCGCGACTGTGACATGCTTTTGACTGGCTTTAATCTCGCCACAGGCCAGACCTTCAGTGGTTTCGAAAACCTGAGTCTTGCCCAGATAATGGGTGTTGCAAAAATCCACATCAAGCCCGGTCGCCATGAATTGACGGACAGCGGCCTTGTTCAGGGTCTTTACCCGTCCCTTGTAGGTGTTGATATTACGCTCATAGTAAGTGCGTATGTACTCCACTTCTTGCAGGGGCTGGGCAGTGAACAGGCTTAAATATCTGGCTGATATACGTGCCTCTTCCAGTTCCTTTGCAGGGTATCCCGCCGCTTTCAGCTTTTGCTCTATCAATGGCAGGGCGGGTGAGCAACTGAGAACCTTCATTTCCACATAAGAGGGGATGGGGGCTATATCTTCAGCTTTGCCAGGTAGAGCGACAGTCAAAACCAGCAAGGCCGGGATCAGGATTTTCATATTGCCGCCCGTGTTTAAGTCATGCGATTTTTAGCCAGCGGCGGGTTCTTGGAAAAATATTTCTTGATCCCCTTCATGACTGCATCTGCCAGTTGGTCCTGGTAGGCATTGTCGGTCAGCTTGGCTTCTTCTTCCGGGTTGGAGATAAAGGCGGTTTCTATCAGGATGCTGGGGATGTCAGGTGCTTTCAATACTGCAAAGCCTGCCTGCTCAACTGAGCCTTTATGCAGCCTGTTGATACCGCTGATTTCACTGAGCACGACCTTACCCAGTTTCAGGCTGTCATTGATTTGTGCCGTCGTTGATAAATCCAGCAAGACGCTGGCCAACTGCTTGTCATGGGTTTTGATGTTGACGCCACCGATGAGGTCGGCTGCATTTTCTTTATCTGCCAGCCAGCGGGCGGCAGTGGAGCTGGCCCCTTTTTCTGACAAGACAAATACGGAAGAACCACGCGCGCTGGAATTGACAAAGGCATCTGCATGCACGGACATGAACAAGTCTGCCTGCACGGCGCGGGCTTTTTGTACCCTGACATTCAGTGGCACAAAGTAATCTGAATCACGGGTCAGCATGACGCGCATATTCGGATGCTGCTCTATCTTGGCCTTGAGGCGCTTGGCGATTGCCAGCACCACATCTTTTTCACGGCTGCCGCCACGACCGATAGCGCCGGGGTCTTCACCACCATGGCCAGGGTCGATGGCGATGGTGATCATGCGTGTCAGTTGTACCGGTTTTTCCTGTTTTTCTATGACTGGTGCACCGGGTTTGATTTCTGGCTGGGGATCGAGCCTGACTTCTGGTTTGGGCTCTGGCTTGGGTTCGCTTTTACCCGCCAATATATCAGCCGGGTTGGCAGTCGCCACCGGTGCCTGGTTGATGCTGCCAGGCTCCTTGTTCCATTCGCCTTTTTCTATCAGTGCGGCCAAAGGGTCAGTCGGATTGGCAGGGTAGAGATCGAATACCAGCCTGTGTTTGTAGTTGCCCACTGGTGCCAGGGTAAATACTTGCGGACTGACTTCTTCTTTGAGATCAAATACAAGGCGCACGACGTTGGGGCGGTTCTGGCCTACGCGCACTTGCTTGATGTAGGGGTCATTCGACTTGATCTTGGCGACCAGCTCCTTGAGCTTGGCATTCAGTTCCAGGCCTTCTATGTCGACGAACAGGCGATACGGGTCTTTCAGCACGAAGTGATTGGTTTTCAGTTCGCTGTCATTTTCCAGCGTGACGCGGGTATAGTCTTCTGCCGGCCAGACGCGCACGGCCAGTATCTGTGCTGCATTGGCAGCAGGAGCAATGACAGAAAGCAGCAGGGTGCCGCCCGCTTTCAGCAGGACGCGGCGTTTTTTGGAAAGCACAGTATGATTTTCAGCGCTTACAGATTCGGGGCAAACTTGAGTAATGCGAGACATGCGACACCTTTGGCAGACAACGCGTGCAATTCTACCTCACGACCGTCACCGGCGACGCGCAAAAATACATTCAAATCGGGTTCTGGCAGTACGCCATCGGCTTTTTCTGGCCATTCAACGACACAGATATTGCTGTCATTAAACTCTTCCCGAAAGCCTGCCTCGGCAAATTCATCTGCACTGATCATGCGATACAGGTCAAAATGCATGATGGTGACAGCCTGGCCCTTGATGCTGACCTGGTAAGGTTCGGCCAGGGTATAGGTCGGGCTCTTGACGTTGCCATTGTGGCCAGCGGCATGGATCATGGCGCGGGTCAGGGCGGTCTTGCCTGCACCCAGGTCGCCATGTAAAAAGATGCTCATACCCGGCGTCAGCGCATGCGCCAGGCATTTACCCAGGGCCTGGGTAGCTGCTTCATTGGCGAGTGTGGTCTTATAATGTGACATTTCCTGCAAAGTTCCTATTCATGAATCTGCCTAACATAGCACAACACACTCAATCTGTGTACTACAGAGGGGCAGGCGCGTGAGTCTGGACTGCACAGCCCTGGCCGATCTGGCGGGGCAAATACGCCTGTGGGGCAAGGAACTGGGCTTTGCCGAGCTACGCATCGGTGATGTCGATCTGTCGCATATAGAAGGGAGTTTCCAGGCATGGCTGGATGCCGGTTACCATGGTGAAATGGCGTATATGGCCAGCCACGGCACAAAACGTACCCGCCCGGCAGAACTGGTGCCCGGCACGGTCAGGGTGATTTCTGCCCGTATGAACTATTTGCCCAAGACTGAAAGCTGGCGTGTAGAAGAGCAGGGGCAGGCGGCAGACAAGGCCGTTATTTCACTGTATGCGCGTGGCCGCGACTACCACAAAGTCTTGCGCACCCGCCTGCAGCAACTGGCTGAACGCATAGAAAAAGCCATAGGCCCCTTCGGCTACCGGGTATTTACCGATTCTGCCCCCGTCATGGAAGTGGCGCTGGCAGCCAAGGCTGGCCTGGGCTGGCGCGGAAAACATAGTCTGTTACTCAGTCGCGAAGCTGGCTCCATGTTCTTTCTCGGTGAAATCCTGATTGACATCCCCTTGCCTGTCGATGAACCAGTCGGCCAGCACTGCGGCCAGTGCAGCGCCTGCATGGATGTCTGCCCGACCAAGGCCATCGTTGCGCCTTACACCGTCGATGCGCGTTTGTGCGTGTCTTACCTGACCATAGAATTACACGGCAGCATACCGGTGGAATTGCGCCCCCTGATAGGCAATCGCGTGTATGGCTGTGATGATTGCCAGCTGGTTTGCCCCTGGAATAAATTTGCCCAGGCTGCGGCTGTGGATGATTTTGCTGTCCGTAACGGCCTCGACAATGCCCGCATGGTGCACCTGTTTGCCTGGACTGAAGAACAATTCCTGCGCATGCTGGAAGGCAGTCCGATACGGCGCATAGGCCATGAACGCTGGTTGCGCAATATTGCAGTTGGCTTGGGGAATGCGGCGGTCAGCATGCGGGGGGATGCCGAGATCGTGGCGGCTTTACAGTCGCGTTTGGTACATCCTTCTGAGATGGTGAGGGAGCATGTGTTGTGGGCTTTGGAGCAACATGGGGTGGAGGCTTAGTTCATTTAACCCCTGATCTGTGAAAGTATCTACCTAAGCTAGTAAAACCGTACCCGTATTATCTTCGCTCCAGCGCAGGCTGGAGCCTAGTGGCGTTGGTCGCATTGCCTTACTTTGATTAAAACTATTGCCCTTCGTAGAACCAAGCCGGGTCTCGGCCGGCGGCCGAAATACTTTCTTTGCGTCGCCAAAGAAAGTACTCAAAGAAAGGCGACCGCTCGCTATATTGTTGTTTTCATTTATCCTTGACGATCACCGCACCAAACTCAACCACACCGGCAAAGTCAACACAGACAATACCGTACTCGCCGAAATCAGGAATGCCACAAAAGGCCCGTTACCACCCATGCGTGCTGCCAGTACATAAGCACTCGACGCGGTAGGCAGGGCGCAGAAGACTACGGCGATCTGCAATTGCAGCGGCGGCAGTTCCAGCCAGCGACCGAGGAACAGGGCGATCAGGGGCAGGGCCAGCAGCTTCACTGATAAAAAATAGGCGGCAATGCCCTTGGCTTCGTGCAGGCCAGACAGACGCATGCCAGCGCCGACGGCCAGCAAGCCCAGTGCGATGGATGCATTGCCCAGGCGTGACAAGGTGGCGGCTATGCCTTCAGGCATGGGTATCTCCAGCACGCTGAACAAGACGCCGCTGGCGGTACCAACGACCAGCGGATTGCTGGCGATTTCTTTCATCAGCCTGCCGCTATTGTGTGCCAGTGCATACACTGCAGCCATATTACAAAGAGGGACGAGAAAACCTATCAGCAAGGCCATCAGGGCTGTGCCCTGCTCACCTGCCAGGCGTGAGGCTATCGCCAGGGCGATATAGGAATTGAAACGAAATGCGGTTTGCACACCCGATTCAAATATCCTGGGCCCAGCCTTGAACATGAATTTGGCCAGCCAGCCCAGCAGCATGCCACAGGCGGTAGTGATGACTGCAACCTGTAGCAAATGCCCGGTCGAGTGAAAATCAAAACGGGTGCGCGAGGTGGTATAAAACAGCAGGGCCGGAAACATGATGAAATAGACGATCTTTTCCACCCCGGCCCAGAAATGTCCACCCCAGTGAGCATGGCGTGCCAGCAGAAAGCCGATCAATATCAGGCTGAAGTCGGGAAAGAGCAGGGTGAAAATCGACATCGTTCTTTATTTCAGCAGCCCCGCCAGCTCTACCGCAGTCTTGACCTGCATCTTGTCAAAGATATGGGCGCGGTGTACTTCTACCGTGCGCATGCTGATACCGAGCTGGTCGGCAATGACTTTGTTCATTTTGCCCAGCAAGATCAGATCCAACACTTCTTTTTCGCGGGCAGACAGGCTGGCCAGGCGGTCGTGTACCAGTGCCGCGGAACTTGCCTGGCGCGAAATGGCCAGGGCTTCCTGCACTCTGTCCATGAGCTTGTTGTCGTTGAACGGTTTTTCAAAAAAATCAAAGGCGCCGCGTTTGAGCGTGTCCACCGCCATTGGTACATCACCATGACCTGTAAGGAAGATCACTGGCAGGCGCTTGGTCAATTGCCGGGCTGCCAGCATTTCGAACAGGTTGATACCAGTCAGGCCAGGCATGCGCACATCGAGCAAGATACAATCGCCCAGGCTATCAAAAATCAGGGGTTTGTCGAGAGCGATCAGGAATCTTTCGGCGCTTTCATAGCTATGTGCGGCAATTTGTCTGGACCTGGCCAGCCAGGATAAAGAATCACGTATGACTTCTTCATCGTCGATGATGTGTAACATTTGTTCTCCCGTTTTTGTTTGGCGCACTCAGGCTGCTGCGCTAGTCTTGTATTGGCAAAGCGAATTGGAAAATAGTACCACCGGCTGGATTGTCGCGATGCGAGAGCTTGCCACCATGAAATTCTATGGCGGTACGGCATATGTTCAAACCCATGCCCATGCCTGCAGATTTGGTGGTGAAAAATGGTGAAAACAGCTTTTCTGCCACTTCCACGGGTATTCCATGACCTCTATCCGTCACGCTGACGATGATATGTTGTTTGCTCTCATCCAGCACAGCTTCTACCCGCAGTATACGTTTTTCTGGCGTGGTGTTTTGCATGGCTTCTATGCCATTCCTGGTCAGGTTCAATAGGACTTGTTCCAGCAAGACGCGGTCTGCCAGCACCAGGGGCAATTCGGGAGCGATTTTCCATTGCAGGGCGACATGGCTGGCCTGCGCCTGCAATTCCACCAGCGGCATGGCACTTTGTATGAGGTCGGCAATTTGCAGGGGTTCGCGGGCGGCCTCGCGTTTCTTCACGAATTCATGCACGCTGCGTATGATCTGGCCAGCGCGCTGGGCCTGGGCATTGACTTTCTCGAGCGCACTCTGGAACAGGCTGCGGTCTATGACACCGGCTTGCAAGAGGTTGATCGCGCCGGTGGTATAGCTGGAAATGGCGGCCAGTGGCTGGTTCAGCTCATGCGCCAGCATGGAGGCAATTTCACCCATGGTGGCCAGCTTTGCGCTGGTATGCAGTTTTTCTTCCTGTTGTCGGGTTAGCTCCTGCGCGCGCCTGAGTTCCGAGATATCGAGGATGGAGCTCATCCAGCCCGTCTGCTTGCCCTGTTCATCAATCAGGGCTGATTCATAAATCAGCACAGGAATACGTTCGCCACTGGCATGCTGGTAAATGGTTTCAAAGCCTTCAGACGGCACTGAGCCTGCCAGTAACTGGGTAAAACGCTGCTGGTATTCTTCTATGGCTTCTGGTGCCCAGTAGGGCATGGGGGGAATGCGTCCTATGATTTCTTCTGCCGGAAAACCTACCATGCGGCAAAACGCCGGATTGACATAGGTCAGCCGGCCCGTCATGTCGCGTGCCCGCAAGCCGGTAACCAGGGAGTTTTCCATCGCCGTGCGAAAAGTGACTTGCTGGCGCAAAGCACCTTCAGCCGCCAGGCGACGGTTGATATCGCGCCACAGTGCCAGTAAGCTCCAGATCAAGCCTATCGATAGCAGGATGACGGACAGCACCAGCAAGTTCGACAAGAGCTTGGGTTCAGTCTTGATGCTATTGGTACGCAATACCAGAGTCAGGCTGGGGAACTCCAGTGCCCGGCTGTGGGTGTAGACGCTTTTGCCACTGCCGCCAGCGCTGCGTTCTGCCAGTATGCGGTCATCGATATCGGTGATGGTGATCTGGTTGTCCTGGGCAAACCACCAGGGCACCAGTTCTTCCAGGATGGCATTCATGCGGTAGCTGATCATCATGCTGCCTATCCTGCGTTCATCGCGGATCAGGGGAATCTGGCAATGCATGAGATAGGCATTCTTGGCATTGATCTCCAGCACAGGCTTGAGGCAGATGGTTTCTTCACTGACATCCAGCGCACCAAATTCAAAATGGGGCAGGGGCAGGCGTTCGGCACTGGCTTGCAGCGATTCGCGGGTATCGACCAGCACTTTATTATTGGCGTCATACCAGGCAATACGCTGCACTTCGCGGTTGTTCTTGAGGATGGTGCGGAAACGTTCTAGTACTGTCTCTTTTTGCAACTTGGCTGACTTGATTTCACCACCGATCTGGCGCAAGACTTCATCATTGCGTGTCAGCTGGAATTGTATGGCTTGTTCTACCCACAGTGAATCGGCGATCAGTTGCTCCTGGCGCTCATTGGCTTCCATGCGCTGTGCCTGCCACGGCAACCAGATCAGGGTGGACAGAAATAAAAGCAGCAACAGGATGGGGATAATCCAGCGCCATTTTTGGTTAGGCCAGGATTGGGAGCGGTGTAAGCTTTTCATAAAACCAGTTTATCGCAGGGCCTGAATTGCTGGCAGAATATTTTGCTGTGCTGCTCTTGAATAGTGAACGGTATCCCTGATCGACTCAGTGTAACCCGACCAAAATTAGTAGCGAAACAGAAAAGACCGGGAATATTGATATTTTCCCGGCCCTTTTCTATTGATATCATGCCTACATCATTCCCATGGCCCTGGGCAGCCAGAGCGAGAGTCCGGGCCAATAAGTGACGATGACCAGGAAAACCAGCATGGTGCATAACCAGGGCATGACGGCAACCGTCAGCTCGGTAATGCTCATTTTTGAAATGCCGCTGGCCACATACAGGTTCAAACCTACCGGTGGATGACAGAGACCGACTTCCATATTGGCATCAATCAAAATACCAAAATGAACTGAATCTATACCCAGGCGTATGGCTGCAGGATGCAGGATAGGTGCCATCACCAGGATGATCGAAGACGGTTCCATGACATTACCCGCCAGCAGCAGCAAGATATTGGTAAAGAATAAAAAGCCAGCCCGACCTAGTTCTTTACCCAGTATCCAGTCAGCCATGAGCTGCGGGATATTCTCATGCGCCATCAGGAAGGAAAACAGCACGGCATTGGTGATGATGTACAGCAGCATGGCCGACAAGGCTGCGGAATTGACCAGCACCTTGGGCGTGTTCGATATTTTCATGTCCTTGTAGACAAAGACAGAAATAAAGAAGGCGTAGACAGCACTCATGGCGGCGGCCTCTGTCGCAGTGAAGATACCGCTATAGATACCGCCGATGATGATGACGACCAGTAGCAGACCCCAGATACTTTCGCGGAATGCCTTCCAGCGTTCGGCCCAGGTAGCGCGTTTCATGCGCGGGTAGCCATTCTTCCTGGCCAGGAACCAGGTGGTCGCACATAGCATTGCCGTCAACAGCATACCCGGGAACAAACCTGCGACGAACAAGGCGCCAATCGAGGTATTGGTAGAAATCGCATAAATCACCTTGGGTATTGATGGCAACATCAAAATACCCAGAGAGCCCGCCGTGATGATGACGCCAGCACCAAACTGTTTTGGGTAACCCTGCTTGACCATCGCTGGCAAGATAATCGAACCGATTGCCACCACAGTCGCTACGCTGGAGCCACATACCAGCGCAAACATGGCGCAGGAAATAATGCCTGCCAATGCCAGGCCGCCATGCCAGTGGCCCACCATGCTGGTGGCAAAATTGATCATGCGCTTGGCGACACCGCCATGTGTCAGGAAGTTACCAGCCAGGATGAAGAAAGGGATCGCCATGATCTCAAACTTTTCTATCCCTGTGAACAGCTTCAGGGCCACGGCCTCAATCGGCACCTGAGTGAGCAGGTACATGAACATCAATACTGTCAGGCCCAGTGCTATCGAGACCGGGATACCCGTCAGCATCAGCGCAATCAACAAGGCAAAGACAATACCGATCTTGCCGACCATGCACAAGGCACCAAGGGCCAGGACTATGCCACACAAGACGATGGTGGCACGTTGTTTCGACATCTGTTTGATGCCCAGTGTATCCATGGCGGCACTCATTACACACCTCCTTTAGCTGCTGTGGCCGGTTGCAATTGAATGGCATTTTCTTCGTCGCTCAGACCTTCAACGTGGGCATGGTCATGTACCGGTAATTCACCCGTGCGGTAGAAGGTGAGCGCAACCTGGATGAAGCGGAAACACATCAGGTAAGAGCCCATCCAGACGGCGGAATAGACTATCCAGGTTGGCCATTCCAGATCCGGAGTGGTGGGGCCTTCGGTCAACTCGCCAACAGCGAGGCCCAGGGTATGGAAAATCGCGTAGTGCATACCGTTTTCCCAGACAAAGGTCAGGCCCAGGGTGCCTATGATGCCGGTAAAGATCATGCCGCACACCAGGGCGGTGTACACAGTGGCATTGCGCCATTCTTTTGGCAGACGGGTCACCAGAACATCGACACCTACGTGTACACCGGCCCTCACGCCATAAGCTGCACCAAACTTGGCCATCCAGACGAACATGATGATGCACAATTCTTGTGCCCAGCTGAAATGCAGGGAAAGTAACCAGTCCTGTACTACCGGGATGTTGAAGCCTGTCCCATAACGATGGAGCACGGAGACGAAGATGATGAGTGTTGCTCCACCCATGAGGGCAGCAATAATCCACTCCTCAAGATGATCAAGAAATTTCATGACAGGATCCCTTTGGAAAAATAAGGCGATGGTGAAAAAAGCTGCTTGTATGTCACACGGACAAGCAGGTATAGGGCTGGCTATCTGGCAGGATGTTTGCACTCATGTGGTGGTTCGTTTCGCCTGCCTGCTAAAGGCATACCATAGACATGCCATAGCGGTGTCGCAAGCCAGTCGGGCTGGCGGCTTTAGCCAGGCAAACAGAGTTCTTGCTTCATAAGGTCCCCATATTGTAAGAATTTCATTTTTTATTTTCTTCTATTTTCAGTCAGCGGTATAAGCGCGGCAACTGTGGCTTTCCACATTATTTTACGCAGAATGTTACCGCATAGCGTGGCAAAGTTTACATGAGATAGTGATGCTTATGTATAAACATGGTAGTGACGCTGGAATTGAGGGGATGTTTTTTTGAGAGCTGCAGTATGAGTGCCTTTATGCTTGTGGTTTTCCACAGTTGGCAGATAATGCTGGCATTGCAATAATCCGTGCAACAATATATACAATCCATAAAAACGTCTGGAGACAAATATGAAACTGAAGTCAGTGTTGTTTTCTCTGTTGGCAGCTACTCTGGTGAGTGGCGCTGCTTTTGCTCAGGCACCCATCGTCATCAAATTCAGTCATGTAGTTTCCAACGATACGCCTAAGGGCAAAGCTGCCGAGCGTTTCAAGGAGCTGGCTGAAAAAGCCACCAAGGGACGGGTCAAGGTTGAAGTCTATGCCAACAGCACACTGTACAAAGATAAGGAAGAACTGGAAGCCCTGCAATTAGGTGCCGTGCAAATGCTGGCACCGTCACTGGCCAAGTTCGGCCCTCTGGGTGTTAAAGAATTTGAAGTGTTTGATTTGCCGTATATTTTCCCATCCAAGGATGTGCTGTATGCAGTGACCGAGGGGCCAATAGGCAAGGAGCTCATGAAAAAACTGGAACCCAAAGGCATCATAGGTCTGGGTTTCTGGGACAATGGTTTCAAGGTCATGTCCTCCAATAAGCCCATGCATCTGCCCACAGATATGAAGGGGCAAAAACTGCGCATACAATCCTCCAAGGTGCTGGATGCACAAATGCGAGCCCTTGGTGCCAATCCCCAGGTGCTGGCTTTCTCTGAAGTTTATCAAGCCTTGCAGACCGGCGTGGTCGATGGCACGGAAAATCCGCCATCCAATCTGTACACTCAAAAAATGCATGAAGTGCAAAAGCATGTAGCTGTGACTAATCACGGCTACCTTGGCTATGCTGTCATCGTCAATAAAAAATTCTGGGATGGCCTGCCTGCTGATATCCGCGCTCAATTGGATGAGGCCATGAAATCGGCAACCAAGTATGCCAATGCCATTGCCCAGCAAGAGAACGATAGTGCATTGGAAGGCGTCAAGAAATCCGGTAAAACCACGGTGTATGTATTGAGCGATAAAGAAAAAGCAGAATGGCGCAAAGCACTGTTACCTGTGCAAAAAGAGATGGAAGGCCGTATTGGTAAAGACCTTATCGCCAATGTGAATAAAGAAGGGGCCAAGCTGGGCTTCAAGTAATTATCACTGAGCATTCTTTCTTGAATAGCCATCACGGCTTTGCCGTGCTGGCTATTTTTATATAGGTGTCTGCTTACATCACATTATTAAAGGCCCCCAGGAAAACAGGGTGACCAAGCTCAGATATCACCAAAATGGGGATAGTAGAAAGACAGTTCTCTTGCCTTTTTGCTTGAATGCTACTGAAGTGGTTAATTTATCATTGCCTGGTTAAGGGTGGTGTATCAGCACGCATTGCTCAAATTGGATTGTCAAATAAGTTAAACAAAGCAAACTAGCCAAAGTTTACAAGAATTTGCCGTGTTTCTCGCAAGGAAATACGGCAAATTTTATTTTGGCAGAATTAAAATTGGTCTTGCCTAGCACATTTTTTGGGTTTATGATTAATTTTCACATATCTGCAACAGTGCACTATTTTGTCTCATTTTTATTTTGAAAGCCAAAACTTGTCATGCTATATTCACGGCAGTTCAGATTTCTGCAAGACAAAAGCAATAATTAAGAAGCACACGGGTTTATAAGGCGGTAGTGCAAAATAACGGTACCTATACCGTACACACTGAGGAGACGCGCGTTTTTACTACAAGCTGAGTGGCTGTGAAGAATTAAAAAATCGCATACACTAAACAGCCGAAAACGCGAAAGACGTTTTAAAGGCGCATCGGATGATGCGCCTTTTTTCTTTTGTCAAAAAGGAAAATCATGCTGGATAAAGAATCTAAAGAATCAGGCTTCTTCTCTGCCATCGTCGAGGCACCTTTCGGCGCTGTTGGCATACGTTGTGAAGACCAACAGGTCAGTGAGCTGGTGTACTTGCCACCACGCTTCCAGGAGAAGGCACCGGTAGACAAGGTGGCTGAAAAGGCTGCCAGGCAAGTGGCTAGTTATTTGCGCGACCCGGACTTTCAATTCAAGCTGCCATTGAAAGAGGCGGGCACGGCGTTTCAAACCCGGGTCTGGCAAGCAATTGCTTCGATCCCGCGTGGGCAGGTGCTGACGTATGGGCAAATTGCCAAGCATATACGGTCGGCTCCACGTGCCGTTGGCCAGGCTTGCGGTGCCAACTGGTATCCGCTGGTGATTCCCTGTCATAGAGTAACCGCGGCAGGTGGCCTTGGTGGTTTTGCCCACAATGATGATGAAACCGGCTTCCACCTGGGTGTGAAACGCTGGTTGCTGACGCACGAGGGTGCGGCGGGCTATACCCAGGAAGCATTGTGGAAGTAAAGCCTCTGCCAGTCGTGCTGCCAGAAAAGTTGACGGAGCAGATAGACCAGTTTTGCGATGCCTTGTGGCTGGAAGATGGTCTGGCAAAAAATACCATAGAAGCCTATCGCCGCGACATGCGATTGTTTGCTGAATATCTGCACCAAGAGCAGGGCAAGCATTTGTATGAAGTCAGTAACGCTGATATCAATAACTATATTGCGGCAAAACACGAGACTTCCAAGGCCAGCTCAGCCAACCGGCGCATGAGCGTGCTCAAGCGTTTCTACTTATTGGCTTTTCGCCAGAATCTGGTTAGCCAGAATCCCTGCAGCAAATTGCGTTCAGCCAAACAAACGCAGCGTTTGCCCAAGACCCTGAGTGAAGCGCAAGTAGTGGCTTTATTGCAAGCTCCAGACCACAGCAATCCACATGGTTTGCGCGATAAAACCATGCTCGAATTATTGTATGCCTGTGGCTTGCGCGTTAGCGAACTGGTGGGTTTGCGTTCCATAGAAGTCGGGCTCAATGAAGGGGTTTTGCGCATTACCGGCAAGGGCGATAAAACCCGGCTGGTGCCGTTTGGTGAAGTGGCGCGGGTCTGGCTGGAGCGTTACCTGCGGGAAGGCCGTTCGGCTATCCTGCAAGGCCAGATCGATGATGCCTTGTTCGTCACGGCGCGTGGTGCCGCCATGACCAGGCAAATGTTTTGGATACTCATCAAGAAGTACGCAACCCAGGCCAACATCAACACCCATTTGTCACCCCATACCTTGCGCCATGCTTTTGCCACGCACTTGCTTAATCACGGCGCTGATTTGCGCGTGGTGCAGCTATTGCTGGGTCATGCAGACATTTCAACGACACAAATCTATACCCATGTGGCACGTGAGCGCTTGAAGAAGCTGCATGCCATGCATCATCCGCGCGGAGAATAAAAAAAGCGCCCGGAAATTCCGGACGCTTTCAAGGTGGCAGGAATCTGACTACGAATAGCCTGATTCCTTATCCTGCTTTATTTGAACTTATAGTTAGCTGAGAATGTGAAATAACGACCTGTGTTGTTATGCAATTGGTCGTTATAACCATTGGCATAGTTACGTGGATCGTAAGGTGCTTTCGCATCAAATACGTTGGCAACAGTCACACCCAGTGTCAAATTCTTGATACCTGTGTATTTGTAACCAATATCAACTGTAGTCCAGGCTGCAACGCTGCAATCAGCAATGTATTGATTGAACAGCGGCACACCGCCCAGCGAGTAAGCTGTGGATGGTTGGCCTGTACCATACTGGCAATAGGCTACTGGATAAATCGTTTGATTATCTGAACGACGCAACAGGGAAATACCGCTAGTGTAGTTCACTGCACCAAAGACATTGTGCACGTCCTTTGTCCAGTTGGCACCCAAACGTGCTTTTACACGTGGGATATCGCCACCAGAAGTGTTCCAGTCAGACGTACCACCAGCTCCACCTACAACATTGGCTTCATTGTCGCCAATATTTTCTGCCCTGCGATAGGACAGAATGTAAGTACCGCTCAGGCTGGTTTCCAATTTGCCACCAGCCAGCGTAGTACGGAAACGTGCATCAATGTCAATACCGGATGTTTCTGTTGCGCCCTGGTTGATCCAAGGTTCAGCAATAGACAACAAAGGGCCTGTGCCAGGGATAGGGTTGCCCTTGGCATCTTTCAACCAGTTAGCCTGATTTGGATCGCGGGTGATGCCAACAGTAGCTGCAGTTTCATGATCCAGCAAGGTCTGTGCATTTGTCAGGATAACTTCACCTTCTTTACGCACTTTGTACCAGTCCAGAGCCACGTCAAAATTGCGGGTTGGTGACAATACCAGGCCCAGAGTGTATGCCTTGGCAGTTTCTGGTTTCAGGTTAGGATTTGAACCACCTGTACCAGAAGCACTCTTTGCGCAATCGGTAGGATCTGCACCGGCAGCCGGGTTAGTACCATCCGGGCAACGTACACGATCTTGCAAGCTGCTCAGGAAGAACTGCGCACCACCAGGAGTAACCTGGGTCAAAGCTGGGGCGCGGAAGCCTTCAGAATAAGTACCACGGACGGCGACGGTGTCATTTGGTGTCCATTTTGCGCCAGCTTTAGGAGCAAAATTGGATTTCAAGCCATCATATTTATCCAGACGACCGGCAAAATCCATTTCAAAGGTTTTGGCAAATGGAGCGCGTACTTCTACAAAAGCAGAGCCTACTTTGCGCTTACCATCGATAATGGTATTGGCAAAACCAAAAATGTTACCAACGGCTTTATCTGCATCTGGATCAAGTTTGATTTTTTCCTGACGGATTTCAAAACCTGCAGCGACGCCTATCGCACCACCACCCAGGCTACCGAATTCTGTACTGGCCCTGCCATCCCATTGGGCGATTTCAGATGTACCGGTATCAACAGTATTTCTGTTGAGGGTAGGGTCATTTGCGATGGAGGCGATCGAGCGATTGTCTGTAATCAGTTTGCGCAGGGTTGGCAGATACAGAAGGCCGAAATTAGTCGTTTTGACTTTGGACCTGCTCCACAATACGCCAGTTTCCCAATCGATAGTGCCGATAGTGCCTTTTAAACCGCCCAGCAGGCGGGCACTGTCTGCTTGTTCTTCACTGCCACCTTTCAGGTTTTCAAAGCGATAGGCGAGTGCAGTACGGACATTATATGGATTATCAGGATGACCAACCGGCAAGATGGCCTGGAAGGAGTCTGCCAATCCAGTCGCTGTAAAATTGGTGGTCGGCGAACGACCATTCATCGCGCTAGCTGCACCAGTATAGTAATTGGTATTTCTGGTTGCTGCGGCTTCAAAGAACGCACTCAAATTTTCATTGATTTTGAATTCGCCACGGCCCATGAAATTCGCTTCTTCTGAGCGATTCTGTACTTGAGTAACGCCATCTGTGTCGTAGACGCAGAAAGTCTTGCCCAAGAAAGCAGCATTGGCGTGATTTGCAGCTGTACCTGTTACTTTCAAGGAGTCAGCACAATTGGTCTGGAAAGAAGAACTGGCCAGCGGGAAATTTTTGTTGCCAGGAGCAGACTCGCGATAAAGCGTAGGCTGGTTGGAAATGGCAGTATTAGAGAGAGCATTGGCAAGGGCAGAACCATCCCACAGCGTCAGGCGGTTATTCAATACACCGTACAGGTTTTGTTCTATGTCCTTGACGCCATCACGTTTCCAGACTGGGTCACGGCGGCTAAAGTCGCCTGTCACAAAGAAGTTATAGCCATCTTTGTTCAAGTCACCTTGGCCATAGAAGGCATTGACATCTTTTTTGCCAAAACGGTTGTCGTCGTTTGCGCCTATGGTCGCATTGATTTCACCGCCTTGATAATCGTGACGTGTAATGAAGTTGATAACACCGCCGATGGCGTCAGAACCGTAAATCGCGGAAGCGCCATCTTTCAATACTTCAACTTTTTCCAATGCGGAAACTGGAATATTGTTCAGATCGTACAGTGTTGATTTACCATTATTCGGGTTTGCATAAGGCGCTGGTGCCATGCGGCGACCATTCAACAAAATCAGGGTAGAAGTTGCGCCAAGGCTGCGCAAGTCTGCAACTGCGACAGATTTGGAAAAGCCATTTTGATTGGCAGTATTGTTGTAACCACCAGTACCCATACCTGGTACCAATGCCTTCATCAATTCAAGAACGGTGGATGCGCCACTATTCTTGATCTCTTGCGTGCTGATGGTTTGAATTGCTGCAGTACCTTCTTTGTCCGTGCGCTTGATGTTAGAGCCGGTAATTTCAATACGTTGTGGTGCTGCAGATTCTGTTTGAGCGTGGGCAACGCCCGCGATCAACATGGAACCAGCAATTACGCTTAGCGCCAGACGTACTGATTGCACGCCTTTTTTTTCTTTAAATATCATTATTGTTCCCTCTTTGTTGATAGACCAGATGCAACCGGGTGCCGGATCCGTTTTGGCAGTTAGGGTGTAACTTCAAAAATTTTGTAAATTTTTAAACATTCCTGTGCTGCTGTCCGATGAAGTGTCGCCAAATTTTTCCTCTCTATAATTACCCCGGGGAAAATGAAAGGCGATGAATCAAACAGAACTTTATTATGTAAATAAAATACCTTTCGGGAAAGCTTTTGTTACCTTTTTTTGAGTGTCTGTTGTTCGGCGACGACAAGAAATGAAAATTTAATTTCTAAATTTTCATGTAAATGTGATTTTGTGATTTTTTTGGAAATGTATTTAATTTCATATAAATTCAAGTAATAAGCTTATAAATCCTTAAAAAATGAACTATTTGAAAGTAAATACTATCAAAACACACGCATTCTCATTTTCTTTTTGAAATCAAAAAATGCGAAAAAATTTTCAAATTGCAGGATTTCTGTAAAAATCCGAATTGCGAATAAGTTCCTGCTACTTGTAAGAACTTGTAACAAAAAAATGCGTCTACGAACACAGTGCAAATGTCCTGCGACAGTGTTTTGTTGCTATTTAAATTAACCGGGAAAAAATATGAAATTGCCAAAAGAAGTACATTTCAAGAAAAAGAGCCTACTCCTTTTGTTATGCGCTTTGAGTGAAGTCGGGCTTGCCCAGACACCACCTCCTGTCCCTGCACCTGCACCGAATGGCACGACCGCGACAGCTCCTGCTGTACCTGCTGTTGCGGCAGTTGCGCCTGCGGCTGCACCGGCTCCTGCACCTGGTTTGCGTCCATTTAAAGAAATCGTCAAGGATGCCAAAGAGCTTAAAGGCTTTTTTAACCTGTATCAAAAGGACGAGAAGGTCTGGATAGAAATTCGCCCTGAACAATTTGATAAACCTTTTTTGTTTACTTACAATATCCCCAATAGCATAGGTGAGCGTGGCTTGTATGGCAGCCAGATGGGCCAGGGCTACCATGCGGTCTTTAAAAAAGTAGGTAACCAAGTTCAATTGCTGGCCAAGAACACAGAATTTTTTGCCACACCGGGTACGCCCCAGGCGATAGCTGTTTCTCAGGCTTTTTCAGACAGTTTGCTGGCGAGTGCACCAGTGCTGAGTTCTCCGCATGGAGAGTCAAAAGGTATTTTGGTGGATGCCAGTGCCTTGCTGTTCAATGACATACCCTCGTATTCAACACGTCTGGAGTATGCCTACCGCACCATGTATGTGCTGGATAAGGCGAATAGCAGTTTTGGAAAATTGAATACCGACGAGTCCCTGGCCGGTCTTTTCGTCAATGCCCATTTCGCCACTCCACGTATCGCTGCTCTGCCACTGGTGCCACCACCAGTAGCTATTCCTACGCCACCGCAAACCACACCTGATCCACGCAGTTTCTTTGTCGGCTTTTACTTCAATTTTTCTGCCTTGCCTGCGGAAGTCATGCGCCCCCGTCTGGCGGATGACAGGATAGGGCATTTTGTCACCACCAGTTACGACTTCACTGACGATATCAAACCCAAGACCTCACGTCACTTCGTCAATCGCTGGCGCCTGGAAAAGCAGGATCCGACGGCAGCCTTGTCTGAGCCTAAGCAACCTATTGTGTATTGGCTGGACAAGAATGTGCCAGAAAAATACCGTAAATCAATTACCGAAGGCGTGCTGGAATGGAATAAGGCGTTTGAAAAAATAGGTTTCAAAAATGCCGTGGTGGTCAAGCAGCAAGTGGAGAGTGATACCTTTGATACTATGGATGCACGCCATGCCTCGATACGCTGGTTCGTTGGTGCTGACGTAGGTTTTGCTATTGGCCCTTCCCGCGTCGACGAACGTAGTGGTGAAATCCTGGATGCTGATATAGGCATGTCAGATGTCTTTGCCCGCGGTGCGCGTCGCATGATAGGTGAGGATACGCAAAGCCAGGCAATGGCTCAATCAGCCCATAGGGACTGCGATTTTGCCCATGAGGCAACGATGGAAATGGGCTTTGCCCTGGACTTGCTGGATGCCCGTGGTGAAGTGGATATGGACAGCCCCAAGGCAGAAGCACTGGCGCAAGCCTATGTAAAAGACGTCATCATGCATGAGATAGGCCATACCCTGGGTTTGCGCCATAACTTCCGCTCTTCAACCATCTATACCTTGAAGCAATTGCAGGATCCGGCGTTTACCAAGGTCAATGGACTGGCTGGTTCCATCATGGACTATGTACCTTTCAATCTGGCGACCAAGGGTGAGCCTCAGGGCGAATATGTGATGTCTTCCCTTGGCCCTTATGATTACTGGGCGATAGAGTATGCCTATAAACCAATCGAGGCTGACAAGGAAAAAGATGAGCTGGCCCGTATTGCCTCACGTTCTACTGAACCCTTACTGGCCTATGGTACGGATGAAGATGCGATGGGAAGCATGGTGTCAGACCCGGATGTTAACGTCTTCGATCTGGGGTCTGACCCACTTGCTTACATACAAAAACGCCTGGCGATGTCGCGTGAATTGTGGGACAAGCTGCAAACACGTCAATTGAAGACTGGCGACAGCTACGAAACCTTGCGTCGCAGTTTTGAATATGGTTTTGGCCAGTTTGCACGTACAGTGCCGCTGGCAACCAAGTTTGTCGGTGGTACTACTTTCCTCAGGGACCATGCAGGTACTGGTCGTGCTACTTACACACCTATCGCGGCCGAGCGTCAGCGTCAGGCTTTGAAGCTGGTGTCAGACAGCTTGTTTACGGCGAAGAGCTTTGTTTTTTCCCCGGAATTGCTGAGCCGTCTTGGGGTTGATCACTTCCAGCGTGGTAATCGCAATGACATTTCCATTTCCGCCCGTTTGCTGAGTTTGCAGACGGCAGCACTGGATCAATTGATGTCGGATCTGGTGGCACTGCGCATGCTCAATAACGCAGAAAAGCTGCGTGACCAAAAGAAGGTACTGTCTTTGCATGAGTTATATGGCAGCCTGCAAACCAGTATCTGGAGCGAGTTGTCCAGCGGTGCTGACATCATTTCTGCAAGGCGTAATCTGCAGCGCGAACATTTGAAACGTTTGTCCAATGCCTTGCTGAGGCCTTCTGCATCCACTCCTGCAGATGCACGCAGTTTGCAAAGGGAACAGGCCAATCAATTGCTGGTGGCAATTCGCGGTGCAGTAGGCAAGCCTATGAGTGCCGAAGCGCGTGCACATTTGTCTGAGAGCCTGGCAACCTTGAACGAGGTGTTAAAGGCTTCCCTGGTCAGAACAGGCGTTTGATGCAATTCTCATTTGCAGAATAGGTGATGCCAGCCTCAACACACATCATCTGATTGCTCGCAAGACAGAAAACCCCGTGCAAAACACGGGGTTTTTTTATGACTAATGAACTGTAAAAATCCACACTTTTAAATCCAGTTGTTTTGATTTTTCCTGGCAAACGGAGTAAGTATTATTTAAAGCTTGCATAAGCAAAAAATATTATTTTATTTATCATTGATATAGTATTCATGATATTGTTTATGGAATACAATTTGATAACTTGCTTGCCCTTTATTATCGGTTCTCAATTGGATAGTTCTATTGCTGGATAAGTTAAAACCGCTTTTTTACTGAGCGGTTAAAGATGGTCAGCATACGAAGGCAAGGGAAGAGAATTCAGACATGGGATCGACTGCAAGAAAATGTATCGCATCCTATGTCAGGATACTGTTTGCGGCACAAAAAGCCGTGAATGGTGCAAATGCGCATGTCCTGATCGACATGATTTATTTACCTACAATGGAGTAGTGTCAAATGCGTTTGATTTCAAATGAAGAATTGATCTTGGTTGCTGGCGGTGACGGCGAAGGTGAGCCAGTTGATGCCGGCACGGTGGTGATAGTTGGCCATGTACCTTATGAGCCAGGTCTTGGGCCTGAGACTCCAAGTAACCCCAGAAATCCGGTGCCTAGCCCTTATCAGCCGCCTATTACCAAGATAGAGTGAGCGTTAGCTAGAACCTTGAAAAGCGCCAAATTTGTGGCGCTTTTTTATCGTCTTGGAATTTTGGAAATCCATTTTTAAATAATGAAAAAACTATCCCCTGCAATTGCAGGGGATAGTTTAGTCATACGCAATCTGCGTCAATTCTCTTGCTTAAAGGAAGAAGATTATTTCTTCAAACACTGAGCAAAGAATTTTTCGCTACGATTGTATAAGTCAAATACGTTGACGTCTTTATTGAAGCCATGGCCTTCTTCTGGATAAACCTTGTAGTCCAGGGTTTTGCCAGCTTTGAGCAATGCGTCACGCATTTTTTCGCCGTGTATCATAGGCACGCGTTTGTCGTCAGAACCCATGGACAGCATGATAGGGCCTTTGACATTAGCAGCATTGCGGGCTGGTGAACGCAGTTCAAACAGAGCGGCATCGGCTTTGGAGTCGCCTACCCAGAGTTTGAATTCATTGTTCAGGTAGCCGCCGGTTGCAGCGTCCGCATTTTCAGATGTATCTGACCATGAGACGTTTTGCAAAAGGCCAAGATCACTCACCGCCACGACTGAATCGGCACAACGCCACAAATCTGGATCCCTGGTCATACCTTGAAGGGATGCATAGCCGCCATAACTACCACCTAACAGACCCATGCGGTTTTTATCGACTATGCCTTCTTGCACCAGGAACATGGCGCCATCATTGATATCATCCTGCATGGTGCCACCCCATTGTTTCCATGCTTTGACATAATGGTTGCGACCATAACCTTCAGATCCACGCGGTTCCAGTTCCAGAACTGCATAACCGCGTGAGGCAAAGAATTGCGCTTCAGGCCAACGTCCCCAGGAAGAGAAGTGGAAGCCACGTACCATAGGCCCACCGTGAATATTCACGATCAATGGCAGGTTTTTGCTATCCGAATTTTTTGGCAAGGTCAGGTAGCCATAGATAGGCAGTCCATCGCGCGCTTTAAAGCCTATGTATTTGCGCTCCGCCATCAACTCGGGATTTGCCCATTCGCGGTCCTGAACGATGGGTTCCAGGGTTTTCTTTTGTGTGTCAAACAAATAGTAAATGCCAGATTGAATATCTGAAGTGGCGTGTACTAATGCTTTACTTCCATCAGAGGACAGCCTGAACGCATTGTGGGTTGTGGGCAGGGATGCATCTATTTGCTCAGTCAGGGATTTTCTTGCGCTATTACCAAACCAGATGCGTACAGGTTTAGCCGCATCATAAGCCAGACCCACGACCTTGCCTGTCTCATCATCGCCTTCGCGTATCAAGCGTGCACTGGAATTCTGGCCATTGATATCAAATATAGGATCCGCATGCACCAGTTCACCAAATTTCTTGGTGACGGTATCATATTTAAAGACCGCCATTTTATCCAGACCATCTTTGTTGGTGGAGACATACAATGTACGGTCATCGTCGTCAAAGCCCAGTACATCATACATCGTGCCATTGTTGTAGCTCGATTGCTCAAATATCTTTTCCCATTTGTCGTTGTCAATAGGACGGTGATAGTAAGCGGTCATTTGTGGCTGACCTGCGCCAGGACGAATTTCACCTCTTTGTGCAATACGCGGACGCTTGTGAGTATCGAGTTCCCAGCCTTCAGTGCGGCCTGGTGATTCAAAGGTCAATAATTGTGAGCGCCTGGTTTTGAAATTGAACTTATAAACATCAGCATACTCCTTGCTTCTACCTTTCATAGAAACATAGGCTTCAGGCGAATCTTTGCCTTCGGTCATAATAATGTCGTCAATATGAATGTCGCCTTTTTTGCGTTCATTCGTATTTTCCAGTTCCCAGCTTTTATCGCTGTCTATATCGTAATAGTAAGAACCCTTGTAGACAAAGCGGCCCCGTGCTTCCCGGCCGTCAGCTGTGCGATAGAATAAGTACTTATTGCCTACCCAGCGGCTTTCTGCAATGTCGAAGCGGGACGAGGATGTAATGACTTTTGCCTTGCGTGTGGCAGTGTCTATCAGCACCAGGTTGCCGCGGCCATTCAGAGGCACAATAGCGGCGATGGTCTTACCGTCTGGTGACATCGACAAGTCACGGTAATCAGCCAGTTTAAAGAAGACTTCTACCGGTATTTCAGCGGCACTTTTATAAGTGACGGCAGCTGTTTCTGCCATGACGTCAGTATGCACTGCATACATAGGTAATGCGGCAAAAGTGGCAACGATCAGTTGTTGCAACGTTGAGCGAAATTTCATGTTTACTCCTGAAAATGGGGGCGCTAGGCCCCCAAAGATTTGATCCTATATTTGCTATAAGGATGCAATATTGCTTGTTTTTTCAATAATCTTGACGATTATTTGAATGCGTATTTAACAGAGAATTGGAAGCGACGACCAAATGGACTGTTATAGCTAGCGTTGTATGGGAATGAACCATTATTCAGCGCGCTACGTGCATCAAATGGTGGTTTTGTATCGAACAGATTGGAGATGTTCAATGCCAGTTCCACGTTTTTGAAGCCTTTGTAGCCTGTGAACCAACCCCAGGTAGTTGTTGCAGCTACGCGGCAGTAGGAAGCAGGAGCGCCATAAATGATGTCGATCTTGCAGCTATCTGCTGGTGTACCTACGTAATCATAGCCAGAGATATAGTTACCTGATATTTCGTGTGACCATGGGCCTTTTTCCCAGCCTACTGCCAGGGATCCACGGAATTCAGGCTGGCTATAGGTCTTGTTGTAATCTACAGTCGGGCTATCTGGGAATGGTGTTGTCAGATATTCTCTGGTCAGTGACATTTTTGAACGGAAGTTCAATTTGCCGTTTTCGCCCAGATTTTGTTTACCCTTGAAATCCAGATCAAAACCGCTGACTTGCGTTTTACCGATATTGATGTATGGCAGACTTACTTCAGTGATATGACCACCTTTATCACGGGTGATGAATTTCGCGAAGTTAGGGTCTTTTTGATTTGACAGCAGATAAGTGATGTCCAAAGAGTTGATTTCATCACGGCGTTCTATTTTGTAATAGTCCAGAGTGACGCTATAGTCTTTGACCGGTTCCCAGACGATGCCGACGGTGTTGCTGGTAGATTTTTCTGCCTTCAGTGCAGTATTACCAGAAATATTGGCTTTCAGAGAGATATTGCAATCTGGCTCATTGCCAGTTTGGCACAATACCGGATCTTGCTGACCATTGTAGAAACCAACGGAGACAGATGGCGAAATTTCACGGAAGTTTGGTGCGCGGAAGCCTTTGGCAATCGTGCCACGCAAAACCACGGTAGGGAGCACGCTCCATTTTGCGCCAAATTTTGGTGTCAATGAATTACCGCCTACGCTGTAATTATCTGCACGCAGGGCGGTAGACAATTCCAGTGATTTTAAGACTGGCAGATTCAATTCACCATAAGCAGAAGCAACATTGCGGCTGGAGAATGGTAATTTTGGCAAGCCGCCGATGGAGTAGACACGTTGATCCAGCAGGTATTGGTCATCTACGTCGCTGGTGGATTCGCGGCGATATTCAATACCTGCTGCAGTACCGGCATAACCACCTGGCAATTCAAATAATTCTGAGTTGCTGACTTTCAGGTCTGCAAACAAAGTTTTGTTTTCGCCACTACGGGTTAAGGTAGGAGAGATTTTTGCACGCACTGCAGCGGAGTTGTTGGCAGCACCAGGCACGTAGGTACCATTTGCCAGTGCAGCTTCCATTTGATCAGTGATGATGAATCCACGTTGATCCACATTCACTTTACTTAGCAAGTAGCCTGCAGCTGTGTCGTACTCCCAGCTGCCTACAGTACCTTTGAAGCCACCAATGATGCGAGTTTCTGTGTCTTTGACATCTACCGCGCGGCCACCCAGGTCACCGGTACGCAGCAGGTAGTTTTTACCGCCAGCTACAGTGAAAGTGCCTGCGTCATCATTAGCGTAAAACTGTGGATCGAAACGCAAATTGGTTTTGATTTGTGTGACGCCAGCTTCAAGGAAGAAGCTATGATTGGCGCTGAACTGGTATTCGCCGCGCACGAAAATGGAATCATTGGCACGCTTTGGAACTGCGTCTGTCCAGTCAAAACGGTCCAGAAGGCAGCGACCATTCGGTGCCAGGTTGGCAGGATCACAACCTGGTAAAGCAGTAATCACGTTACCGACCAGGACATTGCCAGGTACGGAATAGGGAGTGCGGCGGTCGCCTTTGGTAATGCCAAAGCCACGATAGTCCTGGCTATTGTAGGCATTGATGTCACGCATGGACAAGGCATCAGAGTCATGATGTTCGAAAAAGCCCATCACATTGAATTTGTCAGCAGCGATATCGCCCATACCGTAGGAGATATTGAAGTCTTTGGATTGTGCTTTGCTCTTGGAGGTAGTGCCACCGCTGACTTTGACTTCACCAGAAGTGTAATCTTTCCTGAGCCAGATATTGATCACGCCAGCGATCGCTTCTGAGCCGTATATTGCGGAGGCACCATCCAGCAAAATATCGATATGGTCGACTGCACCAACAGGTATCGCATCCAGATTGGCAAATTGAGACTGGAAGCCAGTGATACCGTATTGTGCAACACGGCGGCCATTGACCAATACCAGGGTAGCACCGCTACCCAGACCGCGCAAAGACGCTGTCGTTGCACCTGGGGAGAAGCCGTTGTACTCGACGCCTGTCAAGGCACCGACATTGTTTGATGAGAGATTTTGTATGACAGAAGACAGGCTGGTAGCACCGGTTTTTTCCAATTCAGCTCTGGTAATGATCTGGACTGGGGAGGCACCTTCAGCTTGAACACGTTTGATATTCGAACCTGTAATTTCAATCTTTTGCAGTTTTGCTGGTTCTTCCGAAACGGTTTGCGCATAACCGTTCATTGTGAGCATGGAGCCTGCCATTATGCACAGAGCCGTACGCACCAATTGAGAAGCTTTCTTTTCTTTCAGGTACATATATTTTCACTTCCACCTTAAGTTGTTATTAATTTTATCGGTGTCAAATCAGCCCGTTATGCTTTTATGTCGTCGAGCTGACCTTCCCTCGATAGAGCTAACTGAATGGTCCTATAGATTTTGTGTAAACCATTCAGGCAAAACCAGAGAGACCGCCAGAGAGACCGTCTGGTTTGCGCGGTATTATGTAATGAAATGTAACTCGAATGTTAAAGATTGTTGCTGGCTTGCGACGAAATAAAATATTGGGTATTTAATAAATATTTAATTTTGTAAATGATTATTTGAGGCTTGAGAATTCGAAATTTTTGCTATTTACCTCACATTGTTTTGTGTGTTTTTAATTTTCAATCTTGTATCTTGAAGAAATTGGATTTATGTTGTTCAATTTGGTTATATATTGGCAATATAATAACTTACTGCGTGAATGCATGAGTAGACAGTAATGGATGTGCCACAATCTCTTGGGGAAAGAGTCATGTTGCGCAAACTCAGAAGTTCTCGCCAAGTGAATTTACAGCTGTAGTGCCCCTTCAATGAAAAATACAGCATTAAAGTACTGTCAGTATCAAGATGGGTGATAAGACGGTTGCTTATCTTTAATTCGATTCTGTCTGTAAAAAGAAAAATCATACTTAGCTTGGATTTGCATGACAGCCTGGCATGTTCAGAAGATATAAGAAGATATAATTCGTACTTAATTTGAAGAACATCCTGTTTTTGAGAGCGTAACTTGGCAAAGAAAGAACATGTATCGGTAACCCAGGCAACACAATTTCTGCGCAAGCACAAAGCAGAATTTACAGAGCACCCCTATGCATATGAAGAGCATGGAGGAACCGCGGTGTCGGCGCGGGAATTGGGTGTAGATGAACATAGCGTGGTCAAAACCCTGGTAATGCAAGATGAAGCTGCCAAACCTCTTATCGTGCTCATGCATGGTGACAAAAAAGTGTCGACCAAAAACCTGGCGAGACAAATTGGCTGTAAATCGGTAGAGCCCTGTAAACCAGAAAATGCGCAAAAGCATTCAGGTTATCTGGTCGGGGGGACCTCCCCTTTTGGGACTAAGAAGGCGATGCCCATTTATGTGGAGCGCACTATTCTGGCGCTGTCGAAAATCTATATCAATGGCGGTCAACGCGGTTACCTGATCGGCATTGCACCAGATTTGCTGCCCAGCCTGTTGCAGGCACGCCCCGTGGATTGCGCCCTGGATGAATAGTCCCAGGATTTGAAATCCCTGAATACTTGCTTTGCTATTTGCCTGGCTTATACTTGCCAGGCATTTCCCCATGAATACTAAGGAACAAGATGAATACAATTTTGGCTGCAGTGGCAGCTTATCTGCTGGGCTCACTGTCTTTCGCCGTCGTGGTCAGTAAATTATTTGGATTGGCGGATCCACGCACCTATGGCTCAAAAAATCCTGGTGCCACCAATGTTTTGCGGAGTGGGAATAAAGCTGCGGCAGTGTTGACTTTATTGGGAGACGCGTTCAAAGGCTGGTTGGCGGTGTGGCTGGCGATGCGGTTTCAAAATCAATTTCAATTCGATGATAGCAGTATTGCCATCGTGGCTCTGGCTGTGTTCATAGGCCATCTGTGGCCAGTGTTTTTCAAGTTTGTCGGTGGCAAGGGCGTGGCCACAGCTGCGGGTGTTCTGATAGGCATAGATATCTGGCTGGGGGTGGCCACATTGGTGAGCTGGATGATGGTGGCATTTGCGTTTCGCTATTCTTCCCTGGCGGCCCTGGTCGCGGCGATTTTCGCGCCTTTCTATTATGGTTTGCTATTCGGTCCAGATGTCAAAATGCTGGCTGTCTCCATCATGAGTGCCTTGCTGGTGTATCGTCATAGCCAGAATATTGCGAATCTGATCGCAGGTAAAGAAAGCCGCCTGGGAAGCAAAAAGGATGCGACAAAAGCTGAAAAGAAAATTAAATCTTAAATATTGCAAATAAATCTAGAATAATCTCTACCCCTCATTTATGCTTGAAAAAGAAACATGCTTTTTTAATCATGATGAGGGGTTTGCTTATGCTGACGCGATTCCAAAAACTATGGTTGGCAAGTTTTCTCGCGTTAGGTTTTTTGAGCATGCCAGCCTCGGCTGCAGAGTATGGTAGTGCCAATGAAGCCAAGGCCATGGTGCAAAAAGCCGTCGACGCAATGAAAAAGCATGGTGTTGATGCGACCGTAGCTGACATCAATAAACGGGATGGACAGTATCAGGACCGTGACTTGTATGTGGTTGTGTACGATATGAATGGCAAAAATCTCGCCCACCTCAATCCCAAGATGGTAGGCAAGGAGATGCTGGACCTGACCGATGTCGATGGTAAATTTTTTATACGTGAGCGTATAGAATTAGTCAAAGCTAAGGGCCGTGCCTGGCAGGACTATAAATTCGTTAATCCTACTACCAAGCAGATAGAGCCCAAGTCCATGTATGTGGAAAAATTTGAGAATGTCATTGTTGGTTGCGGTATCTATCAATAGACACGCAGCCTGAATCCTGATCAGGCGGCAACCAACTCTTGGAGGGGCCAGCGCGGCCTGACATTGAAGCCATAATCCCTGGTCGCCAGGCTGGGATTGTTTTTCAGGCGCATGGCACCGGCAAAAGCAATCATCGCGCCATTATCGGTACAGAATTCCAACTCTGGGTAATATACCTGAAAACGCTTCTTTGCTGCCGCTGCATTTAAGGAGGCGCGCAATTGCAGGTTGGCACCGACACCACCGGCAATCACCAGACGTTTCAGTCCACTTTCCTTCATTGCTGTGATGCACTTGGCCGTCAGCACGGCGACGATGGCATCGACAAAGCCACGGGCAATATTGGCTTTATCCTGTTCGCAGATATTTGCAGGGTGGTTTTTGACCACCGTCAGTACCGCTGTCTTCAAGCCCGAGAAGCTGAAGTTCAAGTCCTTGGAATGCAGCATGGGGCGCGGGAACTGGTAAGCAGCCGGGTCACCAAATTCTGCCATGCGCGAAATCGCAGGGCCACCTGGATAAGACAGGCCCAGCAATTTGGCGGACTTGTCAAAAGCCTCACCCGCAGCATCGTCCAGGGTTTCACCCAGTAGCTGGTAACGACCGACGCCATCCACCCGCATTAACTGGGTATGGCCGCCAGAGACCAGCAGGGCGATGAAGGGGAATTCAGGTGGCTGGCTGGCCAGCAAGGGTGATAGCAAATGGCCTTCCAGATGATGGACACCCAATACAGGCTTATCCAGTGCCATACCCAGGCCACAGGCAACCGAGGCACCCACCAGCAAGGCACCGGCCAAGCCTGGTCCCTGGGTATAGGCAATTGCATCTATGGCTTGTTTGTCCAGATTGGACTTGCTCAATACTTCGGTCAGCAGGGGCAGGGCGCGGCGTATATGGTCGCGTGAAGCCAGTTCGGGCACGACACCGCCATATTCCTGGTGCATGGTGATTTGCGAATGCAGGGCATGAGCAAGCAGGCCGCGCTCTGTGTCATACAGGGCAAGACCGGTTTCGTCACAAGAGGATTCAACGCCGAGAACTATCATATCTGTTTCTAAATAAGGGAAAGGCCAGCCGATTACATACGCATGGCAAGAATGCAAGCTACTGGTGGCTTGCAGCCCAGGCCGGGAATTGGTGTGATTCTTGCTATGACTGGTAAACATAATTATATCTGGCATGGGCCATCAATGCGCGACAAAGCAAATACTGACGAAGCGACAACACCAGTGTCCCCCAGTCTGCGGATAGTGGTGGTGAACACGGTCATCCAGCGCGAAGATGAGTTGCAGGAGCACGCCCAGGCGCAACTGGCCCGCTCACGCGCCTTGCGTATAGGCTTGCTGCAAGCGGGTTATAACATCATCGCTGTTATTCCTGGCGATATCTATATGAGCGAGCGCATCGCCCAACTGCAGCCTGACATGATCATTATTGATGCTGAATCTGACTCGCGTGATGTATTAGAACATATGGTCATGCTGACCCGTGATGCGCCACGCCCCATCGTCTTGTTCACGGAAGATGGCAACCAGTCGAATATGGCAGTGGCCATGGAAGCCGGTGTCTCGGCCTACGTGGTTGCCGGCTTGCAGTCTGAGCGCATCAAGCCTGTGCTCGACGTTGCCATGGCGCGCTTCAATGCCGATCAAAAGCTGCGTAGTGAATTATCTGATACCAAGGCCAAGCTGCAAGAGCGAAAAACCATAGAACGTGCCAAGGGTTTGCTGATGGAGCGTCATCATTTTTCAGAAAACGAGGCGTATCAAAAAATGCGCAAGCAAGCCATGGAAAAGAACCTGAAGCTGGTGGATCTGGCGCAGCGCATGTTGGATGTGGCGGATTTGCTCGGTGGCTGAACCTGCTTTGCGCATGGAAATGGTGCGTTGCGTCATTTAAGTGCGCGTCAGTTGGTGTTTTTCAGGGATTTTTATTTCACCATGCTGGCCTGAGGGTAAGAGTCCTTTAATTTGAGCTGGCACGACAATTGCTGAAGCTAAAGAAAGTGCCAACGCTGGTGCTTAAGAAAAAATGTGAGTCTGACTAACGGCGGTCACCTCACCAGACAAAGGTGTCTTTCCATCCGGTTTATCCGTGGTGGGACGACACCTTTTTTCATTATAGAAATCAATTTAGCTGGAGTGCGGACATGTCGAATCAGGAAATTTCTAATAATCTCATCAAGACGCGGGAAGAAAATGAACCTAATTTCAAACGTCGCAGTTTCTTGCAAACTGCTGCACTGGCAAGCGGGGCAGGCATCATGGGCTTGAGTACTGGTGGGGTGTGGGCAGCGGGATCAGACAAACCAGAAAAAGAAGAAGTGCACATAGGTTTTATTCCCCTGACTGATTGTGCTTCTGTGATTATGGCATCGGTGCTTGGCTTTGATAAAAAATACGGCATCAAGATTATCCCGAGCAAAGAATCTTCCTGGGCCAGCGTGCGCGACAAACTGGTCAATGGCGAGCTGGATGCTGCGCATGTGCTGTATGGCCTGATCTATGGTGTGCAACTGGGTGTAGGCGGTAATAAAAAAGACATGGCCGTGCTGATGACGCTGAATAATAACGGCCAGGCTATTACCTTGTCGAAGAAGCTGGCAGAGAAGGGCGCAGTAGATGGTGCCGGTCTGGCCAAGCTCATGCAAAGCGATAAGCGCGAATATACTTTTGCCCAGACTTTCCCTACCGGCACCCATGCGATGTGGTTGTATTACTGGCTGGCTGCACATGGCATCAACCCCATGAAAGATGCCAAGGTCATTACCGTGCCACCACCACAAATGGTGGCGAATATGCGGGTCGGTAATATGGATGGTTATTGCGTAGGCGAGCCCTGGAACCACAGGGCAATTGCAGACGGCATAGGTATTACGGCAGCAACGACACAGGACATCTGGAAAGATCATCCGGAAAAAGTTTTGGGTACGACTTCTGAATTCGTACAGAAATATCCAAACACCGCACGCGCAGTTGTGGCCGCTATCCTCGATGCCAGCCGCTGGATAGATGCATCGCTGTCCAACAAGACCAGGATGGCAGAAACCATAGCCGATAAATCCTATGTAAACACCTCGGTCGATGTCATCAATCAGCGCATTCTGGGACGTTATCAAAATGGTCTGGGCAAAACCTGGGACGACCCTAACTGCATGAAATTCTTTAATGATGGCGCGGTGAATTTCCCTTATCTCTCGGATGGCATGTGGTTCCTGACCCAGCACAAACGCTGGGGTTTGCTGAAAGCCGATCCTGATTATCTGGCAGTGGCAAAAGCGGTTAACCGCATTGACATCTACAAGGACGCTGCGACCATGGTCAAGGTATCTGTACCAAAAGACCCCATGCGTAGCAGCAAGTTCATGGACGGCACGGTCTGGGATGGCAAGAACCCAGTTGCCTACGCAGCTTCTTTCAAAATCAAGGCCTAAGGAGTTGTGATGAATACCCTGGTACATGGTGTAATGCCCGCAACAGACGATACCGCCGGCGCTGCGACGACAACGAAGGAAGTAAACGTGGTTAAGCAAATCAAACCCAAAAAAGAAAAAAAACTACGTTCGTTCCGGCCTTTTTTCCTGAGTGTGTTGCCGCCTTTGTTTGGTGTTGGCATGCTGATACTGATATGGGAAATCATCGCAATCAAGAACACGACTTTTCCTTCACCCTGGCTGACTTTGCAGGAAGCCATCAAAGTATTCTCTGATCCCTTTTATCAAAAAGGGCCAAATGACCAGGGCATCGGCTGGAATATTTATGCGTCCCTGAAACGTGTGGCAGTCGGTTTTGGTCTGGCTGCAGCAGTGGGTATACCGTTGGGGTTTTTGATAGGTCGCTTCAAATTTTTATCTGGTATGTTTAACCCCATTATCAGTCTGTTGAAGCCTGTCTCGCCACTGGCCTGGCTGCCTATAGGTTTGCTGGTGTTCAAGTCTGCCCATCCGGCGGCGATCTGGTCTATCTTTATCTGCTCTATCTGGCCCATGATTATCAATACCGCGATAGGCGTGCAGCGCGTTCCGCAAGATTATATGAATGTCGCCCGCGTGCTCAATTTGTCTGAATGGAAAATCATTACCCGTATTCTCCTGCCCTCGGTTCTGCCCTATATGCTGACGGGCGTCAGGCTGGCGATAGGCACGGCCTGGCTGGTCATCGTTGCGGCAGAAATGATGACCGGTGGCGTAGGCATAGGCTTCTGGGTGTGGGACGAATGGAATAACCTGAACGTACCACACATCATCATTGCCATCGTCGTCATCGGCATGGTGGGGTTGATACTTGAGCAAATCCTGGTGGCGATAGCACGCGCCTTTACTTATGAAGATGTGGGGACATGATCATGAATGAAATCGACAAAAAGTACATAGAGATCAATCAGGTAGAGATGGTCTTCAATACCAAGAAAGGCAGTTTCCATGCATTGCGCGATATTAACCTGAATGTCAAAAAGGGAGAGTTCATCACACTGATAGGTCATTCTGGTTGCGGCAAATCGACGCTGTTGAATCTGATCGCTGGCCTGACTAATGCCAGTTCCGGTACCTTGCTGTGCGCACACAGGGAAATTTCCGGCCCTTCTCCAGAGCGCGGCGTGGTGTTCCAGAATCATTCCTTGTTGCCCTGGCTGACTTGCTATGAAAATGTCTTCCTGGCAGTAGAGCGTGTGTTTGGTGCTACCGAGAATGGGACGAAATTGCAAAAGCGCACCATGCAAGCTCTGTCACTGGTGGGCCTGACGCATGCCGAGAAAAAACGCCCGAACGAAATTTCTGGTGGCATGAAACAACGTGTGGGTATCGCCCGTGCACTGGCGATAGAACCCAAAGTCTTGCTCATGGACGAGCCCTTCGGCGCTCTTGATGCCCTGACACGTGCGCATCTGCAAGATGAATTGCTGAAGATCGTCACCAAAACGCAATCCACTGTGGTCATGGTCACGCATGATGTGGATGAGGCGGTATTGCTGTCTGACCGTATCGTCATGCTGACCAATGGCCAGGCAGCGACTATAGGTGAAATCTTGAAAGTGGATCTGGACAGGCCGCGTGACCGCGTGGCCTTGGCACAGAACCCGCTATATGCACGATACCGGACAGAAGTGCTGGAATTTTTATATCATCGACAATCACACCCGGTGCATGAAGCGGCGTGAGTTGCAGCTTGGAAACCGTCTTGCTTTTTTGCAGGTAAGACGAGGTTTCACTTTAGCATCTCAAGCTATTGCAATATTTTCATGCATGAACCTAAGCAAAGTTTGTTGTTCAGACAATTCCGGCAGTATGAAATATTAATATCGATTAACTTTACCAAATGAAAATTATTTTTCATTTTTAATGCGGCTAATTGTGACAATATCTGCTGAATTCGCTGGAATCTGTGAGAGAATGAACAATCCTTTTGGAAACATTTTTTTACAGATTTAATGATCTCTGTTGATGTGGAATTGGGAGGAAATACCTGAAAGTAATTTTGTTGCTTCTGATTAATATCGTTGCGCCCTTGTTCATGTATTCACCCGTTTTTGTAACAACAGGCTCTGGCTTCTTCTTTTGATTACATGACATGTTTCGCTGGCTTTTTCTAAATGAAAGTGCATTAACGCCTGCCGAGCACGCCGCATGGAAATTAAGTGCACTACGTATCATTTTGATGTCTGGCTTTGTGCTGGAGGCGGCAGTAGCGATTCACAGTTCTCTGGACGCAATCGCAGTTGGTGCTTATCAGGTGCTGTGGGTAGTAGGCTTTTTCTATGTTGTGCTGGCATTGGGTTTGTATTATTCATCCCGTCATTTACGTGCTGGTGCCGCCATACTTATCGGTACGGTTTATGCGTCTGCATTTGCCATTGTTTGCCTGATCAATAAATTCGAGATTGCCAAGTTTGGCTATATCTTCATCTATACAACGCCTATTATTGCCCGGCTTTTCTTTGGTACGCGGCTGGCAATAGGATTGATGGCCTTTAATGTCTTGCCTTTCCTCTTGCTGTTACTGAACCGGCCCCTGCTCAATATACCCGGCTTCGACATCACTCTTCCTGCCAGCAACACTTATATACAATCCCTGTTATTCCTGTTCTTTAATGCTTGCGTGCCGCTGGCGGTGTTCCGCGTCCTGCACGAACTGGATGTGTCGGCACTGCGTTATCGCCAAGCCAGTGTTGCCCTGGCAGTCAGCCACGCCCAGTATGAAGAAGTTTTCCAGAATGCCGGAACTGCCTTGTTGCTGACGGATGCCAGCGGGCAAATTTTGCAGGCGAATCAGTTGGCCAATAATTTGCTGGGACGCCCAGCAGATGACAAGGAAGAGCCGGCCTTGTTTGCCTGGCTGTCACTGGACAATAGCGTGCGCTTGAAAAGCCCGAATAGTGATGAGTCAGAAAATATGCGCATGTCGGCGTATCGCACTCGCGACGGCAAGTTGGTTGCATTGGAAAATATCTCCCAGACTTCCACCGATCATTACATCGTCGCCTTGCGGGATGTGTCCGGCTTGCATTCCATGCATCATGCATTGCAACTCAGCCTGCAACGTGAAGACTATCTGAGTCGCCATGATGCCCTGACCAACTTGCCCAACCGTGATATGTTGCGCAGCCATTTGCAAGACGTGCTGGTGAAGAATGACGAGAACAAGGTAACGGCCCTGGTGTCTTTCCGTCTGAATAGCATACGCCACGCAAATCAACAGTTTGGGGCGCATACTGGTGACATTTTATTGCGCCGCTTTGCTGAAGAATTGTCACGTACCTTACCCAAGAATTGTTTCTGCGCCCGCTTGCGCAGCATAGTCTTTTCCTTTGTTGTAGAGAATTCCCGTACCCCAGGTGAAATCATCAAACTGGTGGAAAAAGTCAGAAATAATTTACCAAAAGAACTGGAAATCAATGGTGAAAATCTATTGATACAATTCTCTGCCGGTATCGCCCTGGTCAGACCTGAGGATCAGGAGGCTGATGACTTGATACGCCGCAGTGAAGTGGCACTCGATACGGCGCGCCGGTCCAGTGATCAAAGCGTCACCTTGTTCGATGAAGAGGATGCCCTGCAAATACGCCGTAGCGTAGAAATTGAAGTCGGTATCGTCAACGGTCTGAAACAAAATGAATTCCGCCTGGTTTATCAACCCAAGGTAGACCGTGAAGGCAATATTGCCGGCCTCGAAGCTTTGCTGCGCTGGGAGTCTCCCACCCTGGGTAATGTCGCGCCAGCAGAGTTTATTCCAATTGCTGAACGTGCCGGCCTGATACGGCTGATCAGCAACTATGTCATGAACCAGGTTTGCTTTCAGGTCAGGGACTGGTTGGACCGTTATGCCGATTGCCCTGTCATCGCACTGAATTTGTCGGCCACCGATATTGCCCGCAATGACTTGTTGCAACTGATAGATGGATGTTGCAACCGCTATGATATTGCACCATCGTATATCGAATTTGAAATTACCGAGACAGGCTTGATCGCCAACGAAGCCCTGACCATACATCATCTCGATGAGCTCAAGGCGCGTGGGTTCAATATTGCGATTGATGATTTTGGTACTGGTTATTCCTCCCTTTCCAAGCTCAGTCATTTCCCGGCGCAGAGTGTCAAAATAGATCGTTCCTTTGTGGCGCAGATAGGCTACAACAAGAAAAGCGAAATGATCATCAAGGCCATCATCTCACTGGCCAATATCTTGTCGTGCCACACAGTTGCTGAAGGTGTGGAGAACGAGGCACAGGAGAATTTCCTGAAAGAGATAGGATGTGATTATTTTCAGGGATACTTTTATTACCGGCCATTGGAAGTCTCTGCGCTGGAATTATTATTGACTGAAATACCTGCCAAAGAAACACCGCCTGCCTACCAGTTCAAGCTCGCCTGAATATTCTCTTCTTCACATTTTTTTACATATACATAAATGGTATGTGCAAAAAATTGTGCATCTGCGTCATGGGCTGGATTCAATCATCGTCTTCATTGCATATTTGCAGAGCTTGTCAACGGCGCGTCCCGCGTTGCGTTGGATAGCTTAGACGCATGCAGCTTATTTGTGAACAAGTTTTGCATAAGCCCAACATTTTGCACAGAGTAACAATTTCGCCTGCACGTTTTGATAATTTCAACTACACTAAAGTCGTAGTGTGCTGGCTGGCAATTAATTGGAATGACGATTATGCGGCCACCAGACCAGTTCGGCATTTGCATTTGACTGCTTATCCATGGAGGTCGGGATGAATATCTTTGACAACTACACCGCGCGATATGAACGTACGCGTGAAGAAGAGTATTCCATGCAGGAATACCTGGATCTTTGCAAAAAGGACAGGCTGGTATATGCCAGCGCATCTGAGCGCATGCTGGCTGCCATCGGCGAGCCTGAGCTGGTAGATACCCGGCATGACTCGCGGCTATCACGCATCTTCTCCAACAAAGTCATAAAGATCTATCCTGCCTTCCGTGAATTCTATGGCATGGAGGAAGTGATAGAACAAGTCGTTGCCTACTTCCGTCATGCTGCTCAAGGTCTGGAAGAACGCAAGCAAATTCTGTATTTGCTGGGACCTGTTGGTGGTGGTAAATCTTCCATCGCGGAAAGGCTGAAAGCCTTGATGGAAAAGATACCCTTTTATTGCATTAAGGGTTCACCCGTAAATGAATCACCCCTGGGGTTGTTCAATGAGGATGAAGACGGAGTTTTGCTGGAAGAAGATTTTGGCATACCACGCCGTTACCTGAAAAGCATACCCAGTCCCTGGGCTGTGAAACGCCTGCATGAATTTAATGGTGATATCAACCAATTCCGTGTGGTCAGGCGTTATCCCTCTGTATTGAAACAAATCGCTGTTTCCAAGACTGAGCCTGGTGACGAAAACAATCAGGATATTTCTTCCCTGGTTGGTAAAGTTGATATCCGCAAACTCGAAGAGTATGCGCAGGATGATCCTGATGCCTACAGTTATTCTGGTGGCCTCTGCCTGGCCAATCAGGGCTTGATGGAATTCGTCGAAATGTTCAAGGCACCGATCAAGGTCTTGCACCCTCTGTTGACGGCAACCCAGGAAGGCAATTTCAAAGGCACGGAAGGCTTTGGTGCCATACCGTTTGAAGGTATAGTCCTGGCTCACTCGAATGAGTCGGAATGGAAAGCCTTTAAAAACAATAAAAACAATGAAGCTTTTCTCGATCGTATCTATATCGTCAAAGTGCCTTATTGCCTGCGTGTCAGTGATGAGATCAAGATTTATGACAAACTGGTACGCACTTCTTCGCTGGCTGCCGCCCCTTGCGCACCTGGCACCTTGAAAATGATGGCGCAATTTGCCGTACTATCACGCCTGAAAGAACCAGAAAATTCCAGCATCTTCAGCAAGATGCAAGTGTATGACGGCGAAAACCTCAAGGATACTGATCCCAAGGCCAAATCGCGTCAGGAATATTCTGACTATGCTGGTGTTGATGAAGGTATGAATGGCTTGTCCACTCGCTTTGCCTTCAAGATTTTGTCCAAGGTATTTAACTTTGATAATACTGAAGTCGCTGCCAATCCCGTGCATTTGCTGTATGTACTGGAACAGCAGATAGAACGCGAGCAATTCGCACCTGAAGTTGAGCAAAAATATGTGTCCTTCATCAAGGAATACATGGCGCAACGCTATGCCGAATTCATAGGCAAAGAGATTCAGACTGCTTATCTGGAAAGCTATTCAGAATATGGTCAGAATATCTTTGATCGCTATGTGACATTTGCTGATTTCTGGATACAGGATCAGGAATTCCGCGATCCAGATACCGGTGAAAGCTTTGATCGCGATGCATTGAATAATGAGTTGGAAAAAATAGAAAAACCGGCAGGTATTTCCAATCCTAAAGACTTCCGCAACGAGATTGTCAATTTTGTGCTGAGGGCTAGGGCGCAGAATGCAGGCAAAAATCCCGCCTGGACCAGTTATGAAAAACTGCGCACTGTCATCGAGAAAAAAATGTTCTCGAATACGGAAGAGTTGTTGCCTGTCATTTCCTTCAATGCCAAAGCCAGTGCAGACGATTCCAATAAACATCAGGAATTTGTCGAGCGCATGGTGGCCAAAGGTTATACAGCGAAACAGGTACGTCTGCTTTGCGAATGGTATTTACGAGTCAGAAAATCTTCATAATTGAAGCGTGGATAGCAGAGTAATGCTAGAAATTTCAGGGCAAACGGGAGAGCATTTTGGTTCATTTGATTGACCGGCGTGTCCAGGGTAAAAATAAATCTGCCCCTAATCGCGAACGTTTTTTACGTCGCTACAAGGGGCAGATCAAAGATGCTGTTGCCAGGGCAGTCAAAGGACGCTCAATTACCGATATAGAAAGCGGTGAGCGCATTTCCATCCCCGTCAAGGATGTCAGCGAGCCGACCTTCGGCCACGCCCACGGCGGCGTCTGGGAAGGCGTGCAGCCAGGTAATGAGCAATACCAGCGTGGCGACCAGGTTGCCCGCCCCAAAGGTGGTGGCGGTGGTTCGGGGAAAGGGCAGGGCGGCAATAGCGAAGACCCCAGTGAGGACGACTTCGTATTTCAGTTATCGCGCGAAGAATTCATGAATTATTTCTTCGAAGACCTGGAATTGCCCAATATGGTCAAGACACAATTGACTTCGACGACAGATTTCAAGAGTCAGCGTGCCGGTTATAAAACTTCTGGTACGGCATCAAGCCTGCATGTATTACGGTCTTTGCGCGGTGCCATGGGCAGACGGATAGCGGTAGGTGGTAAATCTGCACGCAGATTGAAAGATGCAGAAGCAGAAATGACAGCCTTGCTGGAATCAGGGGTTGATGCTAAAGATCCTCACTTTGTGGCCCTGAAGCAAGAGATACATCATCTGCGCACACGCTTGCTGGCGATTCCCTTCCTTGATCCTTTTGATCTGCGTTATAGCAATCGCGTCAAAATACCCAAGCCAGCCAGTCAATGCGTCATGTTTTGCCTGCTCGATGTATCTGGCTCCATGGATGAGCAAAAAAAAGATACAGCAAAACGCTTCTTTATCTTGCTGTATCTGTTCTTGACACGTGCGTATGAAAAGATAGAAGTTGTCTTCATACGCCATCATACGACGGCATTGGAAGTCGATGAAGAAGCGTTTTTCCATTCGCGCGAATCGGGTGGCACTATCGTCTCTTCTGCCCTGAATCTGTTGGCGCAAATTGTCCGTGAACGTTATGCAGCATCTGACTGGAATGTGTATGTGGCGCAGGCATCGGATGGTGATAACTGGGACAATGATTCTGTCACGTGCAAGCAATTGCTCATCAATAGCATCATGCCCCTGGTGCAGTATTATGCCTATGTAGAAATTACTGATGGCCAGCCGCAAAACCTATGGCTGGAATATGAAAAAGTCGCAGAGCACCAAGCCCACTTTGCGATGCAAAAAATAGAGACACCGGCGGATATTTATCCGGTCTTTCGGGAACTGTTCAAGAAGCAGCCGAAATGAGGTAATCCATGGAAAACGACCATGTCAGCCCCAGGAAAAAACACCTACGCGCCTTGCCCGAACAATCAGAATGGACGTTCGAGCTCATAGAACAGGCCCATGAAGAAATACGTCGGGTCGCCGAACAATTTGGCCTCGATACTTATCCAAATCAGCTGGAAATTATTACCGCTGAGCAGATGATGGACGCCTATGCCTCGGTGGGCATGCCGGTATCGTATAACCACTGGTCTTTCGGCAAGCATTTCCTGTCGACTGAAAAAAGCTACAAGCGCGGCCAGATGGGACTGGCCTATGAGATCGTGATCAATTCCAATCCCTGTATTTCTTATCTCATGGAAGAAAATAGCCTGACCATGCAGGCACTGGTGATAGCGCACGCAGCGTATGGGCATAATTCTTTTTTCAAAGGGAATTACCTGTTCCGTACCTGGACTGATGCCGAGGCCATCATCGATTACATGTTGTTTGCCAAAAATTATATTGCAGATTGCGAACAGCGTTATGGCATGGAAGCGGTGGAACTGATTATCGATTCTTGTCACGCCTTGCAAAATTATGGGGTAGACCGATATAAGCGCCCCGCGCGGATTTCCCTGGCCGAAGAAAGAGAGCGGCAGGAGGACCGGGAAAAATACATGCAATCACAAGTCAATGACTTGTGGCGCACCATACCACGACGCAATGAAGCGCCGGAGAGCATGGTTAAACAACGCTTTCCACCAGAGCCGCAAGAAAACCTCTTGTACTTCATCGAGAAATATTCCCCCTTGCTGGAACCCTGGCAGCGTGAGGTCGTGCGTATCATACGCAAGGTGTCACAGTATTTTTATCCACAGCGCCAGACCCAGGTCATGAATGAAGGTTGGGCCACCTTTTGGCATTACACCATATTGCAACAACTCTATGAAGAAGGTGTAGTCGGTGATGGTTTCATGATGGAATTTTTGCAAAGCCATACCAATGTGGTTTATCAGCCGCCGGTAGGTAGCCGTTACTTTAATGGTATTAACCCTTATGCACTGGGTTTTGCCATGATGCGTGATATCCGTCGTATTTGTGAAGATCCAACGCCAGAAGACCGTGAATGGTTCCCGGATTTCGCCGGGGCTGACTGGCAAAAAACCTTGCAGTTTGCCATGCGCAATTTCAAGGATGAAAGCTTTATAGCCCAGTATCTGTCACCCAAGCTGATGCGCGATTTTCATTTCTTTTCTATTTTGGATGATGACAGTAAGGACAAGCTATTAATCTCGGCCATTCATGATGAACATGGTTATCGCTATCTGCGCGAGCAATTGGCAGGGCAATATAATCTTGGTAACCGTGAGCCAAATATCCAGGTATGGGCGGTAGACATGCAAGGCGACAGGGCGCTGACCCTGCGCCATACCCAGTATTTACGGCGCCCTCTGAATCCGCAAACCGGTGAAATGCTCAAACATGTGGCCAGATTATGGGGGTTTGATGTGTATCTGGAAACGGTGGACCCTGAGTCAAAAGTCCTGGCCAGGCAGGAATGTAAATGGGAAAAACGCAACAGACCCTGAGTTTTTCAAGCTGCCGGGGCCAAGCCCCCAAATCCCGATAGCGACAGCGCAGTCTATCAGTTAGAATGAAAAACACTCATCAGAAGACGGAGACGCACCATGTATCTGGACCACCCAAAAATTTCTGCTACCAATAGCGAAACTGAACCAGACCGCATAGAACGTCTGAGCCGTGTCTATGGTTACGCTATGGGCTTGGCAGATATTGATGGTAATACAGAATGCATCACCAAGCTGGCCAAGATACATGACCACAAGGGGACGCTGATGGTGATCTGGTATGAAGCACCGACCCCAGCAGAGAAAAGTTATTTCGCGCGTGCCTGGAATAGCCGTATCGGTGATGAAACAGAAATCGTCGAACATGCACTTATGCTCAATGAAGCGATTTCTCATGCCGAATAAATGAGACCCAAGGGCTGGGGAATGAGCACGACTCATTCCCATAGCCGCTTTGGTGTTTTTTCAGACTGGTTTTTGCCCTGACTTTATTCTAGGCCTCGTTCTGATTTTTATGCGCCAACAGGCGCAAGCCATTCAATACCACCAGCACACTGGTGCCCGCATCGGCAAACACAGCCATCCACAGGCTGGCATGATTGCTCAAAGCCAATCCAAAAAACACAAATTTGACGAGCAAGGCAAAGCTGATGTTTTGCTGCAAGATACTGGCCGTGCGCTGTGAGATGTTGATCATTTCTGGCAGCTTGCGCAAATCATCCTGCATGAAGGCGACATCGGCAGTTTCCAGTGCAGTATCACTGCCTGCTGCCATGGCAAAGCCTATATCGGCCCTGGCCAAAGCAGGAGCATCATTAATGCCGTCGCCACACATGGCTATCAAGCCGTCTTTGCTGTATTTTTGTATGGCCAGCAGTTTTTCTCCGGGCAGCATTTGGCTTTGGAATTCGCTGATGCCCGCCTGCGCGGCGATGGCTGCTGCCGTTTTTTCATTGTCACCAGTCAACATCACAGTCTTGATGCCCATGGCTTGCAATTCCTCCACGGCAGGGCGACTATGTTCGCGTATCTGATCGGCCAGCGCCAGCAAGCCCAGCAGCTTGCTACCCTGACACAGGAACAGGACGGTATATGCTGCCGCTTCCAGTTTATCCAATTGTGCTGCCAGCGCCGTATCTGCCAGAACATCATGTTTACCTGCTTGCAGAACTTGCCACATGGCTTGGTTGCCCAGGTAATATTCCTGTCCATTAATGAGGCCACTTACACCACGTCCGCGTCCCTCTTCAAACAGTTTGCTATCTGTAGCCGTCATTAGGGGCTTTTGGCAGGTATTCAGCAATGCGATGGCCAATGGATGGCTGGAGTGGGCATCCAGGCTGGCGGCCAGGATCAGCAATTCCTCTGCAGTTTGCTTGCCCTGACTGATGGTTTCTATCAATTGCGGCCGACCCGCAGTCAGGGTGCCGGTTTTATCAAAAGCGATGGTTTTTAAATGTCTGGCTTGTTCCAGGTAGACGCCGCCCTTGATGACGATGCCACGGCGGGCTGCCAGTGCCAGGCCACTGACCACAGTGACTGGGGTAGAAATGACCAGGGCACATGGGCAGGCTATCACCAGCAAGACCAGGGCACGATACAGGCTGTCATGCCAGCCATGTTGCAACAACAGTGGTGGCAATATTGCTACCAGTATGGCGACGGCAAATACCACAGGAGTATAAATTGCCGCAAAGCGGTCAACAAAGCACTGGGTAGGCGCACGCTGGCCCTGTGCCTCTTGCACAGACAGGGCAATCCTGGCCAGCATGGTGGATGCCTTTACAGCCGTGACCCTGACTTGCAGCAAGCCGTTCTGGTTCAGGCTGCCTGCATACACTTGATCTCCGGGGGTTTTTTCTACTGGCATGCTTTCACCCGTGATCGCTGCCTCATTGATGCTGGACAGGCCAGTTTCTATGATGCCATCCAGGGCAACCCTGTCGCCGGGGCGTATTTGTATGACTTGCCCCAGCGCGACTGCATCCGTCGCTACGCTGAGCCAGCTGCCGTCTGGTTGCTGCAACAGGGTAGTTTCTGGCGCCTGCGAGCGTAAGCCCTGGATAATGTCGCGTGCCCGGCTCAGGCTGGCAGCTTCTATCAGCTCGGCAATGGCAAACAGCCAGATCACCATGGCCGCTTCTGGCCATTGGCCTAGGGCCGTTGCCCCCAGGACTGCTGCTGTCATCAATAAATGTATGTTCAGCGTGAAGTGGCGCAAGGCTATCCAGCCTTTTTTCAAGGTGGGAATGCCGCAACTGATGATGGTGCACAGCGCCAGCAGGGCGATGACGAGCGAGTTTTCATTACCACCATACCAGCCCAGCAATTCTGCGACGATGGCAGCCATACCACCCAAGGCTACGGGCCAGTAATCCAGCCAGGAGCGGCGAGGCAATTTATCCTGAGCTATTGCAGCCTGACCGTCCTGGACAATGGCACCCTGCATACCGGTGCCAGCCAGGCGTTGCTGGAGCGCAGCAAGATCGGCTGCTTCATGGTGTACTGTCAATATCCTGTTGAGCAAGTCAAATTCGAGTGCCAGCACACCCTGCAGTGAGGACAAGGCCTTGCGTATCAGGGCTTCTTCGGTGGGGCAATCCATTTGCTCGATTTTCAGCCTGAGTTTGCTGGCGTGCGCTGGCAGGGCAGTATCTGGCTTACTGTCCGTGGCAGGTGCCTCGTGATGATGGTGATGGCCGCAGCAGGTGGTTTTTTCAGGCATTTGCATTTTTTCTTGCATCTCTCAGCGATAGTTTACAATGAGTGTAAACTGTGGAGTCGCTACAGGGTCAAGCGAAACTTTACAGCTTTGATTCTGCTTGAAAAATGATCACGCCCACATCTTACAGGGAGTCCCCATGCGCATCAGTGAACTGGCGAACGCTACCGGTGTTGATATAGAAACCATACGCTTTTATGAAAAGCAGGGCCTGCTGCCAGAACCGGCACGCGAAGAGAATGGTTATCGCAGCTATACTCCGGCCCATCTGGAACGCCTGTCTTTTATACGCCACTGCCGTGCGCTGGATATTCCTTTGGCCGATGTCAGACGCCTGGTCGCCTTTATCAGCAGTCCGCTGGAGGATTGTGGGGATATCAACCAGCTTATTGACCAGCAAATCAGCCGCGTCAAAGCCAGGTTGAAAAGCATGCGCGCCCTGGAAAAGCAATTGACACAACTACGCGCCCGTTGTGATGAAACGCATCAGGGGCAGGAATGTGGGATCTTGCATGAACTGGTGGCCGCAGCGCATGGCGAAGCTTGTGCCTGCCATGCGCCGGGTAAATGACGCAAATTGCTTAGTGGAGTTTTAAATCACCCAACAAATCAGAGACGCCAGCCCAGCCAATTTCTATGCCTATGCATAATAAAATGAAGGCAGACAAGCGCAGCAAGACGATGGCACCGACATCACCCAGCACTCTTTCCATATTACGGGCGAAGCGATAACACAGATAGATCACCAGACTGGTGAGCAAGACACCCAGCAGAGAGGCGATGCTGGTAATGATCCAGTCCACAGGCTTATGTGGCATTTGCGTACCGAGGGTGATGGAGGCCGCAATCGTGCCTGGCCCGACTGTCAGGGGAAAGCTGAAAGGGTAAAAACTGCGGCGACGCAATTCCTCGCGTGACCAGCTGCCGCCATGGGATGCCGCCACCGAAGTGCGCAAATTATCCTGCCCCTGGTCGTTCAGCAATTTCCAGCCTGCCATGGCCACCACGATACCACCCGCCACCCTGACGATGGGCAGGGAAATGCCAAAAAAATCCAGCACATAAGAACCAACGAAGATGGCACCCATGAGCAAAAAAAAGCAATTCAGGGCGATGCGCTTTGCCAGCCGGTTGGCCAGTGGCGGTTCTATGGGGCCCGTCATGGATAGAAATATCGGGGCAATGGCGATAGGGTTCAGGATAGGTAACAAGGTGATCGGTACTACGATCAGGGCCTTGAAAAAAATGATCATCGTGATGCTCATGCTTGCTCCATAAAGATTTGTTTCGATTATGCATGAGAAAAGCAGGAACTGCGACTATATACTGCCAGTATCCAAATCTGGTACTACTAAACAATACAAACACACGATACAAATAATTGCGAGGGAGCAGATGAGTGACTATTGTACAATCAGGCGTAGACCTTATTCTGCGGACAAGCCAGCGTATGTTATCCAGCATTAAATTATTAGCCGCCACTACCCTGGGCGCGATTTTGCTCACTGCCTGCCAGAGCGCCCCCTTGTCTTTCCTGAGTGGGCATCCAGACCGCCACTTGCCGAATCACCTGTATCCTGTACGCATAGTTTCTGTCGATCAAACCCTGTATTTTCGCGGGCCAGTGCAACTGGAACCAGGCATGCACAGGGTCGTCGTTGAACTGGCCCATTCAGGTTCGCATATTCCCACACAAAAAGCCATGCTGCTCGATGTGCAGGCGTGTACTCGTTATTATATAGTCGCCAATAAAGCATCCATCATGGAGAGTAAGTGGGAACCCATGATCTTTGATAGTGAGTATGTGGGAGGCTGCAATTCTGAGGATGAAATGAAAAAAGTATATGGCCAGGCAGCAGGAAAATGATACTCACTTTACGTAATTTTTCCTGATGACCATGACTTTTATTATTGCATTCTTCCTCATGGCCGGACAGGGTGATAGTGCTTTCTATCAAGCGGCAAGCATCAGTGAAGATCTCAGTCAACTTACAATTGTCAGCAAGTCGGGCAAGTTCAGGGCTCCTCTGACGGAAGATGAGCAACAGGCATTTGAACAGCCTCGTATATCGGGTTCCGGGCTGACCGTCGCTTGGCTCGCTGCGACAAAAAATTGCTGCACCTCTTATCCCTTGCCAACGGCTTTAGTCATTTTTCGCAAGGGCAAGGTAATCAGGCGATTTCAAGAAGCTCCACCTATCTGGGGCTGGAGTTTTGCCCGGGGAGATACAGCAGTCGCGTACAGACAAAGCTACCCACATGGCGTTAGCCCGATATTCTATAAATTAAGGCGTATTTCAGATGGCAAGCTACTGGCAACTTTTACTTGCCACCCTAAATACAATGAAGCTAACGAAGCCATAGAAGGTTTTCAAGCCACAGGCACCGTCCCGACATGGGTAAAAGGAATTGCAAATGAATGTCCTGCTGGAAATGTCACCGATCAAGAGAATTAATCGACATTGCTCAAACTTTGAGTTTTTATGTTTCCATTGATCGTAATGGGGGATGTGCCTTGAAAACATTTACTTCGCGCTTTTTTGTGTGCTATGTGGCTTGCTTGAATTGGATGTTGAACCAGATTGCAGCTACTCTGCTCATCGGCCGTTTTTACTCACAGGTAGTGACGTCAAGCAATAGTTTCGATATTTGCTTAGAATAGAGCAATTGAATTCACACTTTTTAATGCCTTAATGAGTTTAAGCTTTTCTCCCTTGCTTCACCGGCATCAGGATTTACTCTGGAATTTCTTGCACATTGCCTTATTACCCGCTTATCGGCACCAGAGCCATGGCAAATCCATGATGCTGGCTGATCTGGATATGGCACCTGAACATGGCATGCAACAGTGTCGCTGACTGTGCATCCAGACAACCATGCTGGTGCCATGCATGCATCTTGTGGTTTTTGATAAGCGATGTCAGAAATTCCTATCTGCTCATGCAGGTAGCACTATAAAAGCAAGACTATAAAAATTATCAGTATCAGAAAGAATTGCATGCCTCATTTTACTTTGGAATATTCCGACAACCTGCCCATCAAGTCGCAGGATTTATTGTTGAAAATCAATCGGGCTTTAGTCGATACACATCATTTCGAAGAAATTGATATCAAGAGCCGGGCGATACGCCTGGATGATGTGTTGATAGGTACTCAGTCTGCAGATAGGGCGTTCTTGCATGCCAAACTGGCTATCCTGAAAGGCCGTAGTCCAGAAGTGAGGAGAGAGTTATCCGAGCGTGTGCTGGCGGTCATACAGGCTACCCAGACCTGGCCCGCAGGGCTGGATGTACAGCTCTGTGTTGAGGTGCTGGAAATCGACAAGGAAACATATGCGAAGGCGCATTTGAGTAATTGATAAATCAAAACGCGCCTTCTTGCCTTCTTGTTTATTTACATCAGTTTAAAAATCAAATTTCAATTCGCCGACCACAGTGCGTTGTGTATACGGGTGGAAGGCCCAGTATTTTTTATTGTTCAGATTGTCTATGCCGATAGAAGCGACCCATTGTCTGGCTAACTGGTAGCGCACGCGTACATCGGCCACCACAAAGCTGGAAAAACCCTGGTAAGTAAAGGCATTGCTATCGCTATTGTCTAGTGAGCCATATTGCTTGCCACTATAGCGCAGGCCTAGCGTGGTGCTGAGCTTGTCATCCGGGCGATAGCTGACGACAAGATTGGCGCGCCAGGCCGGTACGCGAGGCTGCCATTTGCCTACACTGGCTGGAAATTTGTCATTGCGGGTAATCTCGGAATTAGCATAAGTCAGGCTGGCGGCCAGGTCCAGGCCGCGGGTGTAGACATCACTGGCCTGATAAGCGAGTTCCAGGCCCGTGGTATGAATTTCATCGACATTCTGGATATTTGTGACATTTGGCGTAACCAGCGTGTTGACTTGCGAATACAGGGCATCCCTGGTTCTTTCATGGAACAAGGTAGTCCGTAAAAAGCCCTTGCCTTCATTCAGTACCCGTTCGGCTGTCCATTCCATGGTCCAGGATTTTTCAGGCTTCAGGTTGGGGTCATTATTAACGATGGCCGTCGTCGAAATGCTACCCTGATAGAGTTCAGATACGGTAGGCATGCGCACGGCACGACCGGTCGAGGCTTTCAGGGTCCAGTCTTCATTGGCCTTGTAGGCTATGGCTGCCTTGGGCGAGAAATGATTTTCCTTGCGTTCAGCAAAGGGCAGGGTGCTGCCCGCAGATGAGATGGCACCATGATCTGCCTGCCATTGTTCCAGGCGAGCACCGAGGATGGCTTTCCATTCTGGATTGATACGCCAGGCATCTTGCGCATACAGGCTTTGCAATTGGGTATTACCCTGGAAGCCTGAGAAGCGCTTGAGTGCCCCGCCATTGATCCAGTCATCGGTATCCGACACCAGGGTGCGCATTTTGTATGCTTCGCGCTGGTAACCAAATTCGGCAGTATGCTCTGACACAGGACGCCAGATACCTTTCAATGCCATGGTGTTCCAGCCTGTACCTGCACCATCCGTAATACGTCCTGCGCCGCCACTATCTGCCTGTGGAATTGCCACAGTAGGGGCGCGGGCGATATCCTTGTTGTAATCATACAGGCTGGCCGCTACTTCCCAGTCGAACTCACCTTTGGTATTGCTCTTCAGGTTCAGGCCATGGGTGATATGTTCGAGCTGGTTTTTGCTGTTAGCCATATCGGTAGGCGCTAGCGTATATTTCTTGCCAGCGATATTGATGTCGCCGCTATACACGGCATTGCCCGCTGCATCACGCAAATAGCTTTCGACGCCACTATCCATATTATTGCGCCAGTAGCCTAAGGTATAGCTGGCGCGCAAGGTCGGGCTAAAGTCATACGCCAGCTTGATTTTCGCATGGTCCTGGGTAGTGTGGTACTGACCGGTCGCACCTACCACCCACCAGTCCAGACCCTGGGGATTTTTGTCGGCAATGGCACCCGTGACAGCTTTACCTGCCGTACTGCTGACGCCTGTGGACATCAGCTTATTGGCGAAGACGATAGGGTGACCATCGCTATCAAGCTGGTTCACAGTCAACCACCAGGAGAATGCACCTTGCTTATTACCCAGGCTGGCGCTGAGCTGCTTGCCGCTATACGTCTTGTCGGTGCCATATTGCTGGAAGTTTTCACTAAAGCCAACCAGCTTGGCATGGGCTTCAAATTGCCTGGGCATGCGTGTCACATAGTCGACCACGGCACCGACAGAGTTACCTGCATAGGCCGCCGAGAACGGGCCGTACAGTACATCCACTCTCTCGATTTCCTCTGGCGTCACCAGACCCCAGCGCGGTGTGAAACTGGCACCATTGCCCAGCAGATTGGAGAGCAGTATCCCATCGGCATAAACCAGGGAGCGTGCGCTATTGCCAGTGCCGGAGGCGCGTGTTGCCAGGACCGCGTGGTTATAGTCACCCACATAGCGTTTGCGCACCAGCAGGCTGGGCAGGTATTTAAGGGCATCTTCAGCGTCGATGGCATTGATGGTCTGCTCCATGGTCTTGGCATTGATGCCTTCTATGGTGGTGGGTATTTCTTTGGGCAGGGAAGATGGACGGTCACCATTGATGATGACGCGTTCTGCTGTGCTGGTATTTTCTGCGGTTTCAGTGGCCTGTACTGAAGCAGGCAAGAAAGGGGCGGCAGCAGCCAATGCAGCCGTCAATGCGCGCAAGCGCATAGTGCGTGAAGAATTCGACATAAAGATAAATCTAAAAAATGGGAGGCGCAAGCAGATGCGCAAAACAAACCTGGCCATGCGATGGGTATGAGCATGGCAGGTTTGTACTGAAACTATTTTTTAGAGAGTGGGTGGCCCGCGCGCAGGTAAGGGCGCTGCAACAATCGCCGCCAGGCGTGCTGCCGGGATAGAGCGGGTGGCATAAGATAAGGCGTGCGGGGCTGCCAGCACCGTGCTTTGCGGGAAGCTGGCAGGCAGACTGACGGCAAGACAGAGGGAGCAATCCAGCAGGTGCGTCATGCTCTTGCCTTCTTCTTTCACGCCATCGCCACCAAGCTTGACGAATTTATAGCCAGTACTGGTACAGATGAGGTTCATACCCTTCTCGCCGGATTTCACGACTGTAGATGCCATGGCAACACCCAGCGTCAGTACATACATGAGCAGTACTGCGCGCACCAGATGGCGAAAACACGACAGGGAAATACGGGGGACGGACATGGGACGGCATTGTATCACCCTTCGGCGCAGCTACAAATTCGCTGTTGGAAGTCTGGAAAAATAAGCGAACTGACATCAAAGCTGGCAAATTTGAGGCTATCATGGCGATTTTCGGGGCGAGCCTGACCTCGACCACACAATGGCAGACAGCTAAACCTGGGCAAGTAGTCCAGATGAGAGTCAGGCATCAGCTCCTTTACACAACAGGTATTTGGCATAAGTAGAAGGATAGATCTTGAGACAAGTTAGCCTGGGTCAACAACTGACCCGCACCAAGCCCATAGACCATAGCGAACAAGTGACCGATGACCAGGGCCATGCCCTGCACCGCTCGCTGGGTTTGTTTGCCCTGACCATGATAGGGGTAGGTTCTACTATCGGTACTGGTATTTTCTTCACCATGGTGGAAGCCGTACCCAAGGCCGGGCCTTCGGTCATCCTGTCTTTCATCATCGCTGCGATTACTGCGGGCTTGACTGCCTTGTGCTATTCCGAGCTGTCTTCGCGCATCCCGGCATCAGGTTCTTCTTATTCCTATGCCTATGCCACGGTGGGTGAATTTGGTGCCTTCATCGTTGCGGCTTGTCTGTTGCTGGAATATGGCCTGGCGGCCAGTGCCACTGCGATAGGCTGGTCAGCTTACCTGAATAATTTCCTGAACAATGCTCTGGGCTGGCAAATACCCGAAATGTTGCGTTCCCCTATGATCGTGGCAGGGGCGAATGGCGTGGAATTCCATGCCGGGCAATTTAATCTGCCACCCATGGTGCTGGTAGCGATTTGCTGCTTACTTTTGTTGCGCGGTGCCAAGGAGTCGGCCACCGTGAATGCCGTCATGGTCATGATCAAGCTGGTCATCCTGACTTTTTTTGCCATCGTGGCATTCTCCGGTTTTAATGCCGAGCATTTCACCCCTTTCTTTAATACAGATAACAGCAAAGGCCTGGCTGGCATGGCAGGCGTGACTGCGGCTGCCGGCACAGTATTCTTTTCCTTCATCGGCCTCGATACCGTAGCCACGGCGGGGGCTGAGGTGAAAGATCCGAAGCGCAATGTGCCTTTGGGCATCATGGCGGCACTCATAGTCGTGACAGTATTTTATTTACTGGTTGCTGTGGCGGCAGTGGGGGCCCAGCCTGCCAGGATGTTTGAGGGGCAGGAAGCTGGCTTGGCCGTGATCCTGCAAAACGTCACAGGCAAGACCTGGCCTGCGCTGATTTTGTCTGCTGGTGCCGTGATCTCGGTGTTCAGTGTGACCCTGGTGACCATCTATGGTCAAAGCCGGATCTTGTTTGCCATCAGTAAAGATGGCCTGATCCCCAGTTCATTCCAGCGCGTGCATGCGCGTACCCGTACCCCTGTCAGCAATACCATCATTGTTTGCCTGCTGGTGGGTATCGTGGCTGGCTTGGTTGACTCCACTTTCTTGTGGGACATGGTCAGTATGGGGACCCTGGTCGCCTTCATGGTGGTATCGGTTGCCGTACCTGTCATACGCAGGCAAAAACTGGGTGAAGAAGCGGGTGGTTTCCGCGTGCCTTTTGGCCCTTATCTGATCCCGGGCTTGAGCATTCTGGCTTGCCTGTATATCCTGAAGGACTTGTCGGCCACCACTTACCATGTGTTCTTTATCTGGATGGCAGTCGCTATCGCAATTTATTTCCTGTATAGCAAAGCCCATTCACACTTGAATAAACAACAATAAGCCTGATATTCCTGATGCGCCCGGTTTGCGGCGCATCCAGGAAAAGAGCGAGATTATGAAACTGTCATTTTTGAGTTTAGCTGCCACAACGGCATTGATCGCCAGCTTCAGTCTGGTGGCACATGCTGAGAATATAGGTAGTGTGGATACCGCCTTCAAGCTCATAGGCCCTGACCATAAAGTCGTAGTGGAAGCCTATGATGACCCTAAGGTGAATGGCATTACCTGTTATATATCACGTGCCAAGACAGGTGGTATTTCTGGTGGCCTGGGTTTGGCAGAAGACAAGTCAGAAGCGTCGATAGCCTGTCGTCAGGTTGGTCCTATCAGTTTCCCTGGCTCGCTCAAGCAACAAGACGAAGTGTTTAACCAGAGCCTGTCCATCTTGTTTAAAAAGCTGCGCATAGTCCGCATGGTGGATCAAAAACGCAACGCACTGATCTATTTAACATACTCTGACAAATTGATAGATGGCTCTCCCAAGAACAGTGTGACCGCTGTAGCCGTTGATCGCAGTACCCCCATCCCTGTCAAATAAAGTGGCAAACTGACATGGAAAAAATGCGCGGGTTTTTCTATGTAGCAAGCAATTACGCTTACAATGTAGCCTGTAAGCGTAATTTCCCCTAGTGTACTATTATGATAAGCTCCGCCGCAGCTCCCAAGCTGACCACTGAACAATCCGTTGATGCGCTTATCAAGACGATACGTATCCCGCCACGCCCCAGCTTGCTGGCAGATGTTCAGTCTGAACTGGCGGTAGATGACCCCGACCCTCGCAAGCTGACCAATATCATTGCCAATGACGTGGCCATGTCGGCATCTTTGTTAAAGCTGGCCAACTCTTCTTTCTTTGGTTTGCGCCTGAAAGCCAAGTCGGTTGAGCATGCGGTTAATTTATTGGGTATTACCCAATGCGGTAATTTGATGACAGGCATCATCGCCCGTCAAAGCATACAAGTTGAGAAAGTCTCCCTGGTCAAATTCTGGGATTTTTCTACCAAGCGCGCCCAGGCCATGACACAACTGGCCAGACGCATGCGCGTATGTCCACCTGACCAGGCCCATACTTTTGGCCTGTTTTGCGATATAGGCATACCCTTGCTGCTGGAGCGTTTCCCTGATTACAATGAAACCCTGGATCTTGCCAGCCAGGAAGCGCATGAAACTTTCACTACCATAGAAGAACAGCGTCATACTACCTCGCACACGGCGATAGGTTCCCTGATGGCGCGTACCTGGGGTTTGCCTGAGAGTGTATCTTTGGCCATACTCTTGCATCACGACTATAGTGTCTTGCATGATGCCAGTACTGAAGACGCAGTCAAAAGCCTGATCGCATTGGCCTTGCTGGCTGAATATGGAATACAAAAATACCATGGACAAGAATCTTCTTGTGAATGGGAAAAAGGTGGTGCTGCCGCTTGTGAATTTTTGGGCTTGTCTGCCGATGAAGTCGAAGACAGGTTTGAAGAATTACATGAATTATTCAATCATGCGCATTAGCCTGTATTCGTGACAGACAGCTTCTCCAGCTAAAAGCCGTCCATTTTATGGGCGGCTTTTTAACAAATTGGCGGGCAACATGAAGATCGCCCGCAATAATTCAAACACGCCATTCACTGCAATGCCCAGTACGCGGAAGGGTAGCAGCACCAGCCACACCAGTGGGTAAATCACCAGGGCCAGTATGGCTAAAGGCCAGCAGAGTACAAACAAGATAATCCAGATCAAAAAGCCTAACATCCTTTTTCCTTAAGCGATGATGACGCGCAACAAACTGCTCAGGATAACCAGGGCGATAGTTGCAATGACTACGCCGTCCATGTTTGCTGTGATGTTCATGATATTTCCTTTCAATTCGGGTGGGAGTGATTGCACTTTAGGCCGTCGCAATATTGGCCGCCAGTAGCAGGCGACGAAGTGCAATTTTTTAGTATCGGAATGCGTTTGCAGCGGACGAACTGAGGGACGAAATTGCCGTCGCAGAAGATGCTGCTTTGATGTCATCTTTCATTTTATTTTAAAAATAAACATTTAATAAGACTTCAAAAAGCGCTTGACTTGGTGTTCATACGCCTGCAAACTTCAATTATTAGTCAACTGCATAATAATTGTTAAGTAAAGAAAATGGCACGTCCATCCCAACAACTCGATGAAGTCTTATTGCAAAGTGGGCGCGCCCTGTTTGCGCAGCATGGCTGTGGTGGCTTGTCCCTGCGCATGCTGGCTGAACATGCAGGTGTGAATGTAGGCATGTTCCATTATCACTTTAAAAATAAAGATAATTTCCTGACCCAATTGTTGCAAACCATGTATGACGAGGTGTTCGTGCAATTGCAGGCCGAGGTGAATCATGAAGGCTCGCCCGTACAGCGTTTGCGTGAAGCACTGTGCCTGCTGGGACGTTTGCTGCGTGAGCATGGCAGCTGGATAGGGCGGGTCTGGGCTGATGCTGCTCAAGGTGAGCAAGTCGCCAGGCAGTTCCTGGAAAAAAACGGCGCACGTCATGTAATGCTGATCACCAGCTTGCTGATGCAAGCCATGCAGGCTGGCGAGATAGCCATGGCCCCGCCTACCTATGCACTCTCATTTCTGATGGGCAGTGTCGCTGCCCCCATGGTCATCGTGCCACGCGCACTGGACATGGGCTTTGTACCCCCCATGCTGCAAGAACCCCTGAGCCTGGTATTGAGCGATGCCGCCATTGCCGACCGCGTCAACCGTGCACTGTATGCCCTGGCTGCAACAAATGAGGAGTTACACCGTGGATAAAAAATTTAAACTCTTGGCAGCATTGCCAGTGTCTCTCGCCATGTCTGCCATGTTGGCAGCCTGCAATGAAAAGGCCCCGGAAAACTGGTCAGGCTATGCAGAAGGGGAATACGTCTATATCTCTGCGCCGCTGGGTGGTAAGCTCGACAGCATCAAGGTGCAGGCAGGCCAGCAAGTCACCAAGGATAGCTTGTTGTTTGCACTTGATGCAGAAGCAGAGAATGCTGCTCACGACGAAGCCAATGCCCGTCTTGTAAACGCAAAGGCACAGGCCAGCAATACAGAAAAAGGCAGGCGCGCAGAAGAGATCGCAGTCACTCAGGCACAACTGAGCAGTGCCCAGGTACAAGCCGCCCTGGCAAGACAGGAACTGGCACGTCAGCAGCAATTGGTGGGGCAGGGCTTTGTATCCAAATCTCGCATGGATGATGCGCAAACCAATGTCAAACTGGCTGAAGCACGCGTAGCAGAATTGAGCGCGGCACTGAGTGTTGCCAAGCTGCCAGCCCGGGTAGATGAGCGCGCTGCCGCCCAGGCCAGTGCTGATGCCGCAAAAGAAGCATTGCGCCAGACCACCTGGCGTTCAGGGCAAAAATCACAAAACGCACCTGCGAATGCGCTGGTGGCAGAAGTGTTTTTCCGTCAGGGTGAATATGTGCAAGCGGGCCAGCCCGTATTGTCCCTGCTACCGCCAGAAAACCGCAAAGCCAGGTTCTTTGTGCCTGAAGGTGAGCTAGGCAAGATCGCTGTCGGCCAGGCAGTCAGCCTGCATTGCGATGGCTGCGCAACAGCCATACCTGCCCACATATCCCGCATCGCCAGTCAGGCTGAATATACACCGCCTGTGATTTACTCAAATGCGCAAAGAGCTAAACTGGTGTTCATGGTCGAAGCCAAACCTGATCAAGCCGATAAACTCTTGCTGCATCCCGGCCAACCTCTGGATGTATCACTGTTGTCTGCGGCAAGTTCAGGGAAAGCACAGTGAATAGCACAACGAATACCAGCGTCAATATGGATAATCTCGCCATCAATGTCCATGGTCTGAGCAAATCCTATGGTGGCCGTGCCGTGGTTGATAAGGTAGAACTGCAAGTTGCCAAAGGCCGTATCTGCGGTTTCCTTGGCCCTAATGGCAGCGGCAAGACCACCACCATACGCATGCTATGCGGTTTGCTGACGCCCGATGCTGGCACCGGCTCCTGTCTGGGTCTGGATATCATCAAACAGGCAGAGCAGATCAAGCGTCAGGTCGGTTATATGACGCAAAAATTCGGCCTGTATGATGATCTCTCAATACGCCAGAACCTGGATTTCGTAGCACGTCTGTTTGAACTGTCCAACAGAAAAAATGCCGTTGACCAGTCTCTGGAAAGATTGGGTCTGACAGCCCGCCAGCAGCAACTGGCAGGCTCATTGTCGGGCGGCTGGAAGCAAAGGCTGGCACTGGCTGCCTGTCTCATTCATGAACCGCGCCTGCTCTTACTGGATGAACCGACAGCTGGCGTCGACCCCAAGGCGCGTCGTGACTTTTGGGACCAGATCCATTTGTTGGCTGACCAGGGCATTACCGTTCTCGTCTCTACCCATTACATGGACGAAGCAGAGCGCTGCCATGAACTCTGCTATATCGCCTACGGCAAAATACTGGCGCGTGGTACCGAGGCAGAAATCATACGCGACTCCAAACTCAAGGTCTGGACGCTGCAGGGTGAGCAACTGGGTTCTGTACTTGAACCCTTGAAGTCTGCGCCAGGGGTATTAAGTGTGGCTGCATTCGGCAATGCCGTCCATGTCGCCGGACTGGATGAGGCGCTGGTCTTGCAGGCACTCGATGGCATAAGGCATCAAGCCAATATACACATCACGCCCAGTGCAGCGAACCTGGAAGATGTCTTCATCAGCCTCATCGCCAGTGCACCTGATAATTTTTCCAAAGACGACCTGCGGCAAAAACAGCAAAAGGCAGCGGCATGAAAAAATTTTCAATGGCACGTATGTTCGCCATCTTCATCAAAGAATTCCAGCAAATGATGCGTGACCGCCTGACCTTTGCCATGGCGGTCGGCATCCCCATCCTGCAACTCATCCTGTTTGGCTATGCCATCAATACCGACCCCAAGGGTTTGCCAACCGCCGTGGTCAGCACAGACAACAGCCCCATGGCGCGCAGCTTTGTCGTTGCCATGCAAAACACCGGCTACTTTCGCATCGACTCTATGGGCCAGAGCGAGCAAGAGGCAGAGAGCTTGCTGGAAAATGGCAAAATACAATTCATGCTGGTGATACCGCCACAGTTCAACCAGCAACTGGTGCGCGGTGAAAAACCGGCTTTACTGATTTCTGTCGATGCGACTGATCCTTCTGCTTCCGGCAATGCCATTGCTGCGTTGAATGCGATTGCCACCCAGGCCTTACATCACGACCTCAAAGGCCCTTTGCAATATCTGCAAACCGCTACGCCTGCTTATGAAGTGCGTGTGCACCGCCGCTATAACCCCGAGGGCTTGTCACGCTATAACATCGTCCCTGGTCTGATAGGCACCATACTCACCATGACCATGGTCATGCTGACTTCACTGGCCATGACCAGGGAGCGTGAGCGCGGCACCATGGAAAACCTGCTGGCAACCCCGGTGCGCCCGGCAGAAGTCATGGTCGGTAAAATCCTGCCCTATGTGTTGATAGGTTATGTGCAACTCGGCGTCATCATCAGTGCCGCCTTCCTGCTATTTGAAGTGCCCATGATGGGCAGCTTTAGCCTGCTCATGAGCATGATAGGCGTCTTCATCCTGGCCAATCTGGCAGTCGGCTTCACCTTTTCCACGATCGCAAAAAACCAGTTGCAAGCGATGCAGATGACTTTCTTTTTCTTCCTGCCATCGATGCTCTTGTCCGGCTTCATGTTCCCTTTTCGCGCCATGCCGGAATGGGCACAAGCCATAGGCGAAGCCTTACCCTTGACGCACTTTTTGCGCATCGTGCGCGGTATTTTATTGAAGGGAAATACCACAGGCCAGCTCACACCAGAGCTGTGGCCTATGTTGATATTTTTACTGCTGGCGGGGTTTTTGGCTTTGAAGAGATACAGGCAGACTTTGGATTAAGATTGAAAACACCAATGCCAAGGCTCATACTGAAACCCGCTGCTATTCCCCGGTGGGTAGGACATCTGAAAGCCAAAGCGTCCGGCATTATTTTGCAGCCAGGCAAAGGCTGCCGTGGTGTCGAAGGAAATTTCCAGTTCCGGGTCTTCTGGTGTGGCGATATCGATGGCGCGGCCGGTGTGGTGTTCGCTGTAGCCGGGTGGGGCGCAGACTCTTAGTATGTCTTGCAGTTGCTGTCCCTGAGCTAGCTTGTCGCTGATGATCCCGGTTTGTCTGGCGATGCTGCGAAATGCCGAGATCATGAGTAGTGCTATGCCATCCTGGCTGGCAGCCTGCTTCATCGCTTGCCAGGCGAGCCTGGCGGCGGGGGTCAGCAAATATTGCCAGCCGTCTGCGCCAGTTTCTGCCAGCACCAGTTCTGTGGCTTCCTGCTGCAGTTGCAGGCCACGCTGTTCCAGCAGTTGCGGCGGTATGCTGAAACTTGCAGCTTGGCTGATAGCCATGCTTATTTTACTTTCAGGCTGGCGAGCAGGCTGTCGAGCATGGCGGCGGTTTCTGCATCTGGCATGCCATCAAATTTTGCTGGCCTGTACTTGGTCTGGAAAGCGATCAATACACTGCGGGTAGCTTCATCGAGCAAGCCGGTTTGCGGGATGCTATAACCATATAGCGCGAGTTTTTGCTGGAACCATTTGATCTCGGGTAATTGCTGTTCATAGATGGGCTTGCGCAGGGCGACTTCATCTGCCTTGGGCCAGGTGATGAGACCAGCATCGGCCAGCTGCTTCCAGGGGAAGAGCGGGCCAGGGTCGGACTTGCGCAAGGGGGCGATGTCAGAATGGCCGAGTATGTATTCCGGGCGTATCTGGTAACGTGCAGAGATATCCTTGACCAGGGCAATCACGCGGTCTATCTGGGCTTGCGGGAAGGGGAAATAAATCCGTCCTTCCGGGGTATCCTTGAAACCGAGATTGACGATCTCTATACCTATGGAACTGGCATTCATACGGCTATAGCCCTTCCATTCGCTGAGCCCGGCATGATAAGCCAGGTGATTCTCAGGCACTAGTTGCCAGACCTTGATGGGGGCTTCATCACCGACCAGGTAATTGGCACTGACGGCCTGCTGGCTGAGCACCCGCAGCGAAGTCGGCTGATCCAGTGCCGTGTAATGCAGGATGATGAATTGCACGCGCTCTTCCTGGCTCTTGGCTGAGATGCTGGTATCGAGTTTGCCCATGGGGCCAACGGTGGCACAGCCACTGAGGATGATGCTGAGGGCGGTAAATAAACTATAGAGACTGAGTTTGTTCATGATTGCTTTTTGAGTTGTCGGGCTGCCAGCCTGGCGGCAGAAAAATGGGCTTCACAAGTGCTTTGGCGCAGGCTGATCTCTGGCGGCAAATGCAGGCGCAGCGATTCTACTATGGCGGGATGCAATTCTTGCACGCGGCCACTGAGTGCGATGGGTTTATTGCCAAAACGAGTGCACATGGCCGTGCCCAGGCGTGCCAGTTCCTTGCCGGCGTTTTTGAGTATGGACATGGCAACCGGGTCACTGTTGGCCGATGCTGCCACGGCCAGCGCCAGTTTGCCTATGTCGCCACGGCTGCGGTGGTAGATGAAATCGCGCGAGATATTCCAGTCATTGCCGCCTATGAGTTTGAACAGGCGCTTGGCCATTTCTGATTCTTTCCAGTGATCGGGATGCTCATCTTCAGCACGCCATAGCTGGCGCATGGCTTCGCGGGCTATCCAGAAACCACCGCCGGCGTCATCCAGCAAATAGCCGCGGCCACCGGCACGGTGGAATTCCCCATTAGCATCTATGTAGGCCGCGATCGAGCCTGTGCCAGCATAGATCAGATAACCCGCGCCCGGTTTGAAAATATCGAGATAGGCAATTTCTATATCATTGCTGACAGAGATTTGCCCCTGGTAGAGACCAAAACAGTCGGCCAGCATGTCTGGCAGGGTGTGGGCATCACCACCAAAGCCGGTAATGCCGGCACGTATGCTGTGAACCTGGCCATGGCTGCTGGTCGCAGCAGCCAGGCTGGCAAATATCTGGTGCAGGGCTTGCAGGCCTTCCTGAGTATCGGTTTGCAGTGCAGTCAGCCCGGCGGCAGTGCCGCTGGCGAGTATTTGTTCATCCCTGCTTGCCAGCGCCCAGCGGGTTTGCGTGCCACCCGCATCTATCCCCAGCGCAATGGCGGTGCTTTGCGGCGGCAAGGAAATAGGCTGGTCAGATAGCATAGATGGATGTTTTTGTGCAGATTTCTGAAGGGGATTGATAATACATCTTGAAACTGAATCGCAATAACTGGCTGTTGTTCGTTTATCATAGGGCGCTTCTGGTATTGGCAGCGAATGAAAAGATGCATCCGGCTTATAACTTTTTACTATGAAGCAAGGGCAAAATTTCAATCGCCAACCCGGTATTTTACTGGGAAGATGCCCAGGCCTTAGCTCTTAAAACAAAGATCAAGATGACAAGCGAGACAGCTACTGCAGTCCATAATCCCGAAGTGCCAGCCAGCGGCATGTGGCGCTGGATACCCTCATTGTATTTCAGTCAGGGGATTCCTTATATCGTCGTAACGACGCTTTCCGTCATTATGTACAAAAATCTGGATATTTCCAATTCAGATATTGCATTATATACAAGCTGGTTATACCTGCCCTTTGTCATCAAGCCTTTCTGGTCACCATTTGTTGACATGTTCAAGACCAAGCGTTTCTGGATCATTACGCTGGAGCTGGTCATCGGTGCCATGTTTGGGCTGGTTGCCCTGACTATCCCCATGTCGGCGTTTTTACAAGCGACCTTGCTGGTTTTCTGGTTATTGGCATTCGGTGCAGCTACCCATGATATCAGCGCGGATGGCTTTTACATGCTGGCACTGGAACAGCACCAGCAAGCTGCCTTCGTCGGTGTGCGCAGTATGTTTTTCCGGTTTTCCCTGTTGGCCGGGCAGGGAGGCCTGGTTTACCTCGCAGGCACCTTGCGGGATATGACAGGGGATGCAAAGTTAGGCTGGATCGTGGTTTTTTGTGTGCTGACAGTGATGTTTATCAGCCTGTCTGCCTATCATCAATGGGCCTTGCCGCGCCCGGCCAGCGATTGCGCGCATGGTAACCCCAATCAGGTAGCGTTGACTTTTTTCACCATATTTGCCAAATTCCTTGGGAAGAAAAACATCTTGCTGACTATCGCCTTCCTTTTGCTATATCGCTTTGGTGAAGCGCAATTGGTCAAGATGGCACCACCCTTCTTGCTCGATAGTGTGGACAAAGGCGGTTTGGGTTTGTCCACGCAGGCAGTTGGTATTGTATATGGCACCATGGGCATGATCGCGCTGACGATAGGCGGCCTGGCAGGGGGGGCACTGATATCACGTTTTGGCTTGAAACGTATGCTCTGGCCCATGGCGCTGGCCATCAATGTGCCGCATCTGGTGTATGTCTATCTGGCCTTTGTACAGCCACAAAATATCTATCTCGTAGGTGCAGCAGTTGCTATAGAGCAAATGGGTTATGGCTTTGGTTTTACTGCCTATGTACTGTATATGATCATGATTGCTGACGGTGAACACAAGACTGCGCATTATGCGATTTGTACCGGTTTCATGGCGATGAGCATGATGTTGCCTGGCATGTTCAGTGGATATCTGCAAGAGTATCTGGGTTACGCCCATTTCTTTGTCTGGATATGCATCGCTGCGGTACCGACTTTTATTGTCACGGCCCTCATTAAAGTGGACCCGGCCTTCGGTAAAAAGGCTGGATGAAGCATGAATAAAAAGATCTATCCCCATCATTTTCAAAGCAATAGCTATAGTTCACCACAGTCTGGCAGCAGTGTCATCATCACGGGTGCGGTGCACGGCAATGAAACTTGCGGCACGCTGGCAATACGCCGCGTGATTGCCGAGCTGGAAGAGGGCAGCCTGCAATTGCTGGCTGGCCGTCTGACGCTGGTGCCGGTATGTAATCCTCTGGCCTATCAACTGGGACAAAGGGAAGGAGAGCGCAACCTGAACCGCCGTCTGATACCGACTAACGATGTGCAGGAATTTGAAGACCATGTAGCCAACTGGCTATGCCCCTTGCTAGCTCAGCATGATGTCTTGCTGGACTTGCATTCTTTCCGCGGTGAGGGTGAGCCTTTTGTTCTGATAGGCCCGGAAAATAATCGCGGCCCCATAGAATCATTCAGCCATGAAAAACATGAGCTGGCCATGGCCATGCGCCTGGGTGTGCACAGATTGGTCGATGGCTGGCTAGGTACTTATGCACGTGGTGTGCAGCGCCGCCAGGAGCGTCTGGCTCATAACGCGGATGCCAAGAGCGTTGCTAATGCCAATACACAGTTCGGTGTAGGCACGACAGAATATATGCGCTCCACCGGTGGCTATGCCATGACACTGGAGTGCGGCCAGCACCTGGACCCGCAAGCGCCTGAGGTTGCTTACACTGCCATTGTCAACAGCCTGCGACATCTGGGCGTGATCGCCGGGGCTGCACCGGAAGCTGTGGCTGAGATGGAAGCCCTGCGTATTTACGACGTCATCGATAAATTGCATGAAGACGATAGCTTTGTCCGCGAATGGCGTAGCTTTGATGTATTGGCGCAGGGAGAATTGATAGGCATACGGGCTGATGGTAGCGAAGTCAGGGCAGGCCAGGATGGTCGCATTATTTTCCCCGATGTCGGGGCCAGGGCTGGTGAAGAATGGTTTTATCTGACTATGCCTAACCCGCGCCTGACTGATCTTGCGAAGGCCGGAGCATGAGCTTACGTTTTATATTTGCGGCATTGCTGGGCCTGTCTTCCCTGATAGAAGTGTTGCCTGCGCAAGCAGCAAGCAGCAATGAAAAAATCTTGCGGGTATTGGTGACGACACCAGAAAGTAGCCTGGACCCGGCAGTGGCGTCGGACGTGCCTTCGGTCAGCATCAATGAAAATATTTTTGAGCCCATGCTGCGTTATGATTATCTGGCGCGGCCTGTCAAACTCAAGCCCAATACCTTGACAAGCATGCCGGAAATCCTGGAACAGGGTAAGACCTATGTCTTGCATCTGCAGTCTGGCATCCTGTTTACACCTGATCCTGCATTCAAGGGCAAGCCCAGGGAGTTGACGGCAGACGACTATATCTACAGTATCAAGCGAATCTATGATCCTGCGGTCAAGTCGCCCTGGCTATTCATGTTTGAAGGCAAGATACTGGGGGATGAAAAGCTTAGACCCGCTGCAAATTCATCCAAAGATGGCAAAAGCCAGGACTTCAATCTGCAAACCAGCATTCCTGGTTTGCAAGCCATAGATAAATACACACTGCGCATACGCTTGAATGCACCAGACAGTAACTTCTTGTTCATCCTGGCGACCACTGCCACAGGTGCGATGGCCAGAGAAGTGGTGGAGGCCTATGGCAACCAGGTGGGCAATCACCCCATAGGAACAGGCCCTTTCATCCTTGGCCAGTGGCAACGCAGCTTCCGTATAGAATTATTGGCCAATCCCCAGTATCGCAAAGTACTGTTCGATGACCAGGGCATTGATGAGGCCACAAAAAAAATTGCCAACAGCCTGGCAGGGCAGACTTTGCCGCGTGTCAGCAAAGTAGAAATCAAGGTCATGGAAGAGCAGCAGTCACGGGTGCTGGGTTTGCTGAATAATGAATTTGATTACCTGGAACAAGTGCCGGCACCCTTGTCGAACATGGTGCTCGATAATAGCAAGTTGAAGCCTGCCCTGCAGCAGCGGGGGATACGTCTGTCCCTGTTCACGCCACTGCAAACCTATTACATGTGGATGAATATGGAAGATCCGGTGATAGGCGGCTATACCCCGGAGAAAATCGCTTTGCGCCGTGCCATTGCCCTCAGTTATGACAGCAAGGAAGATATTGCCCTGATGGAAAAAGGCCTGGCGATACAGGCGCAATCGCCTTTGCCACCGAATGTGCTGGGCTACGATGCTAGCTATAAAACGCCGGTGCAATATGACCTGAAACTGGCGAATGCCTTGCTGGACAAGTTTGACTATAAGCGTGCTGCGGATGGCTATCGCAACCTGCCCGATGGTCAGCCTCTGCACCTGCAAATGCATACTCTAGCTAGTACGACAGGTCGCCTGCGCGATGAAGTCTGGCGCAAGAATCTGGATGCTATTGGTATCCATGTCAGCTTCAAGACCGATAAACATTCTGAAGTCTTGCGTGCAGCCCGCCTGGGCAAAGTGCAGATGACGGAAGCAAACTGGATAGCCGACTTCCCCGATGCCGAGAATTTTTACCAGCTCCTATACGGTCCCAATGCTGGTCGCGCCAATTATTCGCGCTTCAACCTGCCTGCCTTTAACAAGCTATATGAAGAAGCCATGCGGCTCAGTGACAGCCCTGAGCGCACTGCGATTTACCGGCAAATGGCACAACTTATGCATGGCTATACGCCCTGGGTACCACGCTGGCATCCGGTGACGGCGGATTTATCACAGCCCTGGCTGCAAAATTACTATCGCCATCCTGTGGATTTCACGGCCTGGCGTTATGTAGATGTAGATACTGCTGCCCGTAACAAGGTATTAAAATAAGTGTTGTTGATGGCATCATGGAAGTTCATGTCTGAGCATGCCATCTGGTTATATGTCATTGGTAAATATTCATTGGCAAGCAGCAATGACTCCCCCTATGCTGCACTGATGAAAAACTCTATTGTGTGGAGCCTTTGTGCGTTGTGAATTGATTGCGGATCATCCTGATTTTTGCCAGTTGGACACTGTCAGCGGCATAGTGATCGATTTACGTTATGTCGGTGCTGACAACTTTGTAGGCAGGGAGTTATATGGCGATCTCGACTGTCGCTGGTTACACAGGGACGCGGCACAGGCATTGCAGGCAGCGGTAGCCTGGTTACAGGAACATCACCCCGGTTTGCGCATCCTGGTGCTGGATGCCTTGCGCCCGCACCGGGTGCAGGAAATGCTGTGGCAGCACCTGGATGGCACGCCCCTGCGCATGTATGTGGCTGATCCAGCGCGTGGTTCCATCCATTCCTTTGGCATGGCAGTGGATGTGACGCTGATAGATGCGGCTGGTCAGGAATTGGATATGGGCAGCGGCTTTGATGCCCTCGAAGAAAAATCCCATCCAGCGCTGGAACAGCGCATGCTGGCCGAAGGGCATCTCACCCAACACCAGCTTGATCAACGAGGGATTTTGCGGGCAGCCATGTCGCACGGTGGTTTTCGCGGCATCAATAGTGAATGGTGGCATTTCAATTGCGGTGATCCGCAAGTCGTGCGTGAAACTTATTTGCGTATAGAGTGAGATTTTAGCTGGTGCGGGCAATGAATTCTGCACCCGCCTCCCTGATGCATTCCACAAAGGCGCGAGCTGAGCGTGACAATGGCGTGGACTTTACCGTCAACAAAAATAAGTCCACTGGTACATTGGGCGATAGTGGTCGACATTGCACCTTGTCATGGTCAGCTGTGGCAGCCGTGAAGGGGTCTATAACGGCGGCACCAGCACCCAGCTCAACCAGAGTCCTGGCCAGCAAATAAGTTTGCACTACCGTGCAGGAAGTAAAACTCAAACCCTGTTCTTCACAGGCATCCATGACGCGGCTGACGAGGTGGTCATCCAGGTCCAGGGCGATCAGATTCTTGGGCAGGTCGGCCACTGGCAAGGCGGTATTGTCCAGTGTTTTTACCCAGCTACCGACAGGGGCGATGGCCGTCATGCTGCCGCGTGTCAAAGCCTCCGAGGCGATATTCGGATGGCAGGGGTCGTACAGGGAAAAGGCAAAGTCCACGTCACCTAATAATAGTGCATTGACGATCTCGCTGGTATGGTGGGTCGCCAGCGTGCAATGCACATTGGCAAATTTTTTGCGCCAGGCCGCCAATGCTGTTGGTATAACAGTGATAGACAAGGTCGGTGTCGAAGCCAGTCTGACCGCTTCGTCAGGATGATGCTTTAAATTGCTGGCCAGCCTGCGCACCGATTGCAAATCACGATTGAGTTTATCGACTTCGATAAATAATTTGTGAGCCTCGGGCGTGGGATGCAGTTTGCCCTTGATACGTTCAAACAGTTTTAAGCCTAATTGAATTTCGCAATGCTGCAAAACCTTGGTGGCAGCCGGTTGTGAAATGTTCAGCAATTGTGCAGCACCACTGATCGTGCCTGCCTGCATGATGGCATGGAAAACTTCTATATGACGCAAACGCATGGATAAATACTTTCAGCAAGAATACAAACTTGAAACACGAACTTGATTGTAACGCCTGAGGGGATTTGGTGTGACAGACCGGCTCGCTTGCACCAGACTTATGACGCGGTGCGCAGCGCCAGGCGCAAGTCGTCACCACAGACCTGCAGTTTTTTGCTGGCGGCGGTGACGCTGATCTTATCGAGGATGGCGAGTATCGCGATCTTGACATGGAAATTGCATTCTTCCAGTATGCGGCGGCAGTATGCTTCATCGCGCCCGGTTGCATGCATGGTCAGGCTGACAGTGCGCCTGAGCAGCTTGATATTGGTGGGTTTGACATCCACCATGAGGTTGCCGTAAACCTTGTGTAACCTGACCATCAAGGCGCTGGAAAAACTATTCAACGCGACCTTTTGTGCAGTGCCTGCCTTCAAGCGTGTGCTGCCCGAGATCACTTCACTACCGGTATCCAGGGTGATCCCCAGTTCTGCCGATAAAGTCAGGGGTGCACCGGGATTATTGGCAAAGCCTATCGTCAATGCACCCGTGGCACGGGCAGCCTGCATGGCACCCAATACATAGGGGGTGGCACCGGAAGCAGCGATGAGTAGCACCACATCATTGGATGTCAAAGCCAGCTCCAGAATTTCTTGTGCACCTTGTGCTGCATCGTCTTCTGCCCCTTCAACAGCAATAAACATGGCTTGCTTGCCGCCTGCCAGCAAGGACAAGGCGCGCTCATTGGGCCAAGAGAAAGTGGGTAGCAACTCAATCCCATCAAGCACACCCAGGCGGCCAGACGTACCGGCTCCCACATACACCAGACGGCCACCCGCCAGAATACGCGGTGCCGCAGCATCAACAGCGGCAGCAATGCCGGGTGCTGCCAGGCTGACAGCACGTATGGCATTCAACTGGTCATCAATCAGTACATTGAGCAGCCGCTCGGTTGAATACAAATCCAGCTCAGTATGCAGTGTGCTTGGTGCCTCGGTGTTCAACATATGGTTTTTGTCCCCTTCACCGCTAAGTTATTCCCAGTGCAGGCAGAGCGCCAATGAAAGCTCGTGGTCTGTCCATAACTTCAGGTAATGCATAAAAGTGCAGGCAGTATTTGTGGATACGCATGGATCAGCTTATGTGGTGCCAGGCTAAACACAATTAAACAAATGCAAATTCTCTGCTCACAGCTACTTTTGTATGCGCATGGATTCAGGAGTGCTTACCGTTTTGAATATGGTGATCTTTCAGTTTGTACAATTTGATGACAATTTGAGTACATTTTCAAACTGATTCGGAAACCTCTCTGGCGTATCATTTCCAGACATTGTTTCCCTGACAGCTCAATAGAAAGCTCAAAAATGCGCCCAAAAATCATTTGTTCTTGCTTGCTGCTAGCCCTGGTTTCTGCCTGTGGCGGAGCTAGTACCACAGCTACTTCTACCATTACCGGTGGTGACGCACCGCAGGCCATAGGCACGGCCAAATCCATGCTGGCGCGCAATGTGGCCCCACAAGCCAGCGATGCTGACCTGGCGGCCGCCGTTGCTGGCAATACTGAGTTTGCTCTCAAGGTTTTGCCCCTGCTGGGCGCCCAGGGGGATAGCAATCTGGTGTATTCACCCTATAGCCTGACACTGGCACTGGAAATGGCAGCCGCCGGTGCCAAGGGTGACACTCTTAGTGGCATGGAAAAAGCCCTGGCTTTCCAGTTGCAGCAAAGCCGTTTGCAACCCGCCTTGAACCGCCTCGACTTATTGCTGGCAGATAAGACTTCGACTACGGCAAAACCCAATGCCCAGTTGCCCAACTTGAACATCGCCAATGCCCTGTGGGCACAGCAGGGCTACAACTTGCAAAGCACTTACCTCGATGCTCTCAGCCTGAACTTTGGTGCTGCGGTGAATTTGCTGGATTTTGCCAAAGCCGCCGAGCCTTCCCGTTTGACGATCAATAACTGGGTGGCAGACCAAACCCAGCAAAAAATCAAGGATTTGCTACCTGCCAATTCTGTGTCTGCATCCACGCGGGTGGTGCTGACCAATGCCGTCTGGTTCAAGTCAGACTGGGCCCGGCAATTTACCAAGGAAGCAACCAGGAACCAGGATTTCACCGACCGCAAGGGCAGTGTGAAAAATGTTCCTTTCATGAACCAGACAGCAAATTTCCCTTACCTGCAGGGTAAAGACTATCAGGCGATAGAGTTGCCTTACATGGACAACAAACTGGCTATGCTGGTAGTCATGCCAGATACGGGCAAGTTTGACAGCTTTGTGCAGGGCTTGAGCAGTAATACCATCAGCGACATTGCTGCAGGTTTAAAGGACAATTACATCGCTCTGGGCATGCCCAAGTTTAACTTCAGTGCCAACCCGGAGATGACGGGCAGCCTCAACAGCCTGGGCATGGGCGCTGCATTTGATGCGGGCAAGGCTGATTTTTCTGGCATGACGGGTAACCGTGACCTGGTGATTTCAGGCGTCTTGCACAAGGCTTACATCACTGTTGATGAAAAGGGTACAGAAGCAGCCGCGGCGACTGCTGTGGTGATAGGTGTCACCAGCATCAATATCAACCAGCCCTTGAGGCTGAACCTGGACAAGCCTTTCCTGTTCATGATCAGGGACAGGCAGACTGGCCTCATCCTCTTCATGGGCAAGCTCATGAATCCAGCTGCCAGCTAAATGCCTGTAGTTTTTTAGAGCTTAAAAAATTCCCCGGCTTGAATGCCGGGGAATTTTTTTGGAGTGTGCCTTACCCGCTTATTTGAACTTATAGTTCGCCAGCAAGGTAAAGGAACGGCCGCGGGGATCTGCGACACGGGGTTCCCAGGAACTGCCTGCGCCGGTATTGCTGTCATAGGTGATGGCAAAGGGCGGGTCGGTATTGAAGAGATTCTTGATGCCCGCAGTCAGCGTCAAGTTTTTAATCCCGCTATAGGTCGCACTGATATTGTAGATGGCATAGGCTTTTACCGTAGGGTTGTAATCACTCGGTGTCACCAGGCCGCTTTGCACGCCAGGCAGCACCTGGTCTTGATAACCGTCACGATAAATTTGCATGAAAGTACCAGTCCAGTCACCCTGGGTGTAGGTGACATAGGCAGTATGCTTCCATTTCAGGCCGAGGTCGCCGGTGAAGGTGAATCTGCCGACTTCACTGGCTCCATAAGGGGCGTTTGCCATGGGGCGGGATTTTTTCTCCAGCAAATAAGAGCCATCCAGACTGGCTGTCCATTTGCCATTCCATATTTCTCCATTCGCCTTGGCCCCGACTTCGACGCCACGGGTAATACTGGAGCCAGCATTGACCCAGCGCTGGTCTACAAAAGCCAGAGCACCGTTGCTGTCGCGCAAGAACTGTGCTTTGAACAATTCATAGTTTGCCAGCATGGTTGTCAGGTCTATCGACGTGATGGAGTTTTCCTTGCGGATTTCCCAGATATCAGCGTTCGCACTGAAATTGCTGCTGGGTGCCCAGACTACCCCTACCGTAGCTTGTTTGGCAGTTTCCGGGCCTAGCGTGGATTTGCCACCAGTCAGGATATTTGGTGTGATGGATGCACATCCTGGTTTGCTGCTATCGACTTTCAGGCCGGGGCAGGTAGCGGGGTCAGCCAGGTCTTTGCCCAGGTACGGAGATTCAGTGATGCCATTGAATAATTGATTAAACGAAGGTGCACGGAAACCCGTGTTATACGAACCGCGGAACAACAGGGTATCCGTTGGTGTGTAGCGGAAAGTGACTTTGGGATTGAAGGTATTCCCAAACCCGGAATAATGATCCTGACGGCCAGCCAGTGTGAACTCCAGTGATTTCAACACCGGCACCAGGACTTCTGCATAGACGGCACGGATGTCACGGCTGACCTGGGACAGTGCATTGGTATCATCAAAGGGCGCATTCAGTATGGCGTAACGCAGATTGGCAGCGCGGGCGTCGCCATTGAAGTTATATTCTTCCTTGCGTACATCCATGCCTATTGCTGCCATGACAGGGCCGGCTGGCAATTTCCAGACTTCTCCGGACAAGGCGGCATCCACCTGTGTCAGCGTGGTTTTTCCACCATACAAAGTGACCCCTGTGGCCGAGGTACTGTTGAGCAAGTCGATTGCCGCTTGCGTCTGTTTTTCACCTGGCTTGAGGAAGGGGTTGATGATGCCTGTGCTCAGGGCATTGGCCAGTGCCACGGTATAATTATATCCAGTGCCGAGCTTGGACTCGGATTCACTATAGGCGCGGGACAGGCCTACACGGTAATCCCAATTGCCGATCTGGCCGTCAGCGCCGAGTTGCAGGCGGCCTGCCTCGGTCTTGGTGGTGATTTCGCGATCACCGCATTCCATGCAGCGCCAGCGATAGGCAATCGGCGCGCCGCGATAGGCTTCTATACTAGGGAAAACCGCTACGATGGAATTGAAGACCTCGTTATAGGCCGCCCCGGTGCTGGGATAAAATGAGCTGGCAGGGAAGGCAGTGCCGGGGGAAACCTGGTTGGGTGAAAAACGCTTGGCGACTTCCACCTGAGAGCCTACTATTTCGGCAAATAGCTGGTGATTACCAACTTTAAAACTGGCACGCGAAACAAAATTATCGTTCTTGACGGGCTGTTGCAAGACGGCAGCCCGCCCGGTATCCCAGGCGCAGGCATATTTTGAAGCGGCCACGTCCCAGAGTTTGGCGTCATAAGCAGCCATGCCATCTATGCTATTGCAACCCGCAGCACCAGGCAGGTTCAACACATTGATGGAACTCATGACTTGACTCGTACCAGGAAAGACCGGGCCATTATTGCTCTTGTTGCTGAGTATGGTATTGGCCAGTGAGGTCGCTACTACCGTGGCAAAGGGCGTGCCGCGGGTATCCACCGAAAGGCCACGATTGGGCTGGAAGGTATTGACGAAGTTGCGTTGCTCGCCGCGTAATGCATCATTTTCACTATGCGTCGCGGTGATGAGCACATTGTAATTGTCCTGCTCCAGATCACCAAAGCCCCCGACTACTGAAAAACGCTTGATATTGCCGCCACCTTGCTGGGTGATGTCAGTAAAGGCCTGGGCTTCCAGGCCTTTATAATTCTTGCGCAAGATGAAGTTGATGACACCACCTATGGCATCCGTGCCATAGATGGCTGATGCGCCATCCTTCAATACTTCTATCCTTTCCACCGCTGCCATGGGGATGGAATTCAAATCGACGGCTGAACCCTTCATGCCATGGGTGGCAATACGGCGGCCATTCAATAGCACCAGGGTATTGTCTGCACCCTGGCCGCGCAGATTGGCGGAAGAAGCGCCATTGTTGCCACGCTGAGCGCCGGAGGTGACATCGGCATTGCTGGCCAGGTTATCTGAGCCATTGCCATTGATATTCAGGTTGGCAATGAATTGTTCTGCTGTGACTATGCCTGCGGCCTCCAGCTGTTTACGGGTGATGATCTCTATAGGCAGGGCCGCTTCGCTGGCGATGCGTTTGATACTGCTGCCGGTAATTTCTACTCTTTGCGGTGCTTGGGTAGTCTGCTCCTGTGCCTGTACTGCTGAGCTGCTAACGGCAGAAATACCTGTCAGGGCAATGCATCTGGCGATGGTCTTTAACTTCACTGGTCTCTCCTGGAGTCTGACTATATGAGTGTCAATCTTGTAAATTTTATGTATGCTAAAGACTAGGGGTAGGGCAGCTATTGTGACAAATGAAAATTTTATGACAAGCGATAACTAAAAGATATGAGTTACTCCAGTCTTCGCCCTGAGCGGCATGGGTTTTCGCGCATCAATAAAACTAAGGCACATAAAAAAGGCGCATGAACAGTTGTCCATACGCCTTTAAAAACCACACTTCCTGCTATGTCAGTTTCAAGGCAGGCTGTAACTTGCCCGCACACCTTCGATACCTGTACGACTGATAGCCGAAACGGTGAGTTGTCTGACTGGCCCATATTGCGGATCATCGGATAAATCGATGAGCATATCCTGAGCTGGCACTACCGAGAATAGCCATTGCTGTTCAGTACGTTTCCAGATCGCCAGCAAGCGGGTGTTGACGGTGCTAGCCAGTTGCAGGTGCACCGACTTCTTGTCGGCACTGGCTTCCAGCAAGGGGCTGGCTGGCAAGGTATTGTCCAGCCAGGGGCTGGCCGGGATCAGGGCTTGTGAAGTGTATTTCTCTGCCGCCAGACGCTGACGTATGCCCTTGCGATTCTGGTTCAGCGCCACCATGCTGAAATGCACATGGCCATTGCCTGCCTTTTCGCGCATGGCATCGACCTGGTTGAGGATTTCATCGGCGGACCAGGATTTATCGCTATTGTCTATGCGACTGGTGTACAGGCCAGGCCAGACATGCTTGCCCGTGGTGTTTTGCGCCAGCCAGTAATCATGCAAGACCTTGAAGGCTTGTGGACCCTGATTGATGGGCCAGTACAACTGGGGAGCGAGATAATCCAGCCAGCCTCTGGCCAGCCACAGTTCTACGTCAGCATACAGCTTGTCATATTGACTGAAACCGGTGATGCCGGGTGGTAAGCGGTCTGGCCGGCCTATGCCAAAGGGGCTGATACCAAATTTGACCCAGGGTTTTTCCAGATGCACACGCTGGTTGATGGCTTCCACCAGGCGGTTGACATTTTCCCTGCGCCAGTCAAAGCGCGCCAGTTTGCCGCCTGACTGCAGGTAAGTGATCCAGGCCGGGTCATCCGGGAAATCGACTTCACTGCCATTGCCGGACTTGATCGGATAAGGGTAGAAATAGTCATCGATGTGGATGCCATCCACCTCATAGCGACGCACGACGTCGCCGATGACATTCAGGGTTTGCTGCATGGCGACGGGTTCACCTGGGTCCATCCATTGCAGGTCGCCATAGGTTTTTACCACTTGTGGTGCCAGCTTGCTGATATGGTTTGCGGCAACGACTGTTTTGGCTTGCGCAGTACGGGCACGGAAGGGGTTGAACCAGGCATGCAATTCCAGGCCACGCGCATGGGCCTGGTCTATCCAGAATTGCAGGGGATCATAATACGGTGAGGGTGGGCGGCCTTGCTCACCAGTCAAAAACTCTGACCAGGGTTCTATCGTTGAAGGGTAGATCGCATCGGCAGCTGGGCGCACCTGCAAGACGATGGCATTCAGTTTTAACTGTACGGCATTGTCGAGGATGGCGATGATTTCATTTTTTTGTTTTTCCGTGCTCAGGTCACGCCGCGATGGCCAGTCTATATTGGCCACGGTAGAAACCCAGACTGCCCGGAATTCACGCGGTAAAGGCGGTGCCTCATGGACTTGCACAGGATAATTGACTGGAGCATTTTGCGGAATAATAGTCAAATCTGTTTTGACGGGTTTGCTGACAGGTTTTTTTTCCAGGGGTGTGGAACAGGCCAGCAAGAGCGCACAGACGGTGGCTGCCAGCACAGGCAATTTGACATGTTGCAGGAAAGTTTTCAAAGTAAAAGCAGGACGTGACGAGTGTTGATGCGAAAACATGCGTAAGCCGGGACTGAATAAAGGCGAAAGAGCTGAGATGCTACTGCATTACACTTTGACTCACCAGCGTTTCTTCCATTTTTGCTGGGTTTTTGCTTAGTTATCAGTACAAAAAAAAGGGCGCTTGCGCGCCCTTGAAAATCTCTTTCGTCTTGGGGGAGTCATGAGATTCATCCCTCAATCGAGAGATTGCTATTATGATAGGCAGTAATACCAGTTTGTGGCGATTGAATTTTATTCATGGGATATAAGCCTGGGTTATCCCTGCAGATGGTGATAAATACTTTCATTTCTGAGGGCTAGCATTGCCAAATGGAAATATTGATTTCTTTCGTGACGTTCAGGACATTCAGTTCTTCATATATTTTTATTTTTTACCTATGAAACCGCTATACCTCAGCTTACTTTGTAGCCTGGCGCTACTTGCCCTTAGCCCTGCGCAAGCGCAGCAGGCACATACAGCCACTCAAGTTGCAACGCATCCCCGGCCAGAACAGCAGGCGATGCTACAGGCAGAACTTGCCAGGCTGATAGAGCAGTTTGGCGATGGCGTTGCAGAAACCTATAGTGGAAAGCCAGCCAGGATACTGTATGGGCAGCTATTTGAAGAGCATAAAAATGATGCAGTCGTGCTATTTAGCCTGGAAGGCTTTGGTGGTGGCAATCTTCATGCAGAATTTGTGGCCTTCTTTGCCGAACAGCAGCAGTACGATGCTGCCGTAAGAAAAGCGCGCCCATATCGCCTGGTAGCTGTCGGCAAGCTGGCGCAGCGTGGCTGGCGAACTTTTGATTTTGATAGCGCGCGTATCCGAAATGGAATGTTGATTCTCGATGGCATGCAAATGGGGCCTAAAGACGCCAATTGCTGTCCTTCTGTCGCAATCAGCCGCAGCTTGCGCATTGATGAGTTTGATCACATGATAGAAACACAGGCCATTGCAGGCAAACCCAGCAAGGCTGCCAAGTAGAGTTGAGGCTAACTAAACAACACTATCAAATTTCCAAAATTACAAATCTTGACGCTCATGTCAGAATTAACAACATAGTGCTTGTAGTCGGAATTGGATTGCAGGATACTTGTACCTGAAGCCCATGATAGTGATGGAAATGGGTTTCAAGCTTCTCAGTCGCAATACGATTGCGCACGCATCTCTTCAGCAAAGAATACGTAACAAATACAGGTCGATAAGCATTATCGATACGATCGGTGGAGGCTGGCAAGGCTCTGCACACAAAAGAACTTGGTATTGCACGACTCAGCAACTGGGAAATCTTAGTATGAGACCGTTGAAGAACAAGCAAGTCAAATCTCGTTTTAGCCTCAGCCTGATCTTTGCCATGGCAATCGGGCTCAGCCAGCCTTTGCTGGCCCAGGATACTGATAGCGTCATCGGACGTTTTGACATCAGTCGCTATGAGGTCAAGGGCAATGATTTATTGACGGCGGCAGCCCTTGACAGCTTGCTGGCACCCTATACGGGCAAGAGCCGCAGTTTTGCCGATGTGCAAAAAGCCCTGGAAGCCCTGGAAAAGGCCTATCACCAAAAAGGCTATAGCCTGGTGCAGGTGGTCTTGCCTGAGCAAGAATTGAATCAGGGCGTCGTCAAGTTCGTTGTGGTACAGGCACGCATCGCCAGTGTCAGTGTCAAGGGTAATCGGCATTTTGACAACGACAATATCAGAGGTAGCCTGCCGCAATTGCGCGAGGGTGATACACCGAACATCAAGAAACTCTCCGAAAGCCTGAAGACAGCCAATGAAAACCCCGCCAAGAAAACCAATTTGCAGTTTGAAACTGCCAGCAAAGAGGGTGAAGTCAATGCTGTCCTGAACGTCGTCGACAACAAGCCCTGGACCATAGGTGCCAATCTCGACAATGCGGGCGATAGTAATACCGGCAAATCTCATCTTGGTCTGTTGTTCCAGCATGCCAACCTCAGCGGGCGTGATGATGTACTCAGCCTGCAATATACAACCACCCTGCAAAAGCCCAGTAATTATGCCGTCTTTGGTCTGGGTTATCACCTGCCGCTGTACACCCTGGGCGACAGTGTGGACGTGTATGCGAGTTATTCGAATGTCGATTCCGGTTCTGTCGCAGCTGGCATATTTGATTTGAATGTCAGCGGGCGCGGCTCGGTATTTGGCGGGCGCTATAACTACAATCTTGGTCGCAACGAGGATTTTGATTCGCGTCTCAGCCTTGGTTGGGACTATAAGGCTTTCAAGAATAATGTCGCCCTGCAGGGCATACAACTGGGGAGCGATGTCACCGTTCACCCACTTAGCCTCAGCTATTCTGCCAACCTGAGTTCGACAGCCGGTGAAGCTAATGCCTATTTGTCAGCGGTTCATAATTTGCCTGGTGGAGAAAAAGGCAAGACCGAAGATTTTCAAAAAGTCCGCAGTGGTGCCACTTCAGGTTATAGCATATTGCGCTATGGCCTGGGCTATAGCAAGGTACTGCCAGCAGCCTGGCAATTGAAACTCATGCTCAGTGGTCAATACACCCGGGACAGTTTGGTGCCCGGCGAGCAATTCGGTGCAGGTGGTGCCAGTAGTGTGCGCGGCTTTACAGAACGGGCGCTGGCCAATGACTACGGCACTCTCTTCAGTGCCGAGATTTATACCCCTAATCTGTGTACCGGTTTTACTGCCAGTTTGACACAATGTCAGTTACTTGGTTTTTATGATGCGGCCCATGTCTCGCGTAACCGGGCTTTGCCGGGCGAACAAAGTTCGGCTTCCATCTCCAGCATAGGTATAGGTATCAGGCTGGCCATGTCACGCATGATGTCGCTGCAGATGGACTATGGCAAGGCCCTGCATACCCCGGATGAATTGAGCAAAGATGACAGGCGTTTGCATGTCAGGCTGGGCATCAACTATTAATGATGGATGAGGAAGAGCATGAGAAAAGAAATCGATATGTTCGCTCAATCTGTATCAGTATTGCGGTCGAACACCAGGAAAAACCAGTGGTCTGATTTGTTGCCTAAGCTGTTACCCCGGCTCACGCCTGTGTTATTGGCGGCCTGTTTTAGTAGCGGCCTTGTTGTCAGCCTGGCCCATGCCAATCCGGTGGGACCGCAGGTCATCAATGGCCGGGTCATCTTCAGCCAGGATGGCAAGGTATTCACGATTACCAATACGCCAGGTGCAATTATTAATTGGCAGGATTTCTTCATCAACGGTGGCGAGACTACCCGTTTTATCCAGGAGAGTGCCAACAGTACCATCTTGAATCGTGTGATAGGTCAAAACCCCACACAGATCCTGGGTGCCTTGCAATCGAATGGCCGGGTGTTTTTGATCAACCCAAATGGGGTATTGTTTGGCAAAGGTGCACAAGTTGATGTCAATGGGTTGACAGTATCGAGCCTGGGTATGACGGATGCTGATTTCAAGGCAGGCAAGCTGAGCTTCAATGCTGGCGCGCTGGCGGGCAAAGTCAGCAATCAGGGTGCCATTACCACACCAGCAGGCGGGCAAGTTTATCTGATCGCACCGGATATAGAAAACAGCGGCATCATTACTTCACCCAAGGGCGAGGTCTTGCTGGCAGCCGGGCGTTCAGTGAAATTGGTGGATTCTGCCAACCCTGACGTTCATGTGGTTGTCAGTGCTGACAATAATCAGGCACTCAATCTGGGACAAATCGTTGCCCAGGGCGGCAAGGTAGGTATCTATGGCGGCCTGATCAGTCAGCGAGGCCTGGTCAGTGCCAATAGTGCAGTCGTTGGTGAAAACGGTAAAATTTATTTCAAGGCCAGCCAGGATACGATACTCGATACCGGCAGCACCACCACGGCGACAGGAAAAGGCAAGGGCGGTGATATACAAGTGCTCGGACAGCGCGTAGCGCTGGCTGGAAATGCCCAGGTGGATGCCAGTGGCGATATTGGTGGTGGCCAGGTCCTCGTGGGTGGTGATTATCACGGCGACAATCCCGCCATCATGAATGCCAAACGCGCCTTTGTCTCCAGCGATGCCAAAATCAGTGCCGATGCTGTCAAGACAGGGGACGGCGGTAAGGTCATCGTCTGGTCTGATGAAGTCACGCGGGTGAACGGCAGTATTTCAGCGCGGGGTGGTTTGCAAAGCGGGAATGGTGGTTTTGTAGAAACCTCGGGTAAGCAAAACCTGGATTTTCATGCGAAAGTCGATGTCAGTTCAGCAAAAGGCAAGGGTGGTACTTTATTACTCGACCCTGCCTCTATTACAATTGCCGGGGGAACTGGTGATGGCGCATCTGATGGCACAGGTACATTTCAAGGTTCGGCAATAGGTACCATCAATTTTTCTGATGGTAGCCCAACCACTGTCTATCAGTCTGAACTCCAGGGGCTGACTCCCGGTACGAATATCGTGCTGGAGGCGACAAATTTTATTAACACCAGCGGTATTTTTTTCAGTAGCCTGATATCTCTGCCCATCAATTCCAGTCTTACTTTGAGAACCCGCAATGCTTCTACCGATATCAGTGCTACCCGCGGCATTAATCTGACTGCGGCAGATCCCAATCTGGAAATCAATGCTAGTGGTTCCGGCACTATCACACTGCAAACTGGCACGGGTACATCGCCCCAAACTGCAGATATCGTAGTCGCCAAGCTGACTACCAATAGCAGCCAGATCAGTACCAGTGCCAGTGGCAACACCACCTTCAAATCCCTTTTAACGACCCCGGGCGCGGTAGGCGTGGGTGGCGATATACTGGTTAACAGCACCGGCTATATCAATGTCGGTTCAGGTGGTGTGGATGCACGTGGGAATTCTTTGGCGAATGGCAATGTCACGCTTACAACAGGCGCGGATATCACACAGCAAAATGCCACTACTATCTATGCCAAAGACTTAAAGCTGAGTGCCGTGAGTGGCCTTCATGGGAATATATCCACTGACAATATGGGTGTGCAGGCGGCCAAGCTCAATGCTCTCAATACGGGTAGTGGTGATATCCGTATCGCCAGTATAGGAGCCAACCTGATCATCAATGATGTGGGTGGAACTGGCTACGGCGTCAAACAACAAACTTCTGGTGCAGCTATTTACCTTAGCTCTCCCACTGGTTTTACCACCAATATCAATTCACCTGTCATCACCAATAATGGCTTGCTGAATATTAATGGTCTGGGTGGTATCAACCTGAATGCGGGGGGGAATATCAATAGTGCAGGCGGCGTGATTAGCCTGCAAGCGACCGACCCGGATGTCTTTACCAGTACTGCTGCGGGTACGCAGATCAATAGTGCTGGTGCTGGCATTTCCATTAAATCCGACAAGATGGATTTGCAGGGCACAGTCAATGCGGGTAGTGGTGCCGTGACGCTGGATGCCAATGCTGCCGGTACAATTCACTTGGCAACGGGCGCGACTAATGCCCTGAGCAGTACCCTGGAGTTGTCGACCAGTGAATTGAATAATGTCACCGCCAGCCGCCTTAAAATCGGCAATATGAGTGGTGCCAGCATAGACATCAAAGGTGCCATGGGTTCAGGCGCAGGTGGTGCTTTGCAAAATGTGAATACATCACTCACCTTGAATTCTGGCAATACGATTTCTCAGCAAGCAGGAGCCACGATAGATGGCGCCAGTTCTGTACAGGCGCGTGGCTATAGCGTCAACCTGACCGAGGCAAATTTTATTGGAGTAGTTTCTGGCTCAGCCAGCACAGGCAGCTTCTTGTACCGTTCCAGCAACCCCATCAGTCTTTCTACTGTAGACGGCTATAGCGGTATTAGCAGCCCATCCACCATCAAGCTGATTTCCGACTCCACTTCTGGCATCAGCCAGGCAGCAGGCAATGCCATTACTGGTAGCGGGCTGGCCTTGCAAACCAAGGGATCAGTCAACCTCGGCAATACCAGCAATAGTTTCAGCTCTCTGGCTGCAGACCTTAATCCCGGGGGGGTGGGTACTGGCAGTTTGAATATATTTAATTCTGGTAATTTAAGTATCAGCAACATCGCTTCCATTACTGGTATCACCACGAATAACCAGGGCGTTACTGTGAGCTCAGGCACGGGGACACTGACTGTTTCTGATAATGTCAATGCAGGTACAGGTAAAGTGGGTTTCATTGCCAATCAATTGACACTTGGCGGCCCTGGCGGTGTGACGGCAGGTGACTTTGGCATACGCCCCTTTACTGCTGGTCGTGCCATTACTATTGGTTCTGCAACATGTACCGTATCGCCTTGCCTGGCCCTTACCAATTTGTACAAGGTCAGTGCCGCCAATATTGCCATAGGCACGGATGATGTCAGCAATGCTTCAGGTGTCATCTCAGTGGTGGGCATTACTGACACCAATACCAGCGCTATTACCGATATCAAACATCTTACGACGACACGCATAGGCTTGATCAGTGGTGGGGCTATATCCCAGGTCAATCCCATCACTGTGCAGGATTTGGGCGTGGTCTCAAGTACAAGTGTAACGCTCAACAGTTCGAATGTGATTAGTAACCTGGCAGGCAAGAGTGCTGGCAGCTTTAGCCTGGTAAATGCTCAGGGCATCAATGTAACAAGCCTGAGTGGCAGCAATGGCTCCAGCAGTTATAGCCTGGGCGGTATCAATACAACAGGTAATATGTACCTGACTGCCAGTTCCGGCAATATTCTGTTGACCTCGAATTTAATGGCGGGAACGGGTGCAGTCACTTTGTCAGCACCCAGTGGCGCGATCAGCCAGACCTCAGGTAATTCAATTACTGGCGCAGCACTGGATGCGACTGCCAATGGCGGCATAGGCAATAGTGGTGGCTTGAAAACCCAGGTACCTTTACTGCTGGCTAATAACACGGGCGCAAACACTGATATCAAGATCAATAATACCGGTGCTCTGAACCTGCAAAATGTGCAGCAAAGCAGTGCAGGCAGTACTGGCAATATCCTGATCGATAATATCGGTGCCATTATGCTCAATAACGGTGACGCGGTGCGTAGTAAGGCGGGCAGTATCAGCCTGGTCGCGCATAGCCCTCTGACTGTGAATGGTACGGTCGCCAGTGCGAATGGCGGCAATATCACCCTGGAAGCTGGTGCCAGTGGCAGCACGGCTGACAAGCTGACGGTGGGTAGCACCGGTTCGGTCACGACCTCGGGTAATATCGTACTCAAAGCGGGTGATGCCATCCTGATCTCAGGCATAGTCAGTGGTGGTACGGTGACGCAGCAGGCTTTCCAGAATGTGCCCCTGCCGACCCTGGATCAATGCCTTTCCAGCCCGACTACGGCAGGCTGCAGTTCAGTCTTGCCTAGTCTGTCTGCCTGTATCAGTAATCCCAATCTGGCGGGCTGCAGTGTCGTATTGCCCAGTGTTGCTGCTTGCCAGGCCAGTCCCACATTGGCTGGTTGCAGCGTGGTCTTGCCTAGCTTGAGTGCCTGCCTCGCCAACCCTTCCATGTTCGGTTGCTCAAATGTCTTGCCCAGTGCATCCGCCTGCCAGGCCAATCCTAATCTGCCAGGTTGCAGCGCGGTTTTGCCTACGCTCGCATCTTGCCTGGTCAATCCGTCGACTGCCGGTTGCAGCTCAGTCTTGCCCAGCTTGAATTCCTGCATCAGCAATGCCAGCCAGACAGGTTGCAGCGTGGTCTTGCCTAGTCTGTCACAATGTATTAGCAGCCCATCGACGGCAGGATGCAGCGTGGTCTTGCCAGCCTTGGCGGCTTGTCTGGTGTCACCCAATATCGCTGGTTGCTCGGCAGTTTTGCCATCTGTTGCTGCATGTACTGCCAGTCCCAGCCTGCCAGGTTGTAGCGCAGTCCTGCCCAGCCTGAGTGCCTGCGTAGCGAACCCCAGCCTGTCCGGTTGCAATAATGTCTTGCCTACACTGACGGCTTGTCTGAGCAATCCTTCCCTGCCGGGTTGTAGTGCAGTCTTGCCTAGCCTGGCGGCCTGTACTGCCAATCCTGCACTTTCTGGTTGCTCTGCTGTATTACCCACCCTGGCAGCCTGCCAGGCCAGCCCCAGCTTGCCGGGTTGTGCCGCAGTCTTGCCTAGTTTGAGTGCCTGCATTGCCAATCCAGCCTTGCCCGCTTGCGCATCTGTCTTGCCGACGCTGGCAGCCTGTGTCGCCAGCCCCAGTCTGTCTGGCTGCTCGGCGGTCTTACCTAGCCTGAATGCCTGCGTCGCCAATCCTGGTTTATCGGGTTGTTCGGCAGTCTTACCTACATTGGCAGCCTGTAGCACCAGCCCTGGTCTGCCAGGTTGCAGTGCCGTCCTGCCTAGCCTGACTGCCTGCACTGCCACACCGACGCTAGCTGGTTGCTCGGCAGTTTTGCCTAGTCTTGCAACCTGCAGCGCCAGCCCCAGTTTACCAGGATGCAGTGCCGTCTTGCCCAGCCTCGCCGCTTGCATAGCCACACCTGGTTTGCCAGGTTGCAGCACGATATTGCCTGGCCTGGCTACCTGTACTGCTGCACCAAGTACACCAGGTTGCTCGGCAGTCTTGCCCAGTCTGGCAGCATGTACAGCCAACCCAGCCTTGGCGGGTTGTGGCGCAGTCTTGCCTAGTCTGGCAGCCTGTACCGCCAATCCTGCCAGCCCTGGTTGCGCTGCTGTTTTGCCTGGCTTGAGTACCTGTATTGCCAATCCTGGTTTGCCTGGATGTAGTGCGGTGTTGCCCACTCTGGCCACTTGCACTGCCACGCCTTTTGTATCTGGCTGCAGTGCGGTCCTGCCTAGTTTGGCGGCTTGCGTCGCCAATCCATCTACACCAGGTTGCAGTGCCGTCTTGCCAGCTTTGGCGAGTTGCGCTGCCAACCCTGCCTTGAATGGCTGTGCCGCAGTATTGCCTACTCAGGCGCAATGCGCTGCTAATCCTGGTTTGCTGGGTTGCACCCTGGTCTTGCCTATAGGCGATCTGAGGACTGGTAATACCCTCAATAATTCAATCAATTTTGCCTTGAACAGCTTTATCAGTTCCACCCTGGCCATCACCAATTCCATCAATAATTCTTCCAATTTTTTTGAGAGTGGCAGCAGTGATTCCGGCAGGGAAACCAGGTTAGAACAAAGAAGCAGTATTGTTGGCACGAGGGACAATGGAGTGTTAAAAAATGCTACAGATAAAAAACTCTACTGCAATTAAATTTTTCTTTATTGCGGCACTGTGCCTGAGTTGTGCGCTGGGTTTCGCTGCACAAATCGCCGGCACGGTGACCCATTTGAGCGGCCCCTTGATCGCCAAGAAAGCGGATGGCACCGTCAAGGTCTTGTCCCTGCAATCTGCCATAGAGCAGGGGGACACTCTGATTGCTGAGAAAGATACCTATGCCCGCATCAAGTTTGCTGACAATAGCGAAATCGTCTTGCGTCCGAATACCCAGATCAAGATAGACCAGTTTTCTTTTGAAGAAGACAAGCCCAATAATGACGGTTTCACCATGACCCTCATCAAGGGAGGCTTGCGGGCCGTTACCGGCTTATTGGGCAAGCGCAATAAAGAGAGATTTGGCCTGAATACACCGACTGCATCGATAGGCATACGTGGCACGACCTTCATCGCCGAATACGTCCCGCCTGAAAGCAGCCTGGCAGCCTACAATATGGCAACGACGGCGGCATTGCAGGCACGCGCAGGAACAAAAGGCAGGACAATACTTAGCGACGCTGATGCCCCCGTCGCCGCCATCCTGCCCTTGCAACTTGCTGCAAACGAAATGCCGGGCAATGGTGCCGGACGCGCACCAGGGCTGTATGTGCAAGTCCTCGATGGCACTATCTTCCTGAAAAATAGCACAGGCAGTCTGGATGTCACTGCCGGTCAATTTGGCTTTGCCATCAGCTTTACCAAGCCACCTATCATTTTGCCAAATAATCCTGGCATGCAATTCTCGCCACCCGGTAGTTTCCCTGCCAATCAAAGCCAGGAAAATGCCAATAACGAAAGCAAGTCAGGCAGCCTGATTTGCGAAGTGAGATAGTTAAGGGGAGATAGTTGACATGCAGAGGCCGGATTATCAGCTTGAAAAATCCGGCCTTGATACTGATTCAGAATACAGGCAAATCTGCACTGGCATGCTGACGCAAACTATGGCGTGCCACTTCAAAGTCAGGGAAGACGGATTGCACCGTCGCCCAAAACCGCGGGCTGTGGTTCATCTCACGCAAATGCGCAAGTTCATGCGCAATCACATAATCAATAATCATGGGCGAGAAATGAATCAGCCGCCAATTCAGCCTGATCTTGCCTTGTGAAGTGCATGATCCCCAGCGTGTCGCTGCAGCTGACAAGGCCATACTCTGATAACGTACATTGAGTTTTTCAGCGAATACCGGCAATCTTTCATTGAATATTCGTTTGGCTTCCTGCTGCAGCCAGGCTTGTACCCGGTCTTTCAACTGCTGTTCGCCAGCATCTGCAGGCAGATTGATAATCAATTCTGACTGTTCATGCTGGAAGTGCGTACCGCTGACAGAGGCAGGCGCAATCCTTAAAGTAATTTCACCACCCAGATAAGGCAGCTTTGCACCATCCTGCCAGTGCATTTTGGGTTCCAGCTTGCGCTGGGTACGTTCACGCCTCTCGGTCAGTTTGCGCAAGATCCAGGCTTGTTTTTCCTGTATGGCGGTTTCTATATCAGCTATCGTCACCCAGCGTGGTGCTGTGATACGCAAGCCATCTTCATTGATCAAGAAACCTATGCTGCGGCGTTTCGAGCGCTGCAAATCATATTCGAGCAAATAGTCCTGTATCAGGATGCGGCGCTTGTTGCTGGTGTTGACAAAGGTAGACGGTGGCGGCGCGGCGGGGCGCAATTCATCTTGTTGAACTGTCTCTTTAAGCGTGCTTGATAGTGGTGTTTTTACAGGCGCAGGGCGCAGTTTGTCCGGCACCAGAAAATCACTGAATAAATCCAGTTGCAAAGCCATTTGTATGGCTTTGCCAATCGAGGGAATGCGGGGCTTCATCTAAGCTTGGGGAATCCTGATTCAATAGCAAGTGGGATTTGTGCACAGTCTGTACCAGACATTAAAAGTATGAAAGTCTGGTTTTACAAGCTGCAATGACACTAGTTTGACCTATTTTTGCCAATTCGTGTTTTTACCTTCAAAAACTGGTTTTTTCGATATTGCCATTTCTTTATTCACTGCAGCTCACTTGAATTTTCTTTAACTAGCTCAACTTGCCTGAGCAAGAGATCGCCCACATCAATAACATATATCGCCACCTACTCAACAGGCTCTGATGAATAAGCTGATATCGCTGCAAAAGCTATGGAACAGCATGACTAAAAAGATAGGCTTGTTCTTCAAGATTCCTGGTCTTGAGTACGAACAGCCGCTTGATTTTCCTTTTGCTCGCAGCGATATCGCCATGTTGTATCGCATTGCCAAAGGGGATGCTGCCAAGCACATTGATGAGCATACAGCCAAAGACATGCTGCTTGATGCCTATGCTGATAAACTGACAGCAGCGAGCAGTATTTTTGCTCAGCAGATCTTGCATAAACGGCTGCGTGAAGGTGCTCAGGACAAGCAAGGCAAACAGCGCTTGCAGAACTTGATGGCTGCCCCGGCCTTGCTGGATACCTTGCAGCAGCACTGCCTGCCCTTGCGTGGAGTGGAAACAGAAGTTAGCGAACAGATTTTCACCGACGCAATCCCGGTTCCGGCAGCATGGCATAAATTCATGTGGCTGTTACCTGCCAGCATGAGCATCTTGCTCGTCCTTGCGCTGACATCGCTGGCACCTGCCTGGATAGCTGTCTTGCTGATATGGATGATCTTGCTGGCCGTGCAGACGCGTTACCATGATGCGGTGACTCAATGGGCAAAGAAAGTGCAAGCGCTGCAAGCCTTGTTGACGAGCTTTGAGTTGCTGCTTGATTCTCAAAAGGATGCTCAAGCACCTGCTGCAGATCGTCAAACAGCAAATAAAATGATTGCTGAATTACGCAGACATAAATTGGTGCTAATGCCAGGCATGCGGGAATACACTGACTGGCTCTTGCTGGATAATGTCAGGCATTTTTTCAAGACTTGCATTCTTGTACGTAAAAATCAGGACTTCCTACGCAGTGTGTACACGCACGTGGCAAACCTGGAGGCTGATCTGACGCTGGCCAGGCACTTGCAATCGCTTACACAATATTGCTGGTCCTCTGCGGCAGACAAGAAGCAACTGCGCATGCAACAAGTTGTGCATCCCTTGTTGGCGCAGGCTACTGCCCTGGATATAAGGCTGGAAGGCAAGGGTGCTTTTATTTCCGGGCAAAATGGCATAGGCAAGAGCACCTTGTTGCGTACCCTGGGTTTGAACCTCATCGTCGCCCGCGCTTTCGGTTTTTGTTATGCGGTTACTGCCAGCGTCCCAATGGCAGCGGTGTATTCCAGCATGCAAAGTGAAGACTCTCTGATCTCAAATGAAAGTCTGTACCAGGCAGAACTCAGGCGTGCCAAAGAATTATTGGATATCGCGAAAAGTGATATGCAGGCTGTGTTCATCATTGATGAAATTTTCCGTGGCACGAACCATCAGGAATCCATCTCGGCAGCCGCTGCAGTGCTACAAAGCCTGGCCGGTGCAAACATGGTGATCGTCTCATCCCATAATTTGGTGTTGGCAGCTATCCTGGTAGCCTATCTGACACCATTATGTGTCACAGCAGAGCAGGGTGAGCTATCCAGATTGCAATTGAATGAAGGTGTCCTGGCTGACCCGAATGGTATACGTCTGCTGGGTATTTACGGTTTTGGCGACGATATAAAAAACAAAGCCAGTCGGGTTTTCGACTGGCTTAGTGACTACCTTAGTGACTATCTTAAGCATCCCGACAAGTGCGAACAAATACTGGAGAATCGCGCCCTGTCTTGACTGAGTTTACTTGGATTCAGATTGATAAACCTGTGGTGAAATCACACGCATTTCTGCCTCTATCCACTTTTCCACTTCCTGCATGAGTTCAACCGCATTCATGCCGTTGGGTGGGATAGGCTTGCCGACGGAGACAGTGACTGTGCCAGGCAATTTGGTAAAAGAATTTTTTGGCCAGCATTCACCAGAGTTCAACGCGATAGGCACGACCGGGGTATTGGTTTCTACTGCCAGACGGGCACCGCCGCCTTTGTACTGGCCTTTTTTTCCAACGGCGATACGCGTACCTTCAGGGAACATGATGATCCATTGTCCATCAGCCAGACGCTTGCGGCCTTGTGTCACGACGTGGGCAAAAGCATCCTTGCCCTTGCTGCGGTCGATAGGGATCATGCGCAGCATGGAGATGGCCCAGCCAAAGAAGGGGATATAAGTAATTTCTTTTTTGAACACAAAAACCAGTGGGCGCGGTGTTGCCATCAGCAGGAAGATGGTTTCCCAGGCGGACTGATGTTTGCACAGCAGGATGGCCGGGCCATCAGGGAAGTTTTCAAATCCCCTGGTCTGGTAACGTATGCCACATATCACTTTTGCTGCCCAGATGATGGTGACATTCCAGCGGGCAGTAATGTAATAGCGCTGGTTATACGGCAAGAAAGCAAACAGCATGCTGATAGGTGCCCAGACGATAGTGACTACCGCCATCACCAGTATGAAAATCAGCGAACGAACAAAACGGGTAAAGCTAAGCATGTAGTCTCCATTGCAGCGATGCTGGTTGAGTTTGTTTTATGTTGCTCAATGACTCAGATCGCGATATTAAATTCAGATGGCGAGTTTTCCACCAGTTTGTCGACCATAGCTGCCAGATCGTCATAAACTTGTGTGCCAGGTGGCAGGCCACCTTTTTCCTGGGTTTTAGTACCTTTACCCGTCAATACCAGATGGGGTTTGCAACCCAGTACGAAGCCGGACTGCAAGTCACGCAAAGAATCCCCGACACAATGCACACCTTTGAGATTTACTTCATAGCGACGGGCAATTTCTTGCAGCATGCCAGGCTTGGGTTTGCGGCAGTCACAATTATCATCTGCCATGTGTGGGCAAAAGAAAATCGCATCGATAGTGGCACCGACTTGTTGAGCACTTGTATGCATCTTTTGATGGATGGCATTTAACGTCGCCATATCAAACAGCTTGCGGCCTATGCCCGACTGATTGGTCGCCACCACTACCCTATAGCCCGCCTGGTTAAGCCGGGCTATGGCTTGCAGCGAACCTGGTATAGGCTTCCATTCTTCGGGTGACTTGATAAAGTCGTCCGAATCCTGGTTGATAACGCCATCGCGGTCAAGGATGATGAGTTTCATCTGCAATCCTGGTTAGTGGTGCACTCTCGTTTTAATTTGCCTCAAGCTGCCAGCTTGGAAATGTCGGCAACCTGATTCATCATGCCATGCAGGCTGGCCAGCAAGGCCAGGCGGTTATTACGCAGGGCAAGGTCTTCTGCATTCACCATGACATCATTAAAGAAGCTGTCCACCGCTGCACGCAGGGCTGCCAGGGTTTTCAATGCGCTGGCGAAGTCACCTTTGGCAAATGCTGCATCCACTTCAGGTTTGACATCGGCCATTGCCTTGGCCAGTGCCTGCTCGGCAGCTTCCTGCAATAGCGCTGGCTGGACTGCACCTGGCGTACCCTCGGCTTTTTTGAGGATATTGGTAATACGCTTGTTGGCAGCAGCCAGTGCTTCTGATTCTGGCAGGGCAGCAAAGGCTTGTACAGCTTGCAGGCGTTCAACGATGCTATCGAGTGTGTCTGGTTGCTGGGCAACCACAGCTTCAACTTCATTTTGAGAAAAACCTTTGTCACGCAACTGGCCGCGCAGACGGTCAAACAGGAAGTTCAATACATCGGCTGTCGGGTCTGCGAAATTGGCATTACCAGCGAACAGTGCTACTGCTTGTGCCAGCAGGGTGTTCAGTGACAATGGCAAGCGTTTTTCTACCAGCATGCGCAAGATGCCCAGGGCATGGCGGCGCAGCGCAAACGGGTCGCGGTCACCGGTAGGTTGCAAGCCTATGCCCCAGATGCCGACCAGGGTTTCCAGCTTGTCAGCCAGTGCTACTGCAGTACCTGTCAGTGTCGCAGGCAGTGCATCGCCAGCGAAACGTGGCTGATAATGTTCAGACGCGGCGGCGGCCACATCAGCGTGTTCGCCATCGTGCTGGGCATAGTAAGTACCCATGATGCCTTGCAGCTCAGGAAATTCACCGACCATGTCAGTCAGCAAGTCGGTCTTGGCCAGCAGGGCGGCACGTTCGGCCAGGGCAACGTCACCTTTCAGGCTGGCAGCAATCTGGCCTGCGAGGGTTTTAACGCGTTGCGTACGTTCTGCCTGGCTACCCAGTTTATTGTGATACACCACATTTGCCAGCAAAGGCAGGCGGGACTCCAGTGTCTTTTTCTTGTCTTGCTCAAAGAAGAATTTTGCATCCGAGAGGCGCGGGCGCACAACGCGCTCATTACCCTGGATGATGTATTGCGGGTCGCTGGTTTCCAGGTTAGAGACGATCAAAAAGCGTGAACGCAATTTGCCAGATGTATCGGTCAGTGCAAAATATTTCTGATTCGTTTGCATGGTCAAAATCAGGCATTCTTGCGGCACAGCCAAGAATTCTTGCTCGAAATTGCATTCATATACTACTGGCCATTCGACCAGGGCAGTGACCTCATCCAGCAGGGATTCAGGCATCAACACCTGATCTGCACCCGCTTTGCCTAACAGGGCGGCACGTATCTGTTCTTTACGCTCATTGAAGCTGGCAATCACCTTGCCTTCGGTTTTCAGGCTGGCGGCATAGTCTTCAGCCTTGGCAATGCTGACTTCACCAGCGGACAGGAAACGATGGCCCTTGGTAATGCGATCACTGTTCAAACCCAGCAAGGACAGTGGCACTATGTCAGCGCCATGCAGGGCAATGATCTTATGTACCGGGCGTACAAAATGCACGGTTTCGCCATCAGGACGCTGGTAGCTCATGACTTTAGGAATAGGCAGCTTGCCTATGGTTTCTTCCAGCGCAGTTTGTACTGCCGGTGCCAGGGCAGTGCCTGCTGCTGTATAGCTGTAGAAGAAGCTCTCAGCCTTGCCATCCGGCGCACGTTCCAGGTCACTGACCTGCAAGTCAGGGAAGCCTAGTGCAGCCAGTTTCTTGCCCAGCGGTGCTGTCGCATTGCCAGCCGCATCCAGTGCCACGGATACCGGCAATACTTTTTCACGCATCAGCTTGTCCGGGGAGGTGGAGCGTACACCGGTGATGCTGACAGCCAGGCGGCGTGGTGAGGCGTAGCTGGTCGCTACGGACTCGGCTTCGAGAAAATCGCGTGACTTCAGACCAGCGACGATACCGGCGCTAAATGCTTCACCCAGTTTGGCCAGGGCCTTGGGTGGCAGCTCTTCGGTAAATAATTCTACTAACAGTGTTTGGCTCATGTTTCTTATCCTACGTTCCGGCGCTGTGCCAGAATCTGTTTAATGATGTTCTTGTGGGCTATGCGTAAAGCCTGTGCAAAGCTTATGCAGCAGTAACAGCAGCGGGAGCAGGCTTATGCTTGTCATCCGCAGCGCACATGGGGAAGCCCAATGCCTCACGCGATGCATAGTAAGCCGCAGCCACAGCACGCGAAAGATTGCGTATGCGGCCTATGTAGGCAGCACGCTCAGTCACAGAAATCGCGCCACGCGCATCCAGCAAGTTAAAAGTATGCGCAGCCTTCAAGATCATTTCATAAGCAGGCAGTGCCAGGGATTTTTCTGTCACTTCCAGCAGGCGCTTGGCTTCTGCTTCGTAATTGCTGAACAAAGAGAACAGGAAATCGGTGTTTGAATATTCAAAACTGAAAGTCGATTGCTCAACTTCATTTTGATGGAATACATCGCCATAGGACAGACGCACGGTCTTGCCGTTTTCTTCACGCTCAGTCCAGACCAGGTCATAGATATTATCTACACCTTGCAGATACATGGCCAGACGTTCGAGGCCATAGGTGATTTCACCGAGGATAGGTTTGCAATCCAGACCACCAACTTGCTGGAAGTAAGTGAATTGTGTGACTTCCATACCATTCAGCCAGACTTCCCAGCCCAGGCCCCAGGCGCCCAGGGTAGGGTTTTCCCAGTCATCTTCAACAAAGCGTATGTCGTTTTGCTGCAAATCCAGGCCCAGGGCTTTCAAGGAGCCCAGGTAAAGGTCAAGGATATTTTCCGGTGCAGGCTTTAACACCACCTGATATTGATAATAGTGTTGCAGACGGTTAGGGTTTTCACCATAACGGCCATCCTTGGGGCGGCGTGATGGTTGTACATAAGCCGCACGCCAAGGTTCTGGCCCGATGGCGCGCAAGAAAGTGCCGGTATGCGAAGTACCCGCGCCCACTTCCATATCGTAAGGTTGCAGCAGGGCGCAGCCTTGCTTGTCCCAGTAATCTTGTAATGTCAGGATAATTTGTTGAAATGTGAGCATCGTGCTATCTGCCTTTGTCACTTCTTGAAGAAGCGATGAATAAAGTTTGCCAAACCTTAGATTTTAACGGCTTTTGCGCTGGATAGGCTAATTTGCTTGATGTTGTTTTGTTAATTTTGAGGTTTGAAATGAGGAAAAGCTTAAGACCTCTCAACACAGAGACACCGAGACACAGAGAAAATCAGAAGGGAAGCAAGAGGTTGCTTATTGTTTTTGCAAGTATTTGTTTTGTATTGAGTGACGCAATTGCAGCATAAATAGGCAGCTTGCCTCTGGCGGTTTTTGTTGCAATTCGTTTGGCTACACGGTATAAAAATCCACCTGCCAATAAAAACAGCATGCTGAATGGGAGACCTCGGAGCAATGGCTATAGTTGACCAGACCCTGACTTTGGATGCCGAGTCACATCGGCTGGAAGAGTGGTATCTCTTGCTGGGGGAGCTTTCCCATTGTTTGTGCTACACGCCAGAATTGCCTGAAATGTTGCGTGGCTTTTGTCGTGTCCTGGTGCAGCGTGCTGGCTATTTGTGTGCCGAGGTGGAGCTGGACTTGGGGGACAAGTCAGAAATTTATCGCTTTCGTGCCGATAAACAGGCTGGAAAAGAGACAAAATACCTGGTTTTTCCCTTGCAACGTTATGGCTATGCGCTGGCGCAATTACGGGTTGGTGCTGACTTTGATCTCAGTGAAAGTAGTGATGCATACAACATACTGAGCCGTTTTGCGAATGAACTGGCGCAAGCCATCCATGCCATGAGCAGCAGCCATGAGCAGCGTGATCTGCAAGATAATATGGAAATGCTGGCACTGTCGGTACAGCAAAGCCCGTTTGCAGTAGTCATCACCAATGCGGATGGTGAACTCGAATATGGCAATGACAGCTTTTGTCGTATTTCTGGCTATACACTGAACGAGGTGCTGGGCAAGCATGTGTTCTGGAATTCTGGTGATCCCGCTGATGAAAAAGTCATGCGCATCATCAAGGCGCTCAAGCTTGGAGAACACTGGCAGGGTGATGTACTCAGCCATCGCAAAGACGGCACGGCCTACTGGGAAAGACAGATGGTCAGCCCGCTGTGTAATGCAGATGGGCACATCACTCATCTGATGGCGGTCAAACAAGATATTACCGACAGCAAATTCCAGTTAAAAGAAGTCGAACAAGCCTTGCTCTTGCGTGAGCAGGCTTTGGTCTCAAGCAGCAATGGCATCATGATTACCCGTAGTGATGACAGCGATCATTCCATCGTCTATGTGAACCCGGCATTTGAGCGCATCACCGGTTACACTGCACAGGAAGTCATAGGCAGGGAAGGGCGTTTCCTGGTCAGGGAAGACCTGGCGCAGCCAGATTTGCAAGAAATACGCACGGCCCTGCGGGAAAAAAGAGCAGGCTGCGCGCTACTCCGCAATTATCGCAAGGATGGCACGCAATTCTGGAATGAATTGCATATCTCACCCGTCAAGGATGCGACGGGCGCTGCCACTACGCATTTTGTCAGCGTCATCAACGATGTCAGTGAGCGTGTCAATTACCAGAAAGAGCTGGAATACCAGGCCACCCATGACAGCCTGACCGGTCTGGCCAATCGCAATTTACTGAATGACCGCATCACCCAGGCCATTGCCTGGGCCAAGCGCCAGGATTTGTCGGTGGGTTTAATGTTGCTCGATCTCGATCATTTCAAGCTCATCAATGATGCCTCTGGCCATGGTGCTGGCGATGAAATGCTGAAGCAGGTAGCCAATCGGCTCAGTCATTGTGTAAGGGAAACCGATACGGTGGCGCGTCTGGGTGGTGATGAGTTCGTCATCATCCTGACTGATTTGCCCGAGACGGGCGATGTTGATATCGTCGCTGAAAAAATCCTGTCAGCCCTGGCGCGCCCGTTTGAAATCAATGGTCATGATGTGTTTGTCACGGCCAGTATAGGTATTTCGCTTTACCCGCGTGATGGTGATCATGGCGAGATTTTGCTGCGCTATGCCGACATCGCTATGTACCGCGTCAAGGAGCATGGTCGCAATAGCGTGCGCCAGTTTATTCCCGAGATGGGCGTCACTGCCATCAGCCGCCTGAATATGGAAGGTGCATTGCGCCGTGCGCTGGAGCGGCACGAGTTGACCCTGCACTACCAACCCAAGATAGAACTCGCTACTGGCCATATAGTCGGCGCAGAAGCACTGGTGCGCTGGCATCATCCACAGATAGGCTTGATACACCCCATAGAGTTCATCCCGCTGGCAGAAGAAACCGGGCTCATCCTGCCTCTGGGTGAATGGGTGCTGGCTGAGGCCTGTCGCCAGCAAGTCAGCTGGAAAAATTCTGGCATGGGTGATTTGAAAATCGCCATCAATATGTCGCCCCGCCAGTTCCGGCAAGAGGATTTGTCTGACCGTGTCGCCGCCATTTTTGCCGAGACGGGTGCTGACCCATCCCATGTCACCCTGGAGCTGACTGAGAGCATGGTCATGCAGGACGTCAACAGCACCCTGGTGGCATTGCGGGCCTTGAAAAAATTGGGGGTATCGATATCGCTGGATGATTTTGGTACGGGTTATTCCAGCCTCTCTTACTTGCGGCGCTTCCCCATTGATGAACTCAAGATAGATAAATCCTTCATCAATGACATCCATGAAAACCCTGATGATGCAGCAATAGCCAGCGCCATCATCGCCATGGCTTTGAGCCTGAGTCTGAGTGTGGTTGCAGAAGGGGTGGAAAAGAAAGAGCAGGCTGATCTCTTGCGCAAAATGGGTTGTAGCCAAGTACAGGGTTATTATTTTGGACGTCCCATGGATGCAGCAGGCTTTGCTACCCGCTATCGTGAGCACATCAATGAATAAGGCGATGAGTAAAACCATGAACAAGCTGCTCTGGCGCACCGGCAAGGTCAGCGAAATCCCGGAATTGCTGATGGCAGCAACGCTGGAAAAATCAGCCGCCGTTGGTGCGGCGACTGTCTATCATTTCAAACATGATGGACAGGAAAAGCTGGCGATTTCCCTGCCCGATGGTCAAGCCATTATCATAGAGCCGCCGCCCAGTGGCAGACCGCGCCGCCGCCGGGTTGACCCACTGAAAACTGAGCAAACGGGTCAGCTTGCAGATGTCACCGATAAGAGCTGAACGGATTAATGATTTGGTGCATGTTCGCTATCGAGTAAAGCCATGGCGTGATCATTGTAGCGGTTCCCCGCTACTGCATCGCTGGGCACCGCAGCAGCTATTGCCTGCAAATCTGTGGCATCCAGCTTCACATCAAGTGCACCCAGGGCTTCTGTCAAGCGGTCACGACGGCGCGCGCCTACCAAAGGAATGATATCCTCACCTTGCGCCAGTACCCAGGCTATTGCCGCCTGCGCCACGCTGATGCCCTTGCTGCTGGCGATGCCGCGCAAGGCTTCTACCAGAGCCAGGTTGCGTTCCAGATTGCCATCCTGGAAGCGTGGGCTGATGCTGCGGAAGTCTTTGGTGCCTGCATTGCGTTCAGTACTCCAGTGGCCGCTAAGCAAACCACGTGACAATACCCCGTAGGCTGTGATGCCTATGCCCAGTTCGCGGCAGACTGGCAAAATCTCAGCTTCTATGCCGCGTGAAAACAGCGAATACTCTATCTGCAAATCACTGATGGCATGCACTGCCGCCGCACGGCGCAAGCTGGTCGCACCAGCTTCTGACATACCGATGTGGCGTACATAACCGGCTTTCACCATGTCGGCAATCGCACCTATGGTGTCTTCTACCGGTACTTGCGGGTCTATGCGCGCCAGGCGATAGACATCAATGTGATCAGTACCCAGGCGTTTCAGGCTATAAGCCAGGGCGTTCTTGACGGCTGCCGGTCTGCCATCCATGCCTATCCAGTTGCCTGCCGGGTCGCGCAAAGCGCCGAATTTGACGCTGATCTTGACCTTTTCACGCGGCAGGTTTTGCAGGGCTTCCTGTATCAGTAATTCATTATGGCCCATGCCATAAAAATCACCCGTGTCGAGCAAGTCTATCCCGGCATCCAGTGCCGCGTGGATAGTGGCGATGCTTTCACCATGGTCAGCCGGACCATATAAATCCGACATGCCCATGCAACCCAAACCCAGTGCTGAAACTGCCGGGCCTTGCTTGCCCAATTGACGTATTGCGATTTTGTTCTGTGCCATGCTGAAACTCCTTTTCATTGTTGCCTCAGCGGGTTTGCTGAAGATGTGGCTATTGTAGTTAGTTAGAATTTATAGATAAATACGCTAAAATTGCTTTAACTATGCAAAAAATCTAAACAATGAGGTGGACTTAGACTATGGACAAATTCCAGGCTATGCAAGTCTTTATTGCCGTGGTTGAGCAAAGCAGCTTCACTCGTGCTGCTGAGCAATTGCAAATGCCCAGAGCCAGCGTGACCTTGAGTATCAAGCAACTGGAAACCCATCTGGGCACGCGTCTCTTGCAAAGAACTACACGCCAGGTCAACACCACTGCTGATGGCGATGCCTATTACCAGCGCTGCGTGCGCCTGTTGGCTGATCTGGAAGAAACTGAATCAGCATTCAGCCATAGCTTGCTCAATCCGCGTGGCAAGCTCAGGATTAATTTGCAAGGCTCACTGGGCAAATCTTTCGTGGTTCCGGCCCTGCCAGGCTTTAGTGCCAAATACCCTTTGATAGAACTCGAAGTTGGTATGAGTGACCGCCTGGTTGATCTGGTGCGGGAAGGTGTTGATTGCGTCTTGCGTGGTGGTGAGTTGCGCGATTCCAGCATGATCGCCAGACGGGTAGCATCGATGACGCAAATTACCTGTGCCAGCAGCGCTTACCTGCAAAAACATGGCGTGCCCAGTACGCTGGACGATTTGCCTGCCCATCTGGCCGTGAATTATTTCTCATCACAGACAGGGCGGAATATGGACTTTGAATTTGTCATGGATGGAAAAACCCAGACATTGCCATTAAAGGGGCAACTGGCGGTCAATGACGTTGATGCCTACGTCGCAGGCGCTGAAGCGGGTTATGGCCTGATACAACTGCCGCGCTTCCATGTCGCTGCCCAACTGGCGGCAGGTAGCATGCAGGAGGTTTTATCGGAGATGCGGCCGCCGCCTATGCCGGTATCAATACTCTACCCCCATCATCGGCAGTTATCGCCCAGGGTCAGGGTATTTGTAGAATGGCTGACTGAGCTCATGGAAACGCATGCAGACAAATTCAAGGCCTAAATAATATTAAAAATATATCGTTTATCAGGCTGGCTTGCAGTTTGTGGCTTATTTTCACTGTTTTTGACCTCACACAAGCTAAGCTAGCAAGTCAACACCTGACATATCCACCCTGTTTCCCTTATCATGCTGTCATGACAGAAGATCAGGAAGTTCTCCTCCCCCCTTATCCTGGTATCCAGGAAAAAGACATACTGCTGGTACAGACGCCAGCAGACGCAGAGCAAGCCTATGCAGAGATGCAGGCAGCCGATATTTTGGGTTTTGATACAGAATCCAAGCCAGTATTCTTCAAAGGCCAGCAATCCGATGGCCCGCATCTTATCCAGCTCGCAACCGACAACAAGGCTTATCTGTTTCCTACAGTCAAGGTGCAAAATACCGATGCCGTGAAAGCCTTGCTGGAATCGAAAGACATACTCAAGGTTGGTTTTGGACTTAGTGATGACATGAAGCGCCTGAAAATCAAACTAAGCATCTCGCCACAGCATGTACTTGATTTGGCCCGCGCCATGCGTGAAAGCAAGCAGCGTGACATGGGAGCAAAAGCGGCGGTCGCCAAGTATTTTGGCATGCAGCTGCAAAAATCCAAGAAAACCTCTACCTCCAACTGGGCCGTGCCAGCATTGAATGACAGGCAAATCATGTATGCCGCCAATGATGCGCAAGTGGCATTGCTGGTCTACAGGAAGTGGCTATCACTGAAACAGGGCTGAACTTTACGCTGCTTCCAGGGTCAGATCGCTCACGATAGCTAAGCTGATAGGCGATGTATGCTGGCCAAAAAGAACGCGCTGTTACTCTTTGCAGGGGTTTGCTTCAGCCTGTTTAACCAGGCTGTGCAAGCCGATGGCCTGGCAGATTTGAAAGCCGCTCTGGCGCGCTTACCTGGACAGACACCGGTGAAAGCCCTGGTGGATGCAAAAACCTGGAGTCGGCAGGGCGAAGGCAAAGAGCTTGAAGAGCAAAATGGTCAGGCCAGCATTAGTCTGGAAGACAGTCCCCGTGGCTTGCAGCTTTTGTACAGCAAAGATTTATTGATGCGCCTGGAAACAGAAGAGCGTGCCAAAGAGAAAGATCCCAAAGCCAAAACCCCCACCATCGCCGCCATTAAGGAAGTTAATTCTTCCGAATTGCGCCCCATGGTTTCTGCTGTTGGCAATCTGTCGCGTGCCCTGGAAAAAGCCATCTTCAAAAGCGAGAAAACCGATGCCAGCTACAACAGTAAACCTGCACGCTTGCTCAGTTTCGAGATTCCAGTCGAAAAACTATCGGAAAAAGAACGCAAATACGTCAAGAAATTCGAAGGAAGCCTGGAAATCTGGATCTCTGCTGATGGCACTCCCATGGCCAGTCGTTTTCATCAGACTATTTCAGGACGTGCTTTTGTAGTCATCAGCTTTGAAAGCAAATACGAGGAAGAGCTGGTCTATGGATTGAGTGGTGACCGTCTCGTCATCACAAAAAAAGAAAGCAAGAACAGTGGTTCAGGTGCTGGCGAAAAAGGAGAGATGCGCATCGTCAAAACACTGCAAGTGCAATCTTGATATCTTTGGTATTGCTGCAATGCAACACCGATAATACATGATTGTTTTGTCGATTAAAAATGATTTGACATTACAATGTGGTGATGTAAAGCAAGTCTTCCAGAAAGGTAATTCCAGTGTTGAGCACGTATTATTCCTCTCCTTCCTCTGTTTCATCCCCCAGTCACTACAAGCTGCCTAAGTTGCATAAACTGCATAACTTGGCTGCTACTGCTCTGCTGGTATGTCTGGCTTATGGTGCATTTGCCCCTGCTATTCATGCCGCCCCGGTGCTGGCAGAAAGCCCGGCAACTGTCGCAGTGCATGCAAAAAAAGTCATCAGCCATGATGTCTATGCAAACTGGCGTAGCATACAGGGTAGTGTCCTGAGCCGCGACGGTAACTGGGCAGCTTATGCTCTGGTAGGGCAAGAGTCGGATGGTGAAGTCGTTATCAGGAATTTGAAAGATGGCCGCGAATTACGCGCACCCCGTGGCACTATGCCAGCCTTCAGTGCGGATGGCCATTACCTGGCTTTTGCGATCGCGCCAACCAGGCTGGAGCTGGACAAGGCAAAGAAAGAAAAGAAGAAGGGGGATGACATGCCCAAGTCAGGCATGGGCATCATGAATCTGGCTACTGGTAAAGTTGAAAACCTGGACAGGGTAAAACGTTTTGCCTGGCCGGAAGAGGGCGGTAATTTCCTGGCAGTCTTGTTCGATGCACCAGAGGACGCAAAGAAAGACGTCAGGAAAGAAGCTGAACCTGCCGCCAAGGATGAAGAAGATCAGGCAACTGCTGCGGCCTCGGCTGCAGCCAGGAAAAAAGACGTGGGCACAGAATTTCTGTTGATCGATGTGACCAACGCCAAACGCAGCAGCTTCAAGGAGGTCGCTGATTTTACCTGGGCAAAAAATGGTGAATTGCTGGCCTTCAATGTCATCGCCAAAGAAGCAAAAAAAGACGCACAAAAAGATACTGCGCGCGAAGGTGTTTACCTTATCAGTCCGCAAGACCAGGCACCCCGCACCATCATGGCAGGCGCAGGCAGCTACAAGCACATGAATTTTGATGAAGCAGGCCGTCAGTTGGCTTTCTTCAGTAACCGTGATGACCTGGCGAAGAAACGCGCCGAAGCAGAAAAGTCCGGCAAGAAAAATGCTGATGCCGATAAAGCTGACAAATCTGATAAGGCTGAAAAAGCAGACAAAGCCGACAAAGCTGAAAAAGAAATTACCGCATTCAATCTGTATTACTGGCGCGCTGGTGACAGCGAAGCCAAAGCGCTTGTCACTGCCGACACTAAAGGCATGCCAGCAGGCTGGTTGCCCAGTGAATACGGTAGCCTGAGTTTTAGCAAAGATGGCCAGCGCCTGTTCTTTGGCACGGCAGAGCTGGCCAAGGCTGATCCCAAGGATGCACCGGAACCTTTCAAGGTGGATCTCTGGCACTGGAAAGACCCGGAGCTGCAATCCATGCAAAAGGTCAAGGCAGAAAAAGAAAAACAGCGCAGCTATAAAGCGGTTTTCCATATTGCTGAACAACGCTTTGTCCAGCTCGCCAACAAAAATATACCGAACGTGTTGATCAATGATAATCCGCGTTTTGCTATGGGCGCCAGTGATGTCCCCTACAAAATGCAGCAGTCATGGGATGCGCTGTATCACGATGCTTATGCGGTAGATTTGCAAACCGGCCAGGCACGCCTGCTGGCGCAAAAACTGCGCTATGTGCCCAGCCTGTCGGCGGGTGGTAAATATGTGCTGGCCTTTGATGCCAATAGCAGTACCTGGTATTGCTGGTCCACTGCTGACGGCAGCAAGATCAATCTGACAGGGAAAATCAAGGCGCACTTTGAAGATGCCAAGCGCGATACGCCAGAAGTCAAAGATGCCTATGGTTTCGCTGGCTGGACTGAAGACGATGCCAGTGTAATCTTGTACGATCAATTTGATCTGTGGGAAGTCAATCCGCAGACTCAGCTTAGTCGCAATCTTACAGCTGGCTATGGCCGCAAGCATAATCTGGAATTACGTTATGTTGCTGTTGATATGGAGAAAAAGCCGCCAGCGGAAGAACCTTCGCCAGTGGCCGAAGCCAAGGCTTTACCAGCTGATTTATGGATACTGGCAGCCACCAATGAAGGCAATCGCTCTACCGGCTATTACCAGCAAAATCCAAAATCTGGCGAGCCGGTTAAACTCATTCATGGCGATAAAATGTTTGCCGGCCTGGTCAAGGCCAAGAAGGCAGATACGGTCTTGTTCACCCAACAAAGCTTTACAGAATTCCCTGACTTGTGGAGCAGTAACCTGGCTTTGCAAAACCCGCAAAAAATCAGCAATGCCAATCCTCAGCAAGCCCAATACAACTGGGGCAAGCAAGAGATGATTGAATACACCAGCCTCGACGGCAAGAAGCTCAAAGCCTTGCTGGCCAAGCCCGAGAATTTTGATCCAGCAAAAAAATATCCGATGATGGTCTACATCTATGAAAACATGTCAGACAACCTGCATCGCTATGTCCCGCCTGCGCCCACCCATAATATCAATGTAACACGCTACCTTAGCAATGGCTATATCGTGCTGCGTCCGGACATTGCGTACAAAACCGGGCACCCGGGCAAGAGTGCCTACAACGCTGTTGTGCCAGCTGTACAAAAAGTACTGGCACAAGGGTATGTCGATCCCAAGCGCGTAGGCATACAAGGTCATAGCTGGGGTGCTTACCAGGTCAATTACCTGATCACGCAAACCAATATGTTCCGTGCAGTGGAAGCCGGTGCTTCCATGGCAAACATGATCAGCGGTTACGGTGGCATACGTTGGGGTACAGGTATGAGCCGCGCTTTCCAGTATGAAAAACAGCAAAGCCGCATAGGCGGTGCACCCTGGAATAAGACGGCTGAATATATAGAGAATTCACCGATATTCCATATCGACAAAGTGCAGACGCCTTACCTGACCATCCATAACGATGATGATGATGCCGTGCCATGGTACCAGGCTATAGAATTTTTCACCGCCTTGCGCCAACTGGGCAAGGAAGCTTACTGGTTCAATTTCAATGGTGAAAAACATGGCCTCAAAGAACGCGACAACATGAAGTATTTCACTGTGCACATGGCCGAGTTCTTTGATCATTACCTGCTGGGTAGCCCGCGTCCCGAATGGATGGACAAGCCTGTGCCTTACCTGGAGCGGGGCAAGCGGGATGTGATGGGACAGTTTGTCCCCGTAAAAGAAAAGCAAGCTGCCGAATAACTTGTGTGCTGCGCTGTTTTCCCGGCAGCCTGATCTGGTCCGCATCCATCTGATGTCTTCAACTGATGGATGCGGCGCCAGGTAATAAGTCCAGCGTGATCAGGTTTCCTATAACACTGGATGGGGGCGGTGGCTTATTTTTTCTCGCCGGGCATTTGATTGACGGCTTGCTCAATCGCTTTTTGGAAGCTTGACTCGCCGTCCAGATAGGGTATCCAGACCTGGTCAATCAAGTCGAGAAATTCTGGCCATGCTTGTTGATACAAACCATTCTTCAATGCATAAGGCTGGTATTCAAGCTTGCCACTTTGTTTGAGCACATCCTGGGTAACTTTACCAACTGTATAAAATTGCAGTACATGCCATAAATCAGATTCGCCTGCACGATGTGTCGCTTTCATCCTGTCATTGATGGCAGCGACGATAGTATCCGTGACTGTTGTGTGTGATGCTTCGTGATACAACATTTCGAGCGCAGCCAAACCCTGATAGTCTGACCGGCCACTGGGCATGACGATTTGCTCGTCGGTATAGGCACCCTGCCGTATGCCCGTCAACACAACTATATCATTACGTATGGGCTTGGATGGAAAAGCGTGGGCCATGTACTTCTCTATACCTGCCTGTATTTCCTTTCCATATTTTGCATCCAGCTGTTTAAGCTCACTAATCCAGTTCTGGTTGCTTTTATCCTGGGAAGGCCATATGCACCGGGCATACACAGGAGCAACCCGGTTCAGTACCGCAATGAGCGCGGCGGGAATTGCCAGGCCCCTGGCATCGCGGCGCTGATCGTCTACACTCAAGCCACGCTTAATGCTTTGCATGGTTTCATCAAACATGACATCACGTTTGGCATAATCGGCTTGATAAAAGTTGACGGCTTCTTTTAATTCCATCAATTCGGAGTCGCTGGGAATCTGATCCCAGGGTAAGTCATTTAATGCTTTCTTTCGTATTGAAACGTCCAGCAGAAAATGGTGCAAGTTCATTAAGAACGCGCTGTGATAGTCGAAACTGACCCTTTGGGTTACTCCTGGCGTTACTCCTTGTTTTGCTGGTGTTGAAAGCTTGGATTTGTTGTTGTCTTCCATAGCATGTGCAGTAGCAAAGTATGAAAAGCTGAGAGTGAGAGAAAATATTAACTTTAAAATCGTGCGCATAGATGTTTGCTAAGGAATGGAGATAGAGCACTATCTTTGTTTAGGTGTACTTGACTATTATACAAATTTTTGGTGAGTCTATCTGAATATGCCACAATGCTGTCGCTTTATGCCATGCAAAACGAACTCACTTCATCAATAAGGGAAAGTGTGGACAAGTCGATTTGAGATGCTGTTCCAGGGTTCCCTTCAGGCAGGATGGCACATAAGATCCTACTCCAGCAAATTACCTAATGCATTCTAATTACTTGCCTTGAGCACTGGCTTGGTGCAGGATTGCGGGCGTGATCAATCATTAGAGCAGAGGGAAACTGATATGCAAACTTCAGCTATCAAGGCAAGTGTAGCGGCTTCCAGGCATCAACATCGGCCTTGATTTTGTTTTTTTGTTCGACTGTCAGACGTGTTTCCAGATCAGCAAGAGGCTCCTGTGTAGTCGGCATACCTTGTGCTGCAGACAGGCTCAGCCAAAAATAAGCTAGTTGCTCATCCTTGGTGACACCTACCCCATTGGCATAGCTCCAGGCCAGTTTGGCCTGACCATCTGCATGCCCTTGCTCCGCTGCTTTACGGTACCAACTGACGGCTTGTTGAGTATCGTACTCAACGCCTGCCCCCATGGAGTAAGCCATACCCAGCGTCACCTGTCCCATCGCATTGTCATTCTCTGCTGCCTGCCGTAGCATGGCAATCACTTGCTGCTTATCGTGCGCCACATCTGTAACTCCCATGACAGTCATCATGCCGAGGAAGGCCTGAGCAAACGTATGCCCCTGTCCGGCCGCTTTATAGAGCCAGCTCAAGCCCTGCTGATTGTCAATGACCAAGTCTAATTCTGCAATGTAGGCAATGCCCAGACGGAACTGGGCAGATGCCTCTCCTTGCTCTGCCGCTGGACGGAATTGCGCAGAGATATACCCTTGCTCACTGGCTTTACGGAACCAGTTTTCACTCTGTTTTGGATCCGGGGTCACACCTGATCCTGCGATGTAGGCCAGCCCCAATTCCACCTGCGCAAGCCCATGCGACTGCTCCGCCGCTTTGCGGAACCAGCTTACTGCTTGCCGCGCATCCCTGGCCACACCTACGCCATTGTCATACAGCACGCCAAGCTTGTATTGCGCTTGGGCATTACCTGTTTTAGCGAGCGCCATGACTTCCGGCAGATCGCTTGCATCGCCTGGTTTGCCGTAGACAGGGCTGACCGACAGGTAAGCCTGCGCATCACCACCAGACTGCGCACCGGGCTTGATTTTGTTTTTTTGCTCTATTGCCAGGCGTTCTTCCAGGTCAGTGAGAGTATCGCGTGCACGCTGGAAACCCTGCTCCGCAGCCAGCTTCATCCAAAAATAGGCTTGCTGGGTATCTTTGGCAACGCCGCTTCCCCTGGCGTATAACAAGCCCAGATTGAATTGTGCACGGACATTCCCCTGTTCCGCAGCCTTGCGGTACCAGCCAAAGGCTTGCTGATCATCCTTGGCTACGCCGGTTCCATAAACATATGCCATCCCTAAACTGTTCTGTGCACGCGCACTGCCTTGCGTGGCCGCTTTGCGGTACCAGGCTATCGCTTGCTGCTCATCCCTGGTTGCCATTGCTCCTTTGTCATATATCAAACCAAGGAAGTACTGGGCTAGCACATGCTCTTGCGTAGCCGCCTTGTGGAGCCAGGCCAGGCTCTGCTGCCCATCCCTGTCCACACCGACTCCTTCAAAATAGGCAAATCCCATGCGGAACTGGGCAGACGCATTTCCTTGCTCAGCCGCTTGACGGAAATGGGTTAATAAATCTCCTTGCCCACCCGCTCTAATGAACCAGTCTTCCGCTTGTTGCGCATCCATGGAAACACCTGAACCCATGGTATAGGCCAGACCCAATTCAAATTGGGCTAGTGCATGGTATTGCTCTGCTGCCTTGCGAAACCAGCTTACGGCTTGCTGCGCATCCTTCGCCACCCCATCACCATTTTCATACAACATGCCCAGCCTGTATTGGGCATCGGCATTACCTTCTTTGGCGAGCGCCATGATTTTTGCCAAGTCTGCCCCTTCACCCCGCTTACCATAAGCGGGGTTTGCCCCTGCTGTGGCGGGCGTTTGCGCCTGCACATCGCCACCAGGCCATGCACATAACACAGCCAAGGCCATCAATGCAGCGGCAGAGAATGATGTTTTGATCAGATGGGTCATCGCTGATGGTTCCTGTAATGAGAAAGCAAACCCGCACGGCCGGTTTGCATGAGTAGTAGTGTGAAGTAGTGTGAAATGGTGTTATTGAACTGGCTTCCAGGCCGCCACGTCAGCCTTGACTTTGTTTTTTTGCTCAGTTGTCAGGCGCGCCTCCAGCGCAGGCAGGGCATCCCGTGCCGCCTGAAAGCCCTGTGCGGCGGACAAGCTTAGCTAAAAATAGGTGGCCTGCTCACTCTTCGCTCCATCTGTATTATCAAGAAATGCACGGCCCAGTTGAAATTGAGCTTCGGCGACGCCATGCTGCGCGGCCCTGAGTAGCCAGCTTGCCGATTGCTGCACATCCCTGGCCACACCTGTTCCATCAGCGTAAATCGATCCCATGTTGTACTGGGCAAGGACATGGCCTTGCTCGGCCGCTTTACGGAACCAGTTGGCGGCTTGTTGCATATCCTTGACAACACCTAGTCCCTGGAAATAGGCCGCCCCCAGATTGTACTGGGCAGCAGGCAAGCCTTGCTCTGCAGCTTTGTGGAACCAGGCTACGGCTTGTGACATATCCCTGGCAACACCTGCACCATCAGCATAGGCCGATCCCAGGTGAGTTTGGCCACTGGTGTTGCCTTGCTCCGCCGCTTTGCGGTACCAGCTTGCTGCTTGTTTCACATCCACGGCTACGCCTATACCATTCGCAAAGGCCCATCCAATTTTATCCTGGCCGAGCGCATTCCCTTGCTCCGCCGCCTTGCGATACCACATGGCTGCCTGCTGCCCATCCTTGCCTACTCCCAGGCCATTTTCGTAAAACATACCCAGATTAATCTGGGCCTGCGCATTACCCTGTTCCGCCGCTTTGCGGTACCAGTGGGCGGCTTGCTGCATATCCTTGGGGACGCCATCTCCAGTCTGGTATATCCAGCCCAGTTTATACTGGGCATCGGCAATGCCGCCTTTAGCCGCCGCCATCAGCGCCGGCACTCTCATCTCATCGGCCAGTATCCTTACGTGGTCCAGACTATCATCCTGTTTACTGTGGGCGGGATTTGCAGGTGCCTGTGCCAGTGCCTCGTCACCAGGGCAAACGCAAAACGCAGCCAATATGGCATATGCCATGGCAGACAAAGATGTCTTGATCAGATTGTTCATGGGTGATGCTTTCTTTAACGAATGATCAAACCGGCACTATCTTGCCGTCAGTTTGAATATTTGAATGAGTAAAATAATTGCATTCGCCTGATGGTTGGCAAATTAACTATGCCGGTTTGAAATGACATGCGGATTTGTCCATCACCTGCAACCTCACAGCGAGTAACAGATGAAGATCGAATAATTATGCAGGCGGCTTAATCCAGGTTGATTGTGCTATTCGTGCTGATTCGCGCTGATTTGGGCTAATTTTCCGGATACCTTACCCTATTTTTATGAACAAAAAAAGAGCAGCTCGAACATTCTGTACGCACTATTTTCTGCCATTGAAATGTCGCTGAAAATGAATAAAACTGGCGATGGAAAAATAAACAAGAAAATTTTTGGGGGAAATTCCAGGGCTTGATGACAGAGGTGCTGGTAGCTCTGTTTAGCTGAAGATATGAAGCAGGCATCAGATCCTACTCCAGCAAATTACCTAATGCATTCTAATTACTTGCCTTGAGCACTGGCTTGGTGCAGGATTGCGGGCGTGATCAATCATTAGAGCAGGGTGAGAACTGGTATGCAAACTTCAGCAAACAAGGCAAGTGCAGCAGCTTTGCCAGGCAGCCACGGCGCACGCTGGTGGAAGTCTTTTGGGCCGCAGATCGTCATTGGGCTGGTGGCCGGTGTGCTGGTTGGGCTGGTGGCGCGCAATATGGGGACACAAGGCACAGACGCGAACTGGCTTCAAGTGAGTCTGGGGGCGATCGGCAATGCCTATGTGGGTTTGTTAAAACTGATGATACCGCCCTTGATCCTGACAGCCGTGGTGAGCAGTATCGCCAATCTTCGCCGATTACAAAATGCGGCGCAACTGGCGACCCAGACTCTGATCTGGTTTGCCATTACTGCTTTCATCGCAGTCGCCATAGGCTTGGGTATAGGTTTGCTGGCCAATCCCAGTGCTGGGGCGGTAGTCGATGCTGCCAAGGCAAGTGCGCCGTCCAGGACGGGTTCATGGTGGGCTTTCTTGAATCAACTATTGCCGGGAAATATCCTGGGCATGACGGCCAGCAGCTCAGTCAAGCTGCTAGGTGAAAAAGCAGTGGCTACTACCCAGCTTGGTTTTAATGTCCTTCAATTGCTGGTGATTTCGATTGCTGTTGGTGTGGCTGCGCTCAAGGTTGGTGATCGTGCTGAGCCGTTGCTGCGCTTTACTGATGCTGTTGGTGCAGTAGTGCAAAAAATATTGTGGTGGATCATACGCCTGGCACCGCTAGGTACGCTGGCCTTGCTGGGTGATGCTGTTGCCAGTTATGGCTGGGATGCCCTGGGTTCACTCGCCAGTTTCAGCGCTTCAGTGTATGTAGGTTTGCTGCTGGTATTGTTCGTGGTTTATCCCTTGCTGGTGAAATTGCATGGCTTGTCGGTGCGTCAGTATTTCAGTGGCGTCTGGCCTGCTGTGCAACTGGGTTTCGTATCACGCTCCTCCATGGGTACCATGCCATTGACTGAGCGTGTCACTGAGCGCTATCTCGGTGTGCCGCGCGAATATGCTGCCTTTGCCGTACCTCTGGGTGCTACTACCAAGATGGATGGCTGTGCCTCTATTTATCCGGCCATCTCGGCGATTTTTATTGCGCAGTTTTATGGTTTGCATCTCGACGCCACTCAACTGGCTTTGATTGCCCTGGTTTCTGTACTGGGCTCCACCGCAACGGCAGGCACGACTGGTGCCACCGTCATGCTGACCCTTACCTTGTCTACCGTGGGCTTACCACTCGAAGGTGTGGGCTTGTTGCTGGCAGTGGAACCCATTATCGACATGGGGCGTACTGCGGTCAATGTAGCGGGCCAGGCGCTGGTGCCAACTATCGTTGCCAAGCGCCTGGGCTTGTTGAATCTTGATCTTTACAATGCCCCGCGTACTGCCGCGGCGCTTGAGACTGAACCAGCAGCACATTGAGTATTGCAAGAGCCATGAAGACGATAGATTTGTCCTTGCCTTACGCCGTTTCAAACTTGCCCATACAACTGGGGGCAAGTGCGCTGGAGGCGTCTGCATTGCCAGCACTTGCTGCATGCTTTTCCCGGACAGAGTATGCCGGGCATCTATACGCCTGGCAGGATGAAGTCTCAGGCAAATTAGGTTTTTATCAGGACCATAAAGTGATAGTGCTGGATAAGGCCCAGATCAGTGCTGTGTATCTGGCTTTTATGCGGCGCGCGAAAGGTACTGGCTGGATCGTGCTGGAAGCAAATATCAAACAGCAGGACAGGGCAATCACTTTGCTGGAAGCGCGTGACTATGATGAAAAATCCCTGGCATGGCTGCAAGCCAGGACAGCGTTTTTTGAAGATTTTTTTGGTCTGAATTTGACACTGATTGATGAGGGTTATGATTGTTAAGAAGCTGTTGCAATAGGGATGCTCAAAGCCGGTACTTCCTATTCTTCCAGAAAGAATGATGGGTTTGATATGTCAGATCAATAAGTTTGTCGGCAAAAAGCGGCAAGCTGCACCTTCTCTGCAACACTATCCCAAGTCTTGCTTGTCAGTAGCTCGGTCTTGTTAAATACTTTCACAGTACTGGTCCCGCAATCTTTGTGTTTTAATTTTATGTTAACAACATAAAGTCTGACAAAGTGCCAGCTCCGATTTTGAAAGCGAGCACACGTGCGCTTACTTTTATCGCTGGTTTGTTTTGCTGTTTGCACTACATGCTTAGGTGAACAAGTAGTGCAGCGCGAAGTATTGTATTTTTCTTCTTCCCTGACGGATGCGGGCGAAGCTTTTGCGGAAAGCAAAAACTTGCTGGAAAAACTGTGCCAACAAAATGGCCTGATCTGCAAGCTGACGGCTTATCCTCCTGGACGTGCCTTGAAGATGTTGCAGGAGAGTGAAACCGCTGGTGAGTTGCCGCGCTTTGAAGAGTTCCTGCAAATGGCGCCAACGGCGACACGCGTGCCCACCGCAATAGGGCAGCTCAGCTTCAGTGTGCTCACGCACGACAAAAATCTCATCATCAAATCCCTGGCCGATCTGAGCAAGAAAAAAGTATTTTATGTGCGTGGCAATGCTGCCATTGCAGCACACAAAGAACTAGAGCAATTGATCGCTGTCAACTCTGAACATGATTGTGCTTACATGGTATTGAGAAATCACGGCGACGCCTGCATCATGACCAAGAGCCTGGCCATGAAAATACTGGCAGGCAGTGAACATGCTCCAGACACTTATCTTTTGCAGGATTTATTTTTCAAGCCTGTTTATCTTTACCTATCACCCCGCTACAAGTACCTGCAAGATATCTTTGATCAAAGCCTGAAACATTGGCGACCAGATGAAAGAATCGCGCAATAAAGTTCTATATAAAGGTGTTTACCTAAGTATTTAATTGCGCTATATTGTCCTGTATGCCTGTTCATCAAACCCAACTCGACCTCATGTTTTCAGCCCTCGGTGATACCACCAGGCGTGCAGTATTGGCACGCCTGTCACAGGGACCTGCGGCGGTCAGCCAATTGGCGCAGGATGTTGACATGGCCCTGCCTTCATTTACCCAGCATCTAAAGGTACTTGAGCATTCCGGTCTGGTCATGTCAGAAAAAAAAGGCAGAATAAGGACTTATCGCCTGGCACCAGAGGCATTAAAGGAAGTTGAACTTTGGTTGAGCAAACAGCGTAGCGATTGGGAAAGCCGTTTTAATCAGCTCGATTTACACTTAAAAAAAATGAAGGAGACTCATGATGACTGAGGTAGCGCAAGAAGTGGGTAAGTTTGATCTGGTGCTGGAACGCATCGTCGACATCCCGCCAGCACTGGTGTGGGCGGCCTGGACTACGCCTGCGCATTTGCTCGAGTGGTTTACACCCGCCCCCTGGAAAACCGTAGACTGTGAAATCGATTTGCGACCAGGTGGCATTTTTCGCACCGTGATGCGTTCACCAGAAGGTGTCGATCATAATAATGTTGGTTGCTATCTGGAAGTGATACCTGGTCAAAGGCTGGTTTTCACAGATGCTCTGGGGCCAGGCTTTCGTCCTACCGGCAACTCCTTCATGACGGCCATCGTCACCTTTGAAGCCCATGAGACTGGTACCAAATACAAGGCAGTGGTTTTACATAAAAATGCAGAAGACATGCAAAAACATATGGAAATGGGATTCCATCAAGGATGGGGGGCCGCGCTGGAGCAATTGGTGGATCATATGAAAAAACTCAATTGAGCTGAAAGACCGGAACTACATGCAAAAGACACTCGCTTTTTTACATACCTCACCAGTGCACATAGCTACTTTCGATGCACTGGTGCGGGATATGGCTCCCGGGCTCAATTTGCATCATCATGTGGATGCTGGCTTACTCATTGCCGCCCAGCAGTCTGGCGTCGCAGATCCGCATGTCATCCAGCGTATACAGTCAGCCATGCAAGAGGCCGCAGCAAGCGGCGCTGACATGGTGGTATGCACCTGTTCCAGTATAGGTGGTGTGGCCGAACGCATGTGCGGTGCATCAGGCTTGCAGACGGCCAGGATAGATCGTGCCATGGCAGACCGGGCTGTCACACAGGGGCCGCGCGTCTTGTTGGTAGCAGCGCTGGAAACTACCTTGTTACCCACGGCAGAATTATTGCAGGAATCTGCTACTGCCTTGAATCAGCCTTTGGTAATCAGTAATTTGCTGGTTGCAGATGCCTGGGCACATTTCCTGCAGGGGAATAGCGATGCGTATCGACTGGCGATCGTGCATGCAGTCAGGCAGAGAGTGCAGGATGAGGCAGCTGAAATTGACGTCATAGTCCTGGCCCAGGCATCCATGGCTGCTGCTGCGCCTGATCTGGCTGAGCTGGGCAAGGAAGTCTTGTCCAGCCCCAGGCTAGGCGTAGCACATGTACTCAGCTTGTTGCAGGTAAATTAAACACTGCGCAAATGCCCGGCCTGGGCCGGGCATTTGCGGGCTTAATTAACTTTGCTGAAAAATCGCAAAGACAGCACCCTGTGGGTCTGCCAAGACGGCGAAGCGACCAGTATGCGGTATGTCGGTCGGTGGTACATAGGTAGCCGCCCCCAAGGCTTGGGCTTTGGCCGCGCTGGCATTGCAATCTTCCACGCTGAAATAGGCCAGCCAGTGTGACGGTGCCATGACACCATCTGGCAAAGTCATCATGCCACCTATGGCCGTACCATGTTGCTGCCATTCTGTATAAGTCATGCCACCGTCACTGCCTGTGTTGGCAGACCATCCAAACAATGCCGTGTAATAGGCTTCTGCTTTTGCGGTGTCACTGGTATTGAGCTGCCCCCAGCAAAAGGCACCAGGCTCATTGTGTATGCCTATCCCAATATTTTTACCTGGCTGCCAGATATTGTGGAAAGCCCCGGTGGGGTCTTTCAAGACAGCCATGCGGCCCAGATCGTAGACATCAAATGCCGGGACCACGACTTCCCCACCTAATTCTGCACTACGCTTGGCTGTGGCTTCTGCATTTGCTGTTGATACATAAATAGCCCAGTGTGGCGGTATGCCAGCTTGCTGCTCAGGGTCCAGTGTATAGGCTGCCGCAGCATCCTGTCCCTTGAGTTGGAAAATGGTGTAGTAACTTCCTGGCCCCATCTCATTGTCCTGGGCGTTCCAGCCAAACAGTTCACCATAAAATGCTTTGGCCGCTTTTTGATCATTGGTGCCAAGTTCCACCCAGCAAAATGCGCCAGGTTCGTGCGAGGTTACGATACTCATGCAGATATCTCCTTCATGTTGATAGTTGTTGGAAGCAAGGGGAGCGCATAGAACAATTTTGGCAAACAATGCCATCAAGCTGTGACGATATTGCCATCAGAATTATAGGTGCTTGCCCGGTAATTGACATGCCGATAGTGACAAATATTTGAGGTTTGCACGCTCAATAAAACTTAGTGTTATGCTATCGCTGGATTTACTTGCTATAAGGCATTTTTTGAGCGCTCCAAGAAATACTCTTCTGAAATCAATCTTCATGCCATATCAAAAATCGCTGTTCACTCTCTTCATCCTGTTCACACTCGCAGCATGCCAGCCTGGTCAAAAATCTGCGGAAACCCAAGCCCTGCAAGACGCTTTCCCAGCATTCAGCAAAGCGAATCTGGCCGAGGTCGAAAATTACAGTGTGCTCAGCGCAACGGATGACTGGAAACTACTAGCCTGGTCAAGTAAGCCAGGTATCTCGGTCAACAAGAAAAATATGGCCGGCATTGCCAGTACATTTAGCGTATACAAAAAAGATAAGCAGGCCTGGCGGCTGGTGTTGCAACAGCAGTTTGTCGATAGTTACAATCCACGCCTGCAAGTCCATACTGAATTTACCCTGGCAGACAAGCCTGTCGTCGTACTCAAGATGCAGCAAGGGGCGGCCTATGAACAAATGCTGGTCTACGGCATGGTGGGAGGCGAGTACAAGCTAGTACAAACTATCGTGGCTGCGGCATTTGAGTGGACTTATGAAGCAGATGGAAATAAAAAATATTTACTTGCCCTGAGTGTAGACTCCGGGTCAAACGCCAGTGTAACAGCCAGCCGCTATCAATGGAATGGTCAACAGTTCATGCTGATTGACGCTGTTGATCAGCTTACAAAAAATAATGATTATGCGGTCGATTAAATTTATTTTGAAGGTGATAAGAAATTGAGAATTTTTACACACTTAACTAATGCTACTGCCTCGGCATGTTTACTTGCATGTGCGCTCTTGTCTGCGAATGTTTTTGCTCAAACTGTGGCGTTGACAATTGATGATGCACCTAACCTGGAGCAAACACCAAAGCTAAGCCCAGAGCAGCGCAATCAAGCCATGCTGAAGGCGTTGGCTAAACATGGTGTGTCTGCGGCCTTGTTTGTTACAGCAAACTATGCTGCCAAACAGCCTGCTGGTTATGCACTTGCCAAAGCCTGGGGCGATGCTGGTCACGCCATAGGCAACCACAGCATGAGTCATCCTGATTTGCATAGCGACAAAGTCAGCCTGGCGCAATACCAGCAAGAGATCCTCGATTGCGACGCCATCATCAGCACTTTGCCCGGTTACCAGAAATGGTATCGCTATACTTATTTGCGTGAAGGTAATACCCCAGAAAAGCGGGATGGCATGCGTCTCTTTTTGAAACAGCATAACTACCGCAATGCCTATGTTAGCCTCGATACCAGCGACTGGCGCTTGAATGAAAAACTGGTCGAGGTACTCACAAAAAATCCTGAGGCAGATGTGACGCCTATCAAATTGGCTTACCTTGCCCACGTGCGTCAGCGTGCCGAAGCTTATCGTGCCTTGTCCTGGCAATTGCAGGGGCGCGATATACCGCAAGTCTTGCTCATGCATCATAATCTGATCAATGCCTTGTGGCTCGACGATGTGATCACTCAGTTCAAGGACATGGGCTGGAAGTTCACTACGCCAGCAGCAGCCTTTAATGACCCGGTTTATCAATTGGTGCCAGAGCGTCTGGCGGCAGGACAAAGTCTGCTGCTGTCCATGGGCAGGATACTGGGCCTGGGCAAGTTTGCCGGTGGCGAGCGTCTGGTAGATGATGGTGATTTTGAGATTGAGGCCTTGAAAAAGCAAGGGCTGTAAAGTCTATGAAATAAATAACAGCAAGATGGCTATTCATATCCATTATCAGGACGATACTGGCGACCACGAGCGTGACTATGAGCAATGGCGGGGACTGCTTCTGACCGTCAGCAATGCACCAAAGCCAGCCCTGCGTTTGCGTACGGCAGCAGGCAAGCGCATGCGGCTGGATGTGGGCGATCTGCCTTTGTTGTGGGCAGAAATTGATGAAGCTTATTATGGTGTAAGCATATATCGACATTTGCCGCAGCATCAGGACTGGTTGCCAACTATTAGCTCGGCTGACGTCCAGCAAATTGCTTCAGCGTCTGCTTCTGTTGAGCAGCAAAAGAGATTGTGGCTGAAACATTTTGTGCAGGCATTGCGTAATGTGGATATCAGTTGTTTGTCCGATGGCCTGTGGTCGCTTGAATACTGTGATGGTAGCCAGATATGCCATCCCCATTGGCGTGGCAAATACCGCTTGCGTGACTGGAATCTTGGCGGTGGCGACGAAGACTTTCGGTTATTACATGCACCTGTAGTCTATCTGGACTGGTGTATGTCCGGTAATGGACAGGTGTTGAATGTATTTGCTCCACAACGTAAGGATAGTGGACGCGTCAAATGGTGGCGCAAGCTGGTTCGCGCCGGACAATTGCCACCGATACTGGCCTGGTATATACATGGCCTGAATGCCTATTTGATACTGGATGGACATGACAGATTGCAAGCCTGCTTGCTGGAAGGTGTGCGCCCTGCATTTGCGGTACTCACTTCTTTTTATGAGGTGGCAGTGCAGAGTGACCCCAGGCGTGAACAGGCTATCTTGCATCAAGTGAATCTGGTTGCTGAACGCATTTCTCAAGGCACGCATATCAACCCGGACAGTTTTGTCAGCATGCAAAAATTGCTGGCCCAGGCTTTTGATCGCAGGCCCATGCGTCGTTTTATCACGCGCAGCACTGCCAGTTTGCAGCCACAAATTTGGCAAGACGAAGTTTCTGCATTCATGCACCGGAAAGGGCAGCCTGAAGCTTTTTATCTGGAGGGCTTGTAATCAGCCAACTCATGCTGCTTGTTGTAAAACGCGCTGACATGAAAAAATCTCGCTCATACTCAGGCATAGTCGCTTTAGTATATGATGATCTATAGCGAGGAAATGAGTTCTGGCATGTGCAAGCAAGTTCCCAAAAGGGTGATTGGGCTGATATGAGTTCGGATACTTTGCATAAAAGTAATGATGAGACTCAATATCTATTGAGCTTGTATAAACTATGCATGAGCGCTATCGCAGGCAATACATCACTCGATGTCAGCCTGCGACAAATTATGGCTAGCCTGGAGGCCCACTATCCTGCTTTACAGACCATAGTAGTGGTGAGTAGTGAAGCCACGGGTGAGGGTAGTTTGTTGATCACTTCAGACTTGTCTGCAGCTTCTGCTGATTCTTGTCTGAAAAACATGCGCGATCTTTCTTTGGTAGCAGAAGACTTTCTCCTACCAGAGACAGAGGCGGACTTGCGTGCTGCCTGGCGAGGAGTCGTGCAAAAACATGGTTTGACCTTGATAGAAAGCATACCGTTCTTCGATGCCAGGCGGACTTTGCTTGGCGCTCTCTTCCTGTTGAATAAACCACAACTTCCATCCAGCCAGCCCAATGCGCAAGTATTTGAAGAGCTTGCCAGCCTGATTGCCAATCTGCTGCAACATGCGCATCATCAGCAGCAAAACCAGCGTGCTAATGCCTTGGCCGAGCAAAGCCAGGCCAGCATGTTGCGCATGGCACTGGCGATAGAGGGTAGCGCTACTGGCATTTGGGACAGGGATATACAGTCTGGTCAAATTCATTACTCGCCTGGCTGGAAAGCCATCTTAGGTTATGCAGATGCAGAAATTTCAAATCGCATAGAGGACAGTTATACCAGGTTGCATCCTGAGGATTTGGCCTATGTGCAAGCCACCATCAAGGCGCATTTCGAAGGCCGGACTGAGCAATATGTGGTAGAGCACAGGGTACGTTGCAAGGATGGCAGTTATAAATGGATATCCAGCCGGGGCAAGGTGGTCAGCCGGGCAGAAGATGGCAGCCCCTTGCGCATGATAGGTACCACCACCGATATCACTGCCATGCGTACCTTGTCGCAGCGTTTGCAAGAAAGTGCCGACCTGGTGACCTGCCTGACCAATGAGGTGCCAGGCCTGGCATATCAATACTGCATGCATGCCAATGGTGAGGAGCGCTTTACTTATCTTAGTGAGGGCATACGGGATATTTATGAATTAAGCCCGGCACAAATGCCGGACGCCGTGACACTGGTACATGCGCGTATACACCCTGATGATTTTCCTGCCTATCGCAACGCTGTCCTCAAGTCAGCCAGCAGACTGGAGCATTTGCATCTGGAGTACCGCGTCAACTTGCCACAGCAAGGCATGCGCTGGCGTCAAAAGGATGCCAAACCACGTCGCTTGCCTGATGGCTCTACCCTGTGGCATGGCTTTATTACTGATGTCACCGAACATAAACGCATAGAGCAGGAATTGCAAGAGTTGGCGACCATAGATTTTTTAACGCAAATCCCCAACCGCCGCAGCTTCATGGGCCGCATGGAAGAGGAGTTGGCCCGCATACAGCGCGGTGCCAGCAAAGCCGCGGCAGTGCTGATGTGTGACCTGGACAATTTCAAGCTCATCAATGACACCCATGGACATGCCGTAGGTGACCTGGTGCTCAGGCATTTTGCCCATATCCTGCATGATGAATTACGCAAAAGTGATTATGCGGGCCGGGTGGGCGGTGAAGAGTTTGCCGTAGTATTGGCGGGCACAAGCATAGCTGACGCCACGATCTTTGCTGAACGCGTGCAAAAGCAATTGCTGGATACACCGGTCAATGCGCATACCTATATCATTCCTGTCACGGTCAGTATAGGGATAGCGATAATGCAGGCCAGCGATATTGATGCCGATGTCTCGCTATCATCCAGTGACATGGCCTTGTATCGCGCAAAAGAGAGTGGTCGGAATCGTATTGTCGTTGCGGCAGATTAAAACGCTATTTCTTCGCTATGTCTTGTTTGCCAGCCACTCTGTCTTATCCATGGAATAAACAGCGTTATCCATGTCATTCCAGCGTTCTATGCCGCGATATCGCATGCCCAGTTTTTTCATGACATGGGCTGAGGCCTGATTATCCTGATGACAGATTGCGCACAAGGATACTGCCTTGAGATTATCAAAAGCAAATGCCGCCATGGCACGTGCGGCTTCTGAGGCATAACCCCGGTTCCAGCTTTCCTTGCGCAGTCGCCAGCCGGTTTCCAGGGGATTTGCCGGGTCGTGCCCCAGGTATTGTATGCAACCCGCACCGATGATTTCATTACTCTCGAGTTCTATGAAACTCCACCAGGAAAATCCATACTCTATCCAGCGTGCCTTGATGCGCTCTATTGCAGCCAAAGTATCCTCAGGTGTATCTGGCTTGCCGCTAATGTATCGCATGACTTCAGCCTGGCTGTTCATGTGAAACAGGCCATCAAAATGACTATCGTTCATTGGCTCCAGGCGCAGGCGTGCAGTAGTCAATATGCTCATGATCAGGCAAGATGTTGATAAGTAAGCATGTGAGTGTAAGCTTGAAGCCTGAGAGTTTCAAGCGATAGAACAGCTCCAGCCAGCAGACATCCATGATGAACACGGTCAGGCCATTGTTTGCTACATGACCTGACCTGTTACATCATGTTGCTGACAAAACGGTGATGACAGCTTGCATGGGGGCAGACTTTAACTTGAGAGCGACAGTAAATCAGCTATCTCTGTGTCCGAAATAATTTGCTCTTTACTGTGACAGGTTGCTCATAGCGAAGGTCACTTCCTCGACGCCTTCAATCATTGCAGATGCGAAATCGGCCGGTGCCTCGGCAGACATGGCAGTGCTGAATGCCTGGATGTCTATGATACGTTTGCTCTTGTCCTTCCAAATAACACTGATCTCATTTTCCTGAGATCGTGGTTTTTTTGTGATTGCATCGTTTTCGCCGCTCAAGCCGAAGTGCAAGGTTTCTATTTTTTTGTGAATCTTGATTTCACTGAGCTCACCATCGAATAGGCAAAAAAGCATGCCAGGCGCCAGCTTGTCTGTACGCAGGGGCGGCCTGGGTTCTTTTTCGCCTGCCATATATCCATCTACCTGCAAGCCGGGCCAGCCCGATATGACTTCAGAGCGAAGAATCACGCCCGTCACCAATCCCTGAGGATTCGTCCTGTGTTGCAAGTAAGCGCGGTCCCGTTCTTTGTCGGCTGGTGTCACACTCCCGACGCTGAATGCACCGTCGAGCAGGCAGGCGATCCAAAACCAGTCCAGCGCAAAAAAACGTATGGATTCCACCGGCAGCATACGTTCGTCCGGCACGAGGTAAGAAAACGGCAGGCCTTCGAGCAGTCTCAGACCAACAATCCAGTCTTGCAGGGCTGGGGGTAATGCCGCATCAATGTCTGTCACCGGGTTCGACGATGGAATGGCCAGCGGATGGAAAGTCCGGGTCAGCTGCAATTTGGCTTGTTCCTGCTTCCAGTGCAGCAGCTCGAGTGAAAATTTCTTGTTTTGCAAAGCGATCAGTCGCCCAATTTCCCATGCTGCCGCGTAGGACGCGTCGAACATCCCTGACGCCTGGTTATAGCGCAAGAGCTGGTCTGCGACCTTGACAGGCCAGGAAAGAAGTGCCGTGCTTTGGGGATCCATGGGATTCTTTGTGGACGCAAGCGGCCCGTGATACCAGGACACGGTTTTTTTACCATTGCGCAAGGCATGCAGCATAGGCACCGCACCTGATGCCAATTGCGCTTTGGCTATGTCATCGCTTTCCCCGGGAAAATCGCTCTCCGGCAAACGCAAGCTGATGGGGCCAGTAGCCGGTGTGCTTCCTTTGAGATTCAACAGCAACTCGGTAAATTGCTGTTCTGGCTGGGTGCAGCCAAACCTGAAGCTGGCCAAGCTGATGAGTTGAATCTTTTGTTCTTCCTTACCTTCTTTGTTCTTGAAATCAAATGCATTATTCTCATCTGTATACCGATGCTCAAGCGATACCAGGTGCGCTGTGCTCAAGCCCTTGGCCTTGGGTAGTCGCTTTGCAATGATGGCGGCGACTTCGGCAAGCGGGGTGGCAGTGGCGGATGAGCGTTGACGAACATGCGCCAGTAATTTGAGTTCGTTTATACTCGGAAGCAGGGAATCCAGGAGTGACTTGTCAACTTCAATGATGGTGACTTGATCTTCAAGGGATTGTCCCCTTTCCGGTTGATAGTTGAGTTTTGTCTCTTTCAGGGCCATGGTCTGCGGCTCGCCTATTTCTCCTTCGTGAAAGACCAGCAGCGCCAGCCATGGTGCATCGGAACTGGCTTCTGCCCTGCGCTCCCAGGGCAATGTACTGCGCTGTAAAACTACATGCGGTAGCACATTTGCGTGGTCACCCATGCTGCCGTTGGGCGGGAACACGGCAAGAATTTCGCTTGGCGGCAAAGTAAAACGCTCGCCCTGAATCGAAAAGCTCGCCTTCTTTGTAAACGTGGTTTCCGGGATACCTGTCCCGGCGATTACTTGCGTGACTTCAATTTCATAATCGCCTGCGTCGACGCCAGGGTCGTGTGAATCGATGAAGCAAATCACGTCATCCTGGTTTTGCAGGGAATTATTTCCTGGCTGGCTCATGGCGTTGCCTCGACTTGTGGTAGTTCTACGAGATAATCGAAAGTAAAGTCATTATCGAGTTGGGAGATACTGACGCCTAACTTTTTAAGCAACTCGTTACGTTTGCTCGTGTCCACTGCTGTTGTGACTTCGATACCCTGGGTGCTGCGGGTAAAAGCTTTCCCCATCGGCCCCCAGGTGCATGAACGGGTATTTTTTCCGTTGTTGTCGCTGACCAGCAAATCCTGGCGTTTTATGGCCGCGGTCTTATAGGCAGGCTTTGGCTCATTCGCCTTGATCTCAAAACCACAGAGCGCATTGTCGACAAATTGGGGACCATGCAGCTGTGGCGTGAGCGATGAGCCCCAAAGCGAGAAGGGAACATTTTTCGTTATCGCCTTGCAGGAAAACTGGGATACCGGTTCCTTTGAGCTAGTCTCATTGGTCTTAGACTTCGGGGTGAGCTTAATGCTATGCCTGGAAGACGTGACTAACGACAGCCCCATCGGCGCCACGCCAAAATGCTGCGCTATTGCGGCCCCCTCCCTGGAATCGAGCTTGGGAACATCGTAGGAGGTTGATGGAATCAGCGAATCGCTCACCAGCCGGAAATGTTTGCCGTTGATGATGCCAAGCTCATCCTTGCCATCGCCTTTGCGTACCAGGCCATCGGCTACCACAATGCTGCACACTTGCTCTGGCAGGAATACTTTTTTAAATTCGTCCCACCCTATCGCCTTGGCCTGGCTGGCAGCTGTTTTGCCAAAATGGATGGTAAATGAAATGATCCACAAATGTACCTTGGCGTCACCCGCGAATTCGGGGCCCCAGATATGCAGGTCCGCACCGACTTCGAGCGACAGCCTTTGTGTGCCAAAGAATTCGAAGGTGAGCTGGATACCAATATCAACATAGGCTTGCGCATCATAATGGTAGGGCATCCAGGCAATCAAAAAGTCTATCCCGGCTTTGAGCCAGGCCATGACAGCACCGCTTTTCCAAATGACCTGCAAATGTCCACCAGCCATGATGGCCGATGGCGTAAGTGCAAAATAGGCGTCGCCTTGCAGTGACAGGCCAAATTCCTGGAGCTGCCAAGAGAAACCGAGTCGTGGCACCACGGGATAATGTTTGAGCACCTGGAAATGCGGATGATAGCCGCCCAGCGTCAATACGAAATCCCCGTTTTTTGCCATGCCACTGTCCTTGAACCAGCACAGAAACGCGAATCCTCCAGTCAAGTGGCAATCCCGGGAAAAGAGATATGAAGTGGGGGTGAGTTGCGCCCGCAATTCCAAAAATCCGTCATCGGGAATGAAACTGCCTTTGAGCGCCAATTCGACTTCAGCGACAGCTGGCAGGTCATTGCCAAGCTCCGCTGAAGGAATGCGCATGGTCGACAAGCCCAGAAGGTGCAACTCAAGTTTTTTGCCAAAGGCAGCGGTGAGCAGTACGGTTGACTCGACCATCTTGAATGAGCTGAACATCACACCAGCGGCGAGGAAGTGCTGGCCCACTGTGGCAGGGATGGCTGCGCTGGCACGTTGCAGAATCGCCAGCATCTTGCTGGCATCAGTCTTGTTTTGCGCCGCTTCTATGAGTGGAAACTGCGCCAGTCTTTCTATCGGGGGCACGACCACGTTGCGGTTGTAGCCAAATCCGGCGGCAAGACCTGTGACGAAAAAGAATGGCGGGCCACCGATGGGGTAATCGAGCAGGCCGTAAATGAAAAACGATGAATCTTCTTTGGCTGGATCTTTTTCATCCTTGATGATGGTGTACGAGCCAAGTGCGCTGATGGTCAAGACTTTTGCCTTGATGATGGCTGCACCGCTGTATTCAGTTGAGGCACTTGCATCTTTGGACGGCAATCTCAGGAAATTGCCACCAATTTCGACAAACCCGTTGCTGTAATCTATGCCCAGGCCGCGTAATGAAACGTCGATTTCACGTGTGGAGGGAGCTACACCAAAACCGAGGCCGTCCAGCGAGATGCTTAATCCTGCTGCAGTCATGGAGGCGCTCAGCAGCACCCATATCTTTGATTGGCGATATTCGACACCAATCCGCTCGACATGGATGGGGCCTACTGCTTTTTGGATATTGAGCCAGATGGCACTGTCAGGAGGCGCTGCGGTTGGTGTCGCACCTGCGGGCAAGGCTTGCGTGCTCATGGGAAAGGCAAGCGGAGGTGCGGCAAAACCCAGGTTCAAGTCTGCCGCAATGTTCAGGCCTTGCGCCAGGGCGATTTGTTGGGCAGGATTTGCCGTAGCACCCCCTGAGGGGGGGCGCGGGGTATCCGCCGTTTTTTGCCCAATGTTTTGTGGCAGTGAGGGGTTGATCCTTGCCACATCTTCTGCCGTGAATGGTTTTTGCGCGTAGATGACCTGGAGGTTGCGTATGCCTATATCCTGGTTGAAATATTTTCCGACCAGGGGAAGGGAAGTAAATTTGAGTTCTGCGCCCAGGTCCATACCAAAAAGATACTTGCCAGAGTCTTGTGCCGGCAGGGTATTGGTCTTGGTATGCGCCAGGAAGGCGTTTTTCAAGTTGATTTTTAGCGTGTTGAGGTGCTTTCTCGTTTCTTCTTCCTCGATAAGCCCCCCCATCATGTCGCCCAGACCCAGGGCCTCATCACTCCAATGCTTGTAGGCAGCGACCAATTCGCTTGATGCAGGTATCTGGTCTTTTGCCGCAGTCGATTGTGATGTGAAGGAGAACATATGTTCGCCTAGTGACAACCAGCCCTTGTAGATTTTCTCGTCCTTGGCAAAGTCGATATTGACGCCGGCTTGAATTTTTTTACCCTCAATGCTTATCTGGCCGGTGCAGGAAAACCTGCACGAAGCAACTTTCGCCACCGCCACCTCGAAGCTGATCAACTCAAAGCTGTCCAGTACATCTGGCAGTGTGAGGTTGGGCGGGAACGACTCGATTCTTTTCGCCAATTGCTCCAGCATACGGCCAAGCGGGATTCCTGCTTCCTGACCAATGGCTACTCCTGCCAGCATCCATCTGTTTTGCCTCACATCGAACATCAATGAAAACTTGGCATCGCTGTCATTGCCTGGCACTACCATGTCTTTGTTCACGACGATGGAGAAGTTATATTCCAGCGGCTCGGGATTCAGGCTCAGGTTGAGCTGACTAAGTGTGATTGAGTCGTATCGAAATTTCGGGTAGCCTTCCAGCAGGCCGCCTGAAGAAAACATATGGTTGAAGTCCAGTTGATATGGCTCGGTCAGACGAGCCTCGACAGCAAAACCTGGAAGATCTATGCTTGCCATTAAATTCTTTGTGCCGAGAGTGGACACGCTGCCAGACAAGCGCCCCCGCACGTCCAGACCTGTGCCGCTGCGGTAGTCTATGAATACCCGGATTTCGTCTATGGAGGCATCGATCTTGCCTTTGACGATAGGCCAATTCGCAAGTTTACCAAGTGCTATGACGAAGGCAAACCCGGCAATTTCATGCTTAGCTTGATTTGCTCCCTTGACGAGACGAATGATGGCCTTGTTGAGGGTGAGCTGTTCAAGTGCAGATAAACCCTCGGGCAATTCTAGCTTGGTTTCACCCCATAAGTCTTCCAACTTAGCCAAAGGCAGTTTGTCGAATGTACATTCTATCTGGACATTGGTATTGAAATCATCCCAGGTTTCTGCGGCGAGCACCCCTTGGCCGATAAGTTCTTTGCTGTTGTGGTCGAACTTCAGCTTGCCAACATAGGCCATCACAGGAGCAAGATTGGTATGACCGAGTAACCATTCCCTGGTGAGTGGCGTGTAGAACCGAAATTGCGCCGGTTCAATGGTAATTCCTGCCGGGAGATCCACGGGGCCGCTTAGCGCAGCCTGTACATGTATGCCTGGCGGCAACTGCCGGGCTTCCCAGGGTTTCGTGTCCGAGGGCCATGTCGTATCAAGCGTCCCTGGCATGACGATAGAACCCCAGATTGGGCGAGGCGAGCGATTCGTCTCCAAGGCGAGCTTCCCGTCCGGTGTCCAGGACGCAAGGAGATTGAGCCCCTGAGCAAGTTGGATCGCGCTACCTTCCTGAGCTAGCTGAATCTCGCCACTGCCTGGGTCGAAGAAAAGATTCGCATTGCAGTCGTGTGTGCTGAAAACGATGTGGACGTGTTGCAGGATTTCTTTCCAGAGCACGGGGGGCTGATCGCCTGGTGCTTCGGGCGGATGCTCCTCCCCTTCATCGTAGGTCGCTGCTTCAAAAGCGTCAGGGAGTGAGCGAAACACCTTTGATAGAGGCTGATCCAACGAAAAGTCCAGCAGAGCATGTACACTGCCATCATCTTCCAGGGAAAAACTGGCTTTCATCTGGCACTCAAACGCAGCAAGGGCTATTTCCGATACATGCTTTATTTCTGGCAGCGTGGCTTTTCCTCCGAAGCTGATGGAATTGTCCCCCGTCTTGAAGTCTTGCTGCTGTATCTTGATTGCAGTATGTGTGCCCCACACGCGCTCAAATGCCGTTTTGAACGCATCGTCCTCTACCGTGTTTGCCCAGAGATCAAGCGTATCGTCCGATGAGCGGAGCACCTTCTGAAGTTGTTCGAAGTCCATTGTGCTCAGCCTCTGGTTAAATTTTGTGTTTGTAGATCCAATTCATCCCGGTGTGGATGTATGGCCATACATTTTTATTCTCGAATGCGTCGGCATGATCTATGCCTCCGGGGACTTTAATAGAGGCTGAACAATTGTACCTCTGCCCGCCTAGTGTCACTGTGCCGTCACCCTTTTGGGCTGAGGTATAGGTGTCTTTCAATTCGTCTGGAATGTTCAGGCTTCCGCTCCGCTTACCGCGCAGGCTTGGGACGCCTGTCAAATTGACGAAATTCATTGATTGTATGGTGTCTTTTCCATTCAGACAAACACCGAAGAGTCTGTTGAAGATGGTCAAATCATACTGCTTGTTTCGAATGAGTAAGTGCAATTTCCGTGCTTCACTGATATTGCTCTTCATTTTTTTTATTAAGTTGGCACGACAATCACTTGCCTCCGACCAAGACCGCTCGTTATACGACCACATGCCCGCTCCTCGCTTGACCGGCTTGTCCGGGTTGAAGTGAAAGTTGATGATATTTTCAATTTCCGTCTCTAAATCACGATCCAGTTCGCTCCACGGCAACAGATCAGCAAACCCGGGGAGGACAGGGGCAAGCATGGAGAATTTCCAGCCGTTGTTGGCTAGCAATTTAGTTGCAATGGCTTTTTCATAATTGATGATGCTAGGAGATGGAAATCCTCTCATCATGCGCATGAGGGCTTCGGGAGCACCTGGGATTGGCCCTGCAACGGCGACTATTCCTGCAAAATCAATGTCGTCTGCAAGACCACCACCAAGCACAGTTGCGAGGGCGGCGAGTACACCCATGCTGTGGGTGACGTACATGAATTTCGTCGCGTTATGGTCATGACATGCGGCCTTCATGATTGATAAGGTTGCAGCCTTGATATCAGTGATATTGAGTATGGTTGAGACGCTCCAGTCGTAGTTCAATACGTAGACATGTGGTGTGAAACAAAGTTGCTTTCCCTCTTTGTCAAGACGTTCGTTGGCAGGCAGTTTTACAAAGCCGTGGTAGATTGGGGCGACAAGGTCCACCTTGGCTTCTTCCCATTTGGTTGGTCTAAGCACTTTCGTAACACTATTCATCCTCTGGAGGTCGTCTACGAACAGCTTCACTTTCGTTGCTGTATGCGACCCTCCTGTCCATACTGTCCGACCTGTGCTGTGTACAGGCCAGATATCCTCGTGAGTGATCTTGTTCTCCAGTGGGCTTCCAAGTATTCCTGGTAACAGAATTACGGCTACATCTTCCATCTCAACATTCCCCTCAGATTAAGAAGCAAATACACGGAACCATGCTAATGCTTTGCCTGGAAACTGATACTGTCAAAAATTTCCTCAAGCACACCCATGGACTTGTCATGGAGTGAGATGAAAACAGGCAGGAACAATCTGGCACCCATGATCCAGCTAGAAGACATCAAAGTACTCGACCCAAAGCTCGTATAAATAGGCTGCATTAACTGCTGTTCGCGATTCGCTTTTCACTTGGATGTCTGTTATCCAGTTTGTATTGGAAACTTCGAAAAGACTTGAATAGGCCTGCCCCTTATACTGACCAGCGGTGTCACCCCAAACGGCAGGGACAAACACTTCGGTTTTACCAACGAAATTGGTTGTTTTATCTTCCTTATGTATTATTTCTACCTTGGTTCCTTTGCTTGAGTTAGTATCCGTACCGTTCCAACAGTCCCAGACGATAATATAGAATCTGTACCAGCGCTTTGCACCGGCCTGAAGAGGGGGGCCGCCAAGACTATAAATACCCTTATCGAGAATGCTGACACACTCGTTTTTGTAATATGTCTCCTTGACATTCAGTTTTCTGCTCCCCACGAGCTGTGTTGCCCCCTTGATGATTACTGCTCCACCGCTACCCCTGATCGCACCTGTGACCTCGATATCACCCGTAACCGTCAACTTTTGGGTATTCAGTGAGATATTTTCCAATAAGACTCTTTCCCTTTTGTCATTGACATAGGCATTTGCAATCGTGAGGCTATTGCTCTTTTTTTGAGTACCATCGGCCAGCTTCGAGCCTACAAATATCCCTGGGTTACTATTGTCATTAGTTTGAAAATGCAATTCACTACCCGCGCCAAAATCCATTTTGACATCGCCATGAACCTCTAACTTGGCAGTAGGGATATGCTTATCAGGCATACTCCCCATGACCATACTGCCCGGAACGGTGAGCTCGTCTGTGCGCAAGGCCAATTTCTGAATATTGCCTCCATAAGTTCCAGAGTTGCCACTACAGATCTGGAAATATTTGCCCAGTACCATCATGGTTGGATAGTCATCATTGTTGCCTAAAAATACCAGGCTGCCATTGTTACCAAAATCCATCTTGACGGGACCGGTCACCCCCAGTTTTGCAGCTGACTTCTGCTTATTGGCATCTTCGATTTCTAATGGTGGGCCACCAATACCCACGTTTCCATCCTTGATGAGGAGAGGTCCTTTTTCTATGTTGCACACAAATTGCCCATCCCAGTAGCCAGGAATATTGTCGTAGTGCAGATACAGGTTCGCATTGCCGGGTTCGGCTGATACATTGATGGTGATCATCAGGTCTATGCTTTTTTTGTATTCAAGAGCATAGTCCTTGGTAAACTTGAATTCCCAGCTTGCTGTTTCGCCTGTTTTGGGGGGCGGTACTCTCTCTACACCATCAGGAACGCCGACTCCCATGATAGCTCCAAGATCCCATGCATCAACACCGGTGTCACATGACAAGACCAGTTTGGTCGCAGGGTAATTATCATCGCCCTTGCGAAATACTATCGTCGATGTGCTGACATCCTTGGCCTTGTAGATATTGGTAAGGCGCAGCGTGATCGTTGCTGACTCAACGCCGTTCTGCACGCGATTGCCTTCGATGATACTCATATGCAAAGGTATGTTTTTTCTGCCGCTATGATTTGTCACATGCATATATTGCGTGCGGCTGCCGGTAATCGCTGTACTGTCGGGTGATTGCAATTGATGTGGAATCAATTCAACCTGTGTCCCGCGTGCTCCGCTGCCCGGCGCAGCGCTGAGACCAGCGAGCTTGATCGAACGTGTTTCCCCTACTGAAAGCGTGTTCTTGCTTCCCGTGTAAAGGAAATAAAGCTTGACTGGTGCATTCGTTCCAGTCTGATTGGCAAGTTGTGCCAACTTCCAGTCTGCTGTGCTGACGACCTTGCTAACAGCTGCGCTACTGAGTAATTCCAGTGTGCGCCTGGACAGCGTTCCCGGGCGAAACTGTAAAGCAAAATGGTAATTGCTGGCTGATACCTCACCTGATCCGGCAATCATATTGATGTCTTGCGATGAGGTATTGGTAATCGTTAAATGTAATCCCCAGTCGTCGGTATCTTCGGAAATGACCATGACTGCTTGATCGTCGTCATCGAACAGCGTGAAATCAATAGGGTAGCTTTTGCGAAACTGGGCCAGCTTATTCTCAGTTGCCATGATTGGATCGCTTTCTTGTCAATGGAAGTGGTTTATTTTTCAGCGTCTGAGGTGCTCAGCTTGAGCCAACCCTCTTGAATTTCCAGCTGCCCGGCCCAATTCGCCTGGGTATTGGCTGGCTCTATCGGGCTTGACTCGTTTGCCTCGCGCTTGCCTATCCACGACCACTTGTGATCGGTTTCGGCAGGCAGGGGCAAGGCAATCTTGCTTGCCTGGCTCAGGATGGGGGCGGTCAAGAACCATGCTTCTATCGCTTTCAGTGCTGGTGCATAGTGATCTGGTGCAATGTCGTGTACCTCGGCAGGCAAAATCCCGGATGTGACATGCACCACGCCGCGCGGGTCCAGCAGCATGGTCAGCTTGACTTCGCCGTCGGCGACACAACGCTCTATCCAGGTGTCATTACCCGCCTGGTATGCGCCATAGTTACCATCCTTGTCTTCTATCCAGTACCCCAATAGCCCGTCGTTCAATTGCCGGCTGTCGCCAAGACGAATCTGCAATTTCACTTTGCTGATGCCGTCGCTTGAGCGTTCAAACTGCTTGCCATCGCTTTGGAAAAAATTTTCAAGATCAGCGCGGAAGCTGTCCCAACTTTGGTTGATTGCCGGTTGCCCCTGTAGCGCCAGTTTCAATTTTGCCCGCACCACAGCAATCGGCCGCCCTATCAGCAGTGCCAGGGCTTCATGCTCGGACGAACGTGCCGGGTGTATGTGCTCCAGCGCTGTATCAAGTTGTTTAAAAAAATTGGCGGGTGCCTTGCTGATCAGGTTGTCTACTAACATACCCAGATACTTGGGGCGTTTTTCTGGCGTGACTGGTTTTGCGCCCGGTGCGTATGTCCACTTGAAATCCCTGTCAAGCTCCCCTTGCGCCTTGCCGCTGGCATCGTAGACCATGAGGCTTTGGTCCAGCTGGTTTTGCATGAGCCAGGCACAAACCGGCGTCGTTGCGGGATGCGAATTCATTTCGACTTCGCCATTGTCACCCGCCAGCCATTGGAAAAATATCCGTGCTGGCTGTGCCAGGCGGGGTGGCAGCGAAAAAAAGCCCGGCTCCCTTGATGGCGGCATCAATTCGCTCGCCAGCCAGTTTTTCACGTCCAGGTCTTGTACCCGCCCAAAGGTATCCACCAGGCGCAAATCAAGCACTTTGAAGCCGCCGCTGCGTATCAATTGAAAATCATCCAGTGCTTGTGGCGCCACCCAGGTGTTTGAGCCAACCGCCTGCTTCACGCTATGCGTGAATGCTTTGGCATCTGCAAACCCCAGCGGTTCGTCCAGTGGCAGTTGAAAGGTCTGCTTGTGCATCAGCAGGGCTTCGTTAAAGCCATTCAGCGCTTGGGCCAGCACGTTGAACTGCGCATCGTCAATGACCGAGGCAACCTGGAGCATGGTATCGACAACAGGGTCAGCAATCTTGGGGTCTGATTTCTTCGTGTCATACCATTCTTTGATGGCATAGACATGGGTTTCGAAAAAATCGTTGGTGCGCTCTTTTTGCGGGATGGCTTTATCCTGGAAATATTTTGCCAGCAGCCGTAGCGACAAGAAAGCGTTGATACGCTCGGATAGCTTGAATTTGGCGTGGCCCGTCAGCAAACTGCTGCCCGTATAGATACTCGCGGCGGGTCCGGCTTCACCTTTTCCTGCGATAGTGCTCAACTCCACCTGATCCTTGTCAAGCTTAAAAGTGTTCAGAATAAAATCAGGATCATAATGGCGGCTATGTGCAGAAAGATTGTTCATCTCTTGCACCGCTTGCATCTGCACCCGCCAATCGAGCGAGAATGCATGCCATGTTCCCGGCGGGTCTTCGTGCGTGCCGCCTTTGAATTGACCAATGAGAGCAGAGAGCGTATCGATGTTGGACAAGTCCAGGTCCTTCGTAAAAACCTGGCATGGATGCGGGCCGTTTTGAAAGTGGCGCTTGCTCATGCGCAGCCCATCGCCGGCAATCAACAATACCGGCTCGTTGGGGCGATAAAATCGCATTCCTGGCCGGGGCTGTAGTTGTTTTGGTGTTTGCAGCAGGCCTTCGAGTTCTTTTTGGAGATGATCGCGGCTTGTAGTCAGGCCAGTGATTTGTTCTTTTTTCTCCGCGATAAGGACAAGATGGTGTTGTTCGATAAAAAACCGCACTTCGTCAATGTCCGAGTAATCGTCACGTGCATCGCCTGGTGGATAAGCGCACAGCATGTATTTGTACCAGTCTGCATAAAGCTGCTTTTGCATGCAGTCCAGTTCGCAGATGGCATGATCGAGTTCGCGCTGTGCCAGATTGAGTTGATTGAGCAAATCTGGTTCTTTCGCCAGGTCGGCGGCTGGGTCGGCGTTACTGAATGCCAGTGTTTTCTTGGCGTTGGCATCGGTCACGCGTATGCCCCATACCGTCCCGCCGCTAATGGAGGAAAACCCGCGATCATGCCTTGCATGCTGGAATTTCGGCCCTATGTCCAGCGTCAAATGATCTATGCTCTCAGACAAATGCAAGGCCTCAAGCTTGGCTTCGAGGTTGTCTGTTATTTGATGAAGGCGTGCGTCATTTGCCAGCAGCGCCGACAAGGCTTCGGTGGCGGTATTGCCCATGGCAACGCTCACATTGCCTGGCTTGAAGGCATCGGCTTTCTTGTCCATGCCCATCCGTGCATGGAAAATTGTTGCCTTTGGCAATGCCGCTTGCGTGTCCCCAATCTCCCAATTGAATGCTGTCTTCAGTGCCTGTTTCAGTACCAGCGCTTCATCTATGGCTTGACCTTGTTGTTGCAGATTCTGGCGAGCTGTCTCCAGGGCTGCGGTCATTGCCTCACTCTTAAGCCAGTCATGATCAGTGTCGCTGTACCAACCTATGATTTCGTAGGTGATCCCGCTGGTTTCGCTGGGCAACTCGTGATCATAAAAACCGAACACGCTCAGGCAATTGGAATACAGTGCAGCAAATGTGGGTTCGCCCAAGCCGCCTGTGGGAGGCGCTGTATTGTTTCCCTTGTCAGGATTGGGTTGATACCCCACGGCGGTTAAACGATAGTTCTTGCTTGCAAGATATTCGGGCGCAGCGTCGTTTTCTTTCTCTGGGCGTACCCGTCCGAGGTAGCGAAACGGTCGCTCCCCTTTTTGCCTGTCATAGGGAAAGGGGATGGCTATGCTGTGCAGGCTTTTGCCATCGGGTGCCAGGGGAACGGTTTTGTCCGGGTGTAAATAATCGCTTTCCACCACCCATTGCCTGTCTTTTTTATCATTCTGAAGGCGCGTCACCAGCCACCTGTTTGGCACTGCCGGAAATAACATGGCTTGCTTGCACCCTGGGGGGACCTTGCTGCTGCCGTGCGCCAAAGCGTCGGGCAAGGCCCAATGAAGATGTACCCCGGGAGGAAGCACCAGGGTCTGGTTCTGAAACGGATACGATGCCAGATCTTCGCTGATGTTTGCAACATCCGGATTGACTTCATGTTCGCCATTCCAATAAGGCATGCGCGTGAAATCTGCTTTTGCGTTGACAACAGAAAGTGGGGCCTTCAAGTGAAGTGCATCCAGACGAATTGGGACTGCCAAAAAATCTGTCATATCGCATCCATTTCCTGAGCATGCCCTAAGGCTTGCAGTATTTGTGTTTTGATAATGACGTAATGTACATCCTAATCGTAATAGTGTTCAATAAAACATTACTAGGGCTTGCACAAAACTGCGCGAGCTGGCCCGTCAGCTCACGCATCTAGCAAAATTCGCTAGTGAAGCGCTGTCTTCCTTGCTACGTGTATTCGTGGGCTGCATACAACATGTCATATGCAGGCGCAACAAAGCAGCCTCGCAAGGGTGCTTTCTTCAGCAAGGCCTTACCGGGACAATTTTGTGTAAGTCTTAATTATTCGAGACGTGAACAGACGCTGGTCTGTCATTTGATGAGATGCAGACAGCTGGGCTTAAAGCTTGGAGAAATTTTTTGCCAGCCATACTGCCTTGTCCATGGAATAGACCGCGGTATCCATGTCATACCAGCGTTCTATGCCACGATATTGCATGCCCAGTTTTTTCATGACATGGGCTGATGCATAATTGTCCTGGTGGCAGACGGCGCATAAGGACTCTGACTTGAGGTTTTCAAAGGCAAAAGCGACCATGGCCCGTGCGGCTTCTGAGGCATAGCCCTTGTTCCAGCTTTCCTTGCGCAAACGCCAGCCTGTTTCCAGGGGATTGGCCGGGTCACGGCCCAAATGCTGTATGCAGCCTGCGCCGATGATTTCATTACTCTCGAGTTCTATGAAACTCCACCAGGAAAATCCATACTCTATCCAGCGGGCCTTGACACGTTCTATCATGGCTTGGGTATCTTCAGGTGTGTCGGGTTTGCCGGTGATGTATTGCATGACTTCTGCCTGTCTGTTCATGTGGAACAGTCCTTCAAAATGGCTATCGGTCATCGGCTCCAGGCGCAGGCGAGCAGTAGTCAGTATGGTCATGATTTTCAGGGGCTAAGGACAGCGATGAGTTTAAGCTTGAAAGCAATGCGTTTCAAGCACACACTCAATTGACCTGGGATTCACATAAAAGTTTCAGGCCCGTAGCACGTCCCTGACAAACACGGTCAGGTCAGTTGATTGCGGCATGACTTTGGCCTGGTACATCATGTCACCGACAAAACCGCGATGGTAGGTAGCATGGTTGACGACATGCAACAGCATTTCCTGGCAACTCATGACACCCTCGCCACCGCCTATGAAATTGAAATGGATGACGCGCTCCAGATCGTTTTCAGTCAAGTCTTTGGTGAAATTGCGGTACCACTCATTCATCTTTTTTGATGCATTCCACAGTTCGTGCAGTGGCGGCGTGGTGGCAGTATTGCGGTCTTGATACTCATGCTTTTGACCCAGTAAATGGGCGCGGAAGACATCGTCTATTACATACACATGGTTCAGCGTATGCAGCATATTGCCAAAGCGTGTCAGGCGTGGGCGCAGTACCTCTTCTTCAGGCAAGGTGCTCAGCATGGAAAAAAATTTATCATCTGCCCATGCTTTGTAGTGGGTCAGCATGCGTATATTCGATAACATCGTCATTCATATTCTCCGGTTGGATAAGGAAACCTGCCTTCCAGATAGAGTATGTGTATTAAGCCTTGGCTAGTAGATACAGATGTTTGCGATTACGGCAGATACAAAGCAAGAAATAAAAAAGCCACCAGAACAACAGTCTGGTGGCTTTTGAGCCCGGATCAGTGAGGGCTTTTATTTCTTGAATTTTGCTTCAGCAATGCGATCAGCGATGACGCTGGTTGGCAAGCCTTCTGCATCAGCGCGGGCAAATACTTCTGCCAGGGTTTCACCGATGCGGCGCACGTGGGCGACCATGCCATCTTCTGGTGTGTTCAGGTATTCATAGCAAACCTTGATGATGCCACCGGCATTGATGACAAAGTCGGGTGCATACAGGATACCTTTCTGACGACAGATTTCACCCATCTCTGGTGTAGCCAGCTGGTTATTGGCACCACCAGCGACGATCCTGGCTTTCAGGCGTGACAGGGTGTCCGGGTTCAGGGTTGCACCCAGGGCACATGGTGCATAGATATCTGCCTGTACATCATAGATAGCATCGATGGCGACGATTTCTGCGCCCAGTTCTTCTTGCGCGCGTTTCAGTGCAGCCTGGTCTATGTCAGTGACGATGAGTTTGGCACCAGCTTCTTTCAACTGGCGCGCATAGTCATAGCCTACATGGCCCAGGCCTTGCAGGGCCACGGTCAAGCCATCAAAGCTGTCGCGTTTGAAATGGTGTTTGACTGCGGCCTGGGCACCCACGAAGCAACCCAGTGCGGTATATGGGGATGGGTCACCGCGGTCACCCAGACCGGCAACGTATTTGGTTTTGCTGGCAACATTGGCCATATCAGCCGGGCTGGTGCCTACGTCTTCTGCTGTGACATAACGGCCACCCAGGCGCTCCAGGGCTTCACCCAGGGCTTCAAACAGGGCAGGGGTCTTGTCAGTTTTTGGATTACCTATGATAACGCTTTTGCCGCCGCCTATAGGCAGGCCAGCAACGGCGTTCTTGTAAGTCATGCCGCGCGAGAGGCGCAATACATCACGTACAGCTTCAGCTTCATCTGCATAATTCCACATGCGGCAACCACCCATGGCTGGGCCAAGATTGGTGTTGTGGACAGCGATAATGGCTTTCAAGCCGGATTTGGCTTCAGATGCGAACACGACTTGTTCGTGGTCGTCGAAATTGATTTCATTAAATACAAAAGCGGTCATGCTTATGGCTCCGCGCGGTTCGACCAGACGAGCTGCCAGATCAGGCAGATGCACTGGTGCCGCAAAAAAGTGATTAAATAAGTGGTAGTGTTGTCATGCAAATAAAACGGTCCCTGATCACTGGTTGGTGTAATCAAAAACACAAGGCGGTGATTGTGTCACGCGTGCGAAGTATAGGGGAATAGAGGGTGAAACTCAATCTTGCCAGCTGGCTATTAGCAATACGCCATTCAGGCTGCGACACTGATTTGTGTCAGGTCCAGCAATTCTTTCATGTAGCGTTCCTGGGTTTTCAGGCAAAAACCGGCGGAATAAGGATTCATGAAGCCATGTTTACTGCCTTTGACCAATTCTGCATCATGGTTGCGTTGGCGCAAATCACTGACCAGTTCTGCCGGTTCAAAAGCGGCTTCCTGCTCGGCAAATATCAGGCGGGTTGGACAGACTGGCTGCACATCGCGATGATCGCGTATGCGTGAGCCATAGAACAATACTGCCTGCTGCAGATTGGCCATTGCAGGGTTGACGCTATTAAGCCACAGGGCGCTGGCACCGGCACTAAAACCTATGGCATAGCGCAGGCTGGATTGGTGAGTGTGTATTAATGAACCCAGCTTGTCTGCATATGCCGCTACTCCGCCCTGAGCGATAAACGCATGGTAGGCCAGGGTTTCTGCCGGGTATTGTATTTGCTCGCCATCAAAAGGCGAGGCAATCAGGCTAGACAAGGGGAATTGACGTGCAAAGCTGGCAATGGCTGGTGTATTGCCAAAAACATCAGTAACAATCAGTAAGACAGGCGGTGAGGCGGGTGCAGACACAATAACAGACACAATAAGCAGCTTGGTAAGTACGCAAGAGGCGGGAGCCTACCGGACTTGTGCCGGGAATGCAAGAAATTCACCCTGAAACGCATAGTGTTGCTGGCTGTTAATGCATGATTGACACTAGTATGCATGCTCATGGATACTTGGCAAGAATTGGAACTTTTTGTTACAAATCAGGTTCTTAGTAGCCTGCCATTATATAAATATACGGAGACTTAACATGTTGCGACCCAGTCTGATTTTTCTTTCCCTTGCCCTGGCATTGACGGCATGTAGCAAGGGAGGAAAAGATGGCAAGGAATCGGACCCGGCTAAAGCCAGTGCGAGTGCCAAGGCGGCCGCCACAGCTTTGATGGTGACGGAAGAAGATTTGCAAGTGATACAAAATAGCGCCTTGTCATCCGGCCCTGTGATTACTGGCTCAATTCAACCAGAACGCAAAGCTGATTTGCGTTCGGAGCTATCTACTGTCGTCTTGCAAGTATTGAAAGAAAATGGGGAGACGGTCAAACGTGGTGATTTGTTAGTGCGTCTGGATGATACTTCCATCCGTGATAGCCTGAATTCGGCTGAAGAAGCCGCGCGTGCTTCGGTGCAAACCCTGGAGCAGGCTGAGCGCCAGTTCCAGCGCCTGAAAACCTTGCGTGCTTCTGGCATGACATCGACCCAGCAACTGGAAGATGCCGAAATCCGTCGCAATAATGCTCAAAGTGATCTGGTGGCTGCAAAAGCCCGTTCTGTACAGGCCCGTCAGCAATTGCAGCGCACAGAAGTGCGCGCGCCGTTTGATGGTGTCGTCAGTGAGCGCAAAGTGTCTGCTGGTGATACGGCTCAGATAGGTAAGGAGCTGGTCAAGGTCATTGACCCTAGCAGTATGCGTTTTGAAGGTTTGCTGTCGGCCGACAAAGTCAATAATATCAAGATAGGCCAGGCCGTCAGTTTCCGCGTCAATGGTTATGGTGAGCAAAGTTTTACCGGCAAAGTCAAGCGCGTTGATATGGCTGCCAATGCCACCACTCGCCAGGTCGAAGTACTGGTGGCCTTTGCAGACAATAATCCGCCGCGTGTGTCTGGTCTGTATGCCGAAGGCAATGTAGAGACCGGCACCACCCAGACTTTGATGATCAAGAATACAGCCTTGCTGCGCGACGGTGACAAGGCTTATGCCTGGCGCGTCAAGGATGGTATTTTGAAGAAGATCAGTATCGTGATTGGTGAGCGTGATCCACGCCGTGGTGACTTTGAAGTGCGCAGTGGTCTTGTAGCTGGCGACAAAGTTGTGCGCAATCCGGTTTCCACTTTGATTGATGGGCAAAAAGTGCAGATGATAGCCTCGGTGCCTGTCAATGTCCCAACGACCGCCGCTGCAGTGCCAGCAGCCTCTGCACCAGCCGGGAAATAAGCCATGTTCCTCTCTGATTTCAGTATCAAGCGCCCGGTCGCGATGATAGTTATCATCATCACCCTGATGTGCATAGGTTTGCTGGCGCTCAAAAAACTCAAGGTCAACCAGATTCCTGACGTGGAAGAGCCGGTGCTTCTGATCAGCATCCCTTATCCAGGTGCATCGCCAGAAACGGTGGAACGCGAGATTATCAATCGCCTGGAAAAATCTCTGCAAAGTATTACTGGCGTGTACCAGGTGCGTTCTACCGCCAATGAAGGCAATGCCGCCATCACCATCGTCTTCAACTTCAACAAGAATATGATTGAAGCCTCGGACGAGGTCAGGAATGCGATTGCTGCCATACGCTATAAAATGCCGGTGGAAATGCGCGAGCCCATACTTGAGCGGCGCGATCCTTCGGCACAGCCTATCATGCAAATCGCCCTGACCTCAGACGCACTGAGTCATGCAGAAATTTCACGCATGGCGGAAGATGAATTATCTGATAAGTTCCGCAGTGTCGATGGGGTAGCGACGGTGACTGTGGATGGTTCATTGAAGCGTGAACTGAGTGTCTTGTTACATGCACAAAAACTGCGTGAATACAATGTCTCTGTCGCTGAAGTCGTGACAGCCTTGCGCAATCAAAATACCACAGCACCAGTAGGCAAAGTCAGGGGCAGGCTCGATGAGCAAAGCATACGCCTGATCGGTCGCATAGAGTCCCCGGCAGAATTCCAGAATATCGTCATCAAGCGTCGCGGCAATGAACTGGTCAGGCTGGCGCAGGTGGCGGATATTGCCGACAGCTTTGCCGAGATCAATGGCTTTAGTATGCGCAATGGCCAGGCTAACGTTGGTATTTCTGTGACACGTTCGCGTGATGCCAGTACCGTTACCGTGGCTGGCAAGATACGGACCATGGTCGAGCAAATCAACAAAACCCTGCCTGCCGGCACCAAGATGGAAGTGACCCAGGATGGTGGCAAGGATGCGCAAAGCAGCCTTAATAACGTCATCGAGTCGCTGATGTTTGGTGCAGTGCTGACGATTTTCGTGGTCTACGTCTTCCTCAATTCCTGGCGTTCCACTTTGATTACGGCGATGAGCTTGCCGACTTCGGTTATTGCAGCTTTTATCGCCGTCTGGTTGTGCGGTTTTACCCTTAACTTCATGACCTTATTGGGCTTGTCGCTGGCGATCGGTGTCTTGATCGATGATGCGATTGTGGTGCGGGAAAATATCGTGCGGCATATGGAAATGGGATCGGACCGGCGCACGGCTGCCAGCAATGGCACCAAAGAAATCGGCCTGGCTGTGGCTGCCACTACCTTCTCGATTATTGCCGTATTTATTCCTGTGGCTTTCATGCCCGGTGTTTCCGGTGAGTGGTTCAGGCCATTTGCGCTGACGGTCGCCAGCTCCGTACTGGTCAGTCTGTTTATTTCATTCACGCTGGACCCGATGTTGTCTGCATATTGGGGCGACCCGGTCGGGCATCACCTGGAACCCAAGCGTGGCATCAGCCTGGTATTGGCCAAATTCAATATCTGGTTTGACCATCAGGCTGACCGCTATGGCAATGTGATTGCCTGGGCCTTGCACCATCGTGTCTGGATGGCCCTGATTGCTGGCCTGACTTTTGTCGGTGCACTGGCTTTGCATGCGACCATGGGCGGCACCAGCTTCTTGCCGTCAGCAGACAATGGCACGATCTTGATTGATGTACGCACCCCTTCCAGCTCCAGCCTCGAATATGGCAGGCTGAAAGTGGAAAAAGCTGCCGAACTGGCACGTACTATCAAGGAAACCAAGGTCACCAATAGCTACATCAATAGCACCGGTGGGCGGGTCTACATAGACATAGGCAAGAGTACTGAGAGAAAACGCTCCGCCATCGAGATCGCCATTGAGTTGCGCAAAAAAGTCGGCAGTATCATCGGTGCTGAATATGTGGTGCAAGATGATTTGCAAAATGGTGGACGCAAACCGGTACAAATACAATTCTCAGGCCCGGATTCACGCAAGCTCATGGAAATCGCCAATGACTTCATGGACAAACTCAGCAAGGTCAAGGGTGCGGTCGATGTCGGTTTGTCTGAGCAAGACCCTAAAGATGAATTGCAGATAGAGCTGGATCGTGGCCTGGCCAATTCCCTGGGTATTTCGGTCAATGATGCGGCGCAAGCTTTGCGAGTCGCTTTTGCTGGCGTGGAAATCGGTGACTGGGTTGACCCTACTGGTGAAGCCCGCGATGTGGCAGTGCGCTTGCATCCTGAGGATCGCATCAGTGCTGAAAACATAGAACGCCTGCCGATAGCCGTAGCTGGTAGCGACAAGATGGTGCCTCTCGAGCAAATCGCCAAAATCACCATGGGCAAGGGACCAGCCAAGATACAGCATACCGATGGCAAGCGCATGATAGCCGTGTCAGCCAATGCCCAGGGCCGCTCTCCAGGTGAGGTGACAGCCGAGGCCCTGAAAATTGCCAATGCCATTAACTTTCCTACTGGCTTTGGCATAGAACTGGGCGGTGCTGCACGTTCACAAAAAGAATTGTTTACTGAAATGACGATCGCCCTGGTGTCAGGCATAGGCTTGATGTACCTGATTCTGGTCATGCAATTTGGTTCTTTCACGGCCCCTATTGCCGTCATGCTGTCACTGCCTTTGAGTTTGATAGGCGTGGTGGTGGCCCTGCTGCTGACCAAGGGCACGCTGAACCTGATGAGCTTTATCGGCATCATCATGCTCATGGGCCTGGTGGCGAAGAATGCGATTCTTTTGCTGGACTGCGCAAGGAAACGGGAAGAAGAAGGCTATGACCGCGAAGAGTCACTTATGTATGCCGGGCGCAAGCGTCTGCGGCCGATTTTGATGACCACCTTTGCCCTGATTGCCGGTATGTTACCGGTAGCCATAGGCCTGGGTGAGGGCGGTGAGTTTTACCGTCCCCTGGCGATTGCCATCATAGGCGGGACCATTACTTCGACCTTGCTGACCTTGCTGGTAGTGCCGACTTTCTATGACAGTATAGAAATCAGCCACGATCGCATGATCGCCAAGTTCCGTCGCCGCGAATCAAGCTGGAATACTTTTTTTGCTTTCATCGCTACCTTTATTGAGGCCTTGCTGACCCTGGTCATGCTGCGCTTCCTGTTCCGCCTGCCTGTCCGGGCCTGGCGCCTGATCAGTGGCAAACCTGCTGCGGTCTGATACTACGATAGAAAATGAAATGCCCGCTTTGTAAGCGGGCATTTTTTTCAGAGTTTTTTGAATCAATGAAAAATTTATTTTTGCAAGATTGACTCATAACTGTATCGCATCAACTCATGAGAATTTTTATTTTTGCACTGCACAAAGTGAGCGCCCATATGGCTTGCAGCGAGATCACCTAAAGCAGGCATGGCAAGTTTTGATAGCTTCATATCACTATTTTTCGCCACAGTCGCAATTGACAACTGTAAGTTCAGTTTTCGCTATTAAAATCCAGGCTTTTCAGGCTTGACTACCCACCCACAAATCTGGATACTTCGCCCACTGTTTTTCCAGATATATCTCATTTATATGCTGGATGAACATATCCATCATCCTAGAAAAAAAGCAATCCTGACTCCACAAAAGCTGGCTTGCTCGTGCTGTGAAAAAAACAATTGAACAGGAGAGACGAATGACTCAATCCGTGGCTATGGATGGCGCTGAAAAAGCGCAGATGCCTAAGCAAATACCTTATATCATCGCCAATGAAGGTTGTGAGCGCTTCAGCTTTTATGGCATGCGCAATATCCTTACGCCTTTCCTGATTACCAGCTTGCTCTTGTCGATGCCAGAAAACATGCGTGCTGGCATGGCAAAAGAAGTGTTCCATACTTTTGTTATTGGTGTCTACTTCTTCCCTTTGCTGGGTGGCTGGCTGGCTGATCGTTTTTTTGGTAAATACAATACGGTGTTCTGGCTGAGTCTGGTGTATTGCTGCGGCCATGCCTGTCTGGCGCTTTTTGAAGATAATCGAAACGGCTTTTATACGGGCCTATTCCTGATTGCCCTGGGATCGGGCGGGATCAAGCCTCTCGTGACATCCTTTGTTGGTGACCAGTTCGACCAGTCGAATCGTTCGCTGGCGCAAAAAGTATTTGATGGGTTTTACTGGATTATCAATTTCGGTTCTTTCTTTGCATCCCTGTTAATGCCTATTTTTCTCAAGCAATTGGGGGCCAGCATGGCTTTTGGTATTCCCGGCGTGCTGATGTTGATTGCCACTATCATTTTCTGGTCGGGCCGTACCAAGTATATCCATGTGCCGCCGGCACCGCATGACCCGCATTCTTTCCTGAATGTAGTGCGCACTGCACTGACTACCGATGTGCCGGGTCAGGCCAGGAATGGTTATTTCATAGCTGTGGCAGGTGCTTTGCTGGCGGTAGGTTCTTTGTTCCTGATCCCGAAAATCGGTATCGTTGCTGCACTGTGTCTGGCTTTGGTGCTGGTACTGGGTTTTGGAGGCATGGGTGCCTGGTTGCAACTGGAACGTGCCCGCGGCGTGCATCCAGATGTAGCCGTTGATGGCGTGCGTTCAGTCTTGCGCATCCTGGTGGTATTTGCCCTGGTGACACCATTCTGGTCCTTGTTTGATCAAAAGGCATCAACCTGGGTCTTGCAGGCTGACCAGATGGCCAAGCCTTCCTGGTTCCAGTCTGCCCAAATGCAGGCCTTGAATCCTTTGCTGGTGATGTTGCTGATCCCTTTCAATAACCTGGTCTTGTATCCTTTATTGAAACGCAGTGGTGTGGAATTGACCGCTTTGCGCCGTATGGGCCTGGGTATCGCTTTCTCTGGTGTGGCCTGGATCGTGGTCGGCTTCATGCAGTTGGCCATCGATGGCGGCAATGCCCTGACCATCACCTGGCAAATCCTGCCCTATGCCTTGCTGACTTTTGGCGAGGTGCTGGTATCTGCAACGGGTCTGGAATTTGCCTATAGCCAGGCACCACTGGCGATGAAAGGGGTCATCATGAGCTTCTGGAATCTGTCAGTCACCATTGGTAACCTGTGGGTCTTGCTGGCGAACTCCAGCGTTAAGAGTGAAGCTGTCACCGAGCAAATCAAGTCTACTGGCATGAGTGTCACAGCTTTCCAGATGTTCTTCTTTGCTGGTTTCGCTTTACTGGCAGCTCTATTGTTTGCTCTGTATGCCAAAAGCTATCCGATGTTGAACAATTACCGTCAAGCTAAGTAAGCCGCTTATTTGAAATAAAAAAACCGCATGATTTTGTCATGCGGTTTTTTTTCGTGCTGTGCCAGGGCGTGTTGATCAGCGCAATATCTCGGTCAGTACACGGCCTTCCGAACCTGAGGGTGGGCGCACCCTTAACAAATGGGCCAGGGTGGGGGCAATATCCATGACTTCTGCATACTCGCCATAAGCACCTGGTTTGAATGGTTTGCCCATCAAAATCAGTGGTACATTGGTGTCATAGATATAGGGGGAGCCATGAGAGGTGCCATGTGCCTCGCTGCCAAAATACCAGTAAGGTTTGGCGATCACCATGATGTCACCAGAGCGTTGCTTATGCCAGGCACGTTGTACCAGAGTGCCGATACGGGTACGCGGCAGATTGCCATTTTCAAACTGGGTGCGGGTAAAACTGTCTGCTATCCCTGGCAAGCCCAGCAAGTACCTGGCAGCAGCTTTTTCGACTTCTTCGCGCTTCAGTTTTTTTTGCTCTATCATTTTGTAGTCGAGCAAAAAACTCGGTGCAGACCATTTGCTGACCAGATCCTTTTGTCCAAATTTTTCAGACAAATACTGGTTCAGGTCTGCCGTCATCGCTTTGCTATCCAGGCGCTGGGCATCGCGTTTGATGGATTGAGCAAATTCCGGCACATTCGAGAAGCCATGGTCGGCTGTCAACACCACCATGGTATTTTCCAGACCTATACGTTTATCCAGATAGCTAAAGAAATTTGCCAGCATCCTGTCCAGCCTTTGCAGGTGGTCATGCGACATGCGGCTTTCTGGCCCAAAACTATGATTGACATAATCATGGCTGGACAGGCTGACACCCAATACATCAGTAACACCAACGGGATTCTGGCCGAGTTTTTCACCCTCTATCGCAGCACGGGCAAAGTCCAGTGTCAATTCATCGACATAAGGGCCGGTGTACAAGTCTTTGTAGTAATCAGCATCAGGTTTGCCTGACTTGCTGGTATACACAAAAGGGAAACGCTTGTCTTTTTCTTTTTGATTGATGACCAGCTCATCATCAGCATCTGCTGCATAGGCCGCATCCGGCAATAAGGGACGCCATTCCTTGCCGTAAAAACGGTCTTGCGGTTTTGCTGCCTGATATTGCTGCACCCATTGCGGGTGGTCCTTCATGTAATAGGTGGAACTGGCAAAATTACCGGTCTTGCTCATATACATATAAGCCGTACCTGTCTTGCCTGCCAGCAGAATCGCACCCCTGTCCTTGCCGGAAACGGTAAGGACCTTGCTATGTTGACCATTCGAGTAGCGCAACTCATCACCTAAAGTACTGACGCGCAAATTGGCGGGGGATGTACCGTCACTGGGCTTGGTTTCTTCGCCTATATAAGTATGTTGATTGTCTTCAGTGCAATAGATGGACTCCAGTGTGACAGGGTCTATCCAGTTATTGCCGATGATGCCATGCTGGTAAGGGTAAGCACCTGTCAGCACCGCAGTATGGCCAACGGCTGTCACGGTGACGCCATGCGCCTGATGGGCATCCGAGAACCAGGCACCCTGGTCCAGCAAGCGGCGAAAGCCTCCCTGGCCGAACTGATCGCGATAGCGTACAACTTGTTCTTGTGGCAAACCATCGACCACCAGCACCACCAGCAGCTTGGCTTTTGCCGGTTTTTCAACGGCGTAGCCTGGTAAGGCAGGGAGGACTGTCGACGCCGTGAGGCATGTCAGCAAAAGAAGTCGGCGCATTGCGCTTGGCAAAAATGGCAAGGTATTCTTCATGTTTTGTTATCGGTTAAGTCAATAAGAAAAGCCGTTCATGATAGCTAACGGCCTGCGGGCTAGCATACACTAAGCGTTTCATTTGACAGCCAGATGACATCAGAAAGATCAAGATAAAAGTGTCAGGTATTTGTCCAAATCCTGTTCAAAGACATCAATCAGCCCCTGGCTCATCATTGCGAAGTAAAAACATTCTGCACAAACTTGCATTTTATTACTTTACTCCCTTGTGCCCGGCAGTAGAATGAGACGAGGAACCCCTATGCACTTGACTTGGGGTGTAGTCGTGATCGGAATACTTTTGAGCCAAGACAATTATTACGCTTACTTGTTTGACATCTTGCCGGTTGCTGTTGCAATCGTCGTTGATGGCAAATTGGCCAAGCTCAATCCCGCTGCCGTCCATTTACTGGAAGCCAGTGACGAGCAGTCATTGTTGAACCGGGCTGTCGATGAATTTGTCCACCCGCTGGATCAGCCAAGATCGCAAGGGCGTTTAAAAAAACAGGGTGATAACTGGGCTAACGCGAATAGCAAATTTCGTGTGCGTACCAGCAAGGGCAATTTTCGCATGCTGCTGGTGATTAGCCGCGCCGTACAATTTGAGGGTAGGGACGCTGTCATGATTAGCGGTATGGACATGACTGAGCACAATGAGATGGAAGAACAATTACGTCTCAGTGAATTCAATTTCCGCCGTTTGTTTGAAAATATGCAAGATGTGTATTACCGCACAGATGTCCATGGCATAGTGCAAAAAGTCAGTCCTGCTGTTCACAAGATACTGGGTTTTGCACCAGAAGAAATCGAAGGCAAGCCCGCTGAAGCACTGTATCCCAGGGCCTCGGACAGGGATGCATTCAAAAAAGAAATCATGATGCATGGCATGGTCAATGACTTTCCTGGCCAGATGGTTAGCAAGGATGGTCGTATCATTGATATCTCGGTCAATAGCCAGGCACTATTTGATGATGATGGCCAATATGCCGGGGTAGAAGGCATATGCCGCGATGTGACTCAACGCAAGATGCTGGAAAGAGAGTTGCAAAGGCTGGCAACGACCGACCCCCTGACTGGCATCGCCAATCGGCGCGCCTTCCTGGAACATGCCGAACATATCTTCAAAAGTTGTCAGCGCTATCAAACCCAAATGACTTTAATGATGCTGGACCTGGATTTCTTCAAGACCATCAATGATAAATATGGCCATCAATGCGGCGATCAGGCCTTGGTTCATTTTGCTGAAACCGTCAAAGTGGAGTTGCGTGAATCCGATTTATTTGGACGCCTGGGTGGGGAAGAGTTTTGTGTATTGCTGCAACAGGCTAGCCGCCCTGAGGCTTTGCTGGTCGCCGAACGTATACGGGCACACATACAATCCATGCCTTTGAACGCAGCATCCGGTGAGATTTTTTCTCTGACTGTGAGCATAGGTATTGCCGTTTACAGAACAGAAGATGACCGTCTTGGCCGTTTGCTCGAGCGCGCTGACAAGGCACTATATCAAGCCAAGAGCCATGGCCGTAATCAGGTTATCTGGGAAACCTGTTGATTCAACTGGCGTTTGGAACAGGCTTCCCGGCAAGCAGATGCTCAGGCGCTAAGGCCTATAATCAGTAATATATAAATGAGTAGTGAGCATACGGCGACCAGCAATAATGCGAAGGTACGCCACAAACTGGCAAAAATACTTATTTGATAAGCGCCGCGCAATTGCCAGAATATATGCAGGGGCGGTACCAGGACAAAGAGCAAAACGGCTGCAACACTAAAGTCCAGGGTATTCAAGATCGCGACCAGCATTAACAGCAAGGCCATGAAGGACAAGGAATACAATGAAAATACGGCGTGATCGAACATTCCATAGCGGCGCTTGAATGCAAATAACAGCCATAAAAACGGTAGTGAAATTGGCATCAGCAAAAACGACAGTTTTGAGGCATTACTCTTTATTTTATATAGGGTCAGTTCAGGTGTTTTGAGCGCGTGCCTGACTTTTTTCTCTACTTGTGGGGATGAAAAACTGACATTTTTTCCATCTAGTTTATGGTCAAATTTTTGTGCAATCTCTGCCCATTGATTTGTATCTCCCTCAGCTTTTTCTTCATTCTTCTTTGTTACGGGTTTGGTCAGCAGCTTTAACGAGCTTTGCAGCCCCGTGATTTCAAATTCCAGGTCGGCTATTTCTTCATTCAGGTTTTCCAGTTTGGCATCATCCTTAGGGAGTTTTGCACGCTCGGCTTGCAGCAATCCCAGTTTCTCCTGGTTTTTTTTCAAAGCCATGCTGATACCGGCCTGGGTTTGTGGTTGGTCAGAAATGCTGCCCAGCGGATTGTTGCTAGTGAACGAAAACACAAAAAACATCAGGAAGATCAAGAACAAAAACAAAGCCAGGGGCGAGACATAACGGGTGCGCTGGCCAGCAATATAATTGCGGGTCAGCTTGCCTGGTGAGAAGATCAGGGCAGGTATTGTTCTCCATGCCTTGGTTTCAAAATGGAATACGCCATGCAAGAGTTCTTCTATCAAATGCAATAAAGAACGATGGATGTGCGCAGATTGCCCGCAAGCATGGCAATATGCACCCTGCAGAGCGGTGCCGCAGTTGGCACAGGCATGCGCATCTGTGCCAGTCGTATGATGCCCGGCTTTTTCTATTTCGTTCACTAATACTATTTCTGCCGCCACATCTGCGGCAGCCCCTATATCCAGGCCCATAAGTTTGCTCTCTGTTTTTTTGATGATGGAGTCTGATGATTGCAATATTGCTTTATTGCCAGACAGGGCAAATTAGCATACGCAAAGTGTAGATTTTATAATATAAAAGTTTCCGTGAGCGCTGCTATTTGCAAGCGACCCTTGAATTACCTGACTCAATGATGATCAATATGCGTTTATTACCATGCCTGTTATTTTTATCCTCCTTAGTTTTGACTACAGCGGCGCAGGCACAGCGCGCTGCTTCGGGTGAGGATTGTTTTTATATAGGCGGACAGGCCGATGCGCGCACCTGCCTGGAGGAGCGCGTCGTGAAAAGCGATGTTGCGCTCAGCCAGCTTGAAGCAGATGTGCTGGTTACGGTGCGACGGTGGGACGATACGGCAGGAAATCGTGCAAGGGTGAAGGGTAAATTGCTCTCATCAAGCAGACAATATCTGCTTTATCGTGCTGAGCAATGCGAGTTACAGGCGAGCCTGGCTGCCGGTGGAACGGGTACTGGGCATCGGCGTTACCTGTGTATCCTGGAGTTGAATGAGCAGCGCATCAGATATTTGCAAAGCGTGAAAGAATTGTTGCTTGGCCGATCGCGCATTTAACGATGTACATACCATGTGATACCCGCTGTCAGGCGGGTATAGGACGGCTTACTTGATGTCAGTTAATACCTTGAATTGACGGTATTCGCCTATTTTTGGATCAAATATATCTCTGCTTTCATATTTGAATTCTACATTTTTACCCAACAGGCTCTGATAGGTATTGGGTAAGTCTATCTTGGAAGGGATTTGATTCAGCCAGATAAATTTGCTGGTGACGCCATTCCGTTCACGTAAAGAAAACATGACGAAGAAGTCGCTGTCTATTTTGCTGATGACGCCAGACGCCGAACCTGAAACAACACCTTTGTTGACTACTGCCGACATTTTCATAATGACGTTTGGGCATTGAGTCATCATGCTCGCACCCAGTATGCCACCTATTTTCTCACCATCTTTTCCATTGGTGAAGCTCAGATTGAATTCTTTTTGAAAGAATTCTTTTTCCTGCTTATTAAAAGATTGGAACATACAGACACCGACCTGGGCATATGCACCATCTTTTTGTAAGTCTTGCGGGATTTTCTCTACGCATTCACAAGTCTTTTTTGCAACACTGTCTACATAATCTTGAGCGTGGCTGCTAAAAGTACATGCAGTCAGAAAGAGGAAGCTAAGTAGTTTCTTCATTTGAGTATCTTGTTGATGATGGAAAATTGGAGGGGCAGGTTTTGTAAATGCTTATTTTATAGCGAAAAATTGTTATTTTAGTGCTTAATTGATAATCTCAACCCATGTGGCGAACTTGCTATAACCAGCCACTTTTACGGAAACGGTAATATAAGTAGCCACAAGTTGTGACCATGATGGCAATTGCCATGGGGTAGCCATAATGCCATTCTAGCTCCGGCATGGCTTTGAAATTCATACCCCAGATACCAGCAAACGCAGTCGGTACCGCAAAAATTGCCGCACCTGCAGCCAGGCGCTTGTTGACTTCGCTCTCGTCTATGGCAACCATGGATAAATTCACTTGTATCGCCGTACTGATAGTGTCACGTATGGTTTCTATCGAGGTATTGATACGGTACAAATGATCGTAGACATCACGGAAGTATTCCTGGGTATTCACGCACAAGCCTGGTACCCGGCCACCAAACAGTTTACCGCAGGCTTCCATCAAAGGTGTGACGGCATGCTTTACTATCATGATCTTGCGTTTCAACTGGTACAGGCGTTGGATATTTGCCCGTTCACTACCCTTGGTGAAGATTTGTTCTTCGATTAGTTCCAGCTCTTCTTCCAGGGCTTCTACCACAGGGAAGTAGCGGTCCACTATCGCATCGATCAGGGCATAGAAGACAAAGGACGAGCCATGCTTGAGCAAATGCGGTTCTCTCTCACAGCGCTGGCGAACACCCAGAAAATTTTGCTGGCAGCGGTTGCGTACCGACAACACATAATTGTCACCGACGAAAAGATTGAGCTCACCTATATTCAGTTCGCCTTCCAGCATTTCTACAGTGTGAATCACGGCAAACAAGGAATCGCCATATTCTTCTATCTTTGGTCTTTGATAGCCATGGCGTGCATCTTCTACTGCCAGCTCATGCAAGTCAAATTCAACCTGCATTTCTTGCAACTCCTCATCCGAGGCATCGCGCAAGGCTACCCAGACAAACCGGTCCTTTTGTTGCACATAGTCGCTGATTTCTGCCACGGGTATATCGGACAGTTTGCGACCTTCCTGGTAAGTGACGCAATTGATTAACATGTTTTTTTTCCAGCGATTGCTTGGGGAATGGGATGATGATTTTCTGGCGAGAGTCTGAGCCAACTTGGCGGCAATGTAAACTCATACCAAAGCATGCTTGTCTTAAAATTATTTTTTTAATAACAAACAAAGGCAAACGGATGTAAGCAATCTATGTGACCATATTGTGGTATCGCTTCTTATCTTGATTTTTACCAGGCAGAGTATTCACATCAATCCAGTAGCTTAACTGCGTGGACGGTGTTCGCGTAGATGCCAGACAGATACTTGTCCTGACTAGGAATTGTATTCCTGGTGGCTGACTTGATTTTTTCCATCCTTGTACTGAACTGGTTCACAGAGGTTTTTCTGTGGACTTAGCTTATATGATTTGCAAATGAATCCGGTTTTCGGGCACACAGATTCAAGTTTGACGAAAAAGGCACGAATTTCACCAGGCGAATTTTCATGGCTGAAATGCTCGCGCACCATCCCGGTGCATTGCGCCAATTTCTCTGGCGCCATGCCAGCAGGCGCACCTTTCTCATAGGGCGCATCATTCATGCGAGAGTATCCTGGCGGATGGGAAGCTTGTGCAGATGCTGTCCCCGGGTTTTTTCCCTGATTGCCTTTGTCTGCCTCTGCTGGGTTGGCCTGGCTGTCATCTGTCTTGGGTGAATTGAGAATAACTTTGCTACCACTGGGTGCATTTTGCTGATCACCAAAATGCAGGCGACCATCTTTATCGCGCCACTGATGTATGTCTCCAGCGCTGACAGCGTGTATAGAAAAAATCGCTGCTCCTAGAATGAGCAATTTGTTGATATTCATCATGCTTTGGCAGCCTTGTTCTTCTCGGTTTTTCTCTGCAAGACAAAAATAGGCTGTGCCCATTCTGTATCTTTTTTCTTCTTGCTGGTGATCAGTGTCAGTTCAGAAGGATCATACACATCCGTGTTATGCGTCAGCGGTGTGGTCATCAGGTACTGGGCATCGGTATTCTTCAGGAACTCACCGACCAATTGGATGTTGCGTATATCCAGATGGGCGAAAGGTTCATCGATGAAGACAAAGCCACCGGAACCATCGTCAGATTTCAGCAAGCCTATCAGCAAGATCAATGACTTCATGACTTGCTGGCCACCGGATGCTTCGCCGTCGTTCATGCCTATCGGGCCTTTGCCGTCAAACTTGAAGCGTACATGCAAGCCAGCCTGGGCCAGTTGTATGTCGTCATTTTCCAGTTTAACCGGATCGGTATGCACTTCTATGCCTGCCAGCTCACCGAGTTGCTTGATGTTCTTGCTGTAAGACTTGATCGTGAAGCGTAGTCTGTCCATATAGGCAGCGCGGGCATTTACCGTGGCTTCTATCGCACGATTATTCTGGTAGCGGCGCTCATCGGTTTCTGCCTGGCGACCTTGCAGCAGGGCGTTCAAGCGGGTGTATTGGTCGACCACAGTGGAATCGGTTTCCCAGTCATCGCGCGCCAGGTTATTCGTCAGGCTGCGTATGCGCAATTCTATCTGGTGGACGTTTTCATGTTCTGCCACCAGTTCCTTGCGGTGTGAGGCACGCTTCCAGTTATGCGGCAGGGTATGCCAGGTATCACGCATGGCGCGCAGGGTTTCAAACTGTTCCTTGCGCTCATCGGCATGGCGTTTTTCTGAGGTGCGCAATTGGGCTTCGGCATCGGCAATCGCTGCCTTGGCCTGCTCCCATTTCAGGTGGGCGATCGAGCGTTGTTCGGTAGCGGCTTTCAGCAAAGGTGCGATTTCACCGAGGCGACCGCCTACTTCCATGCGCTGCTGTTTCAGCGGTTGGGTGTTGCGACTAGCTTCTTCAAATTCTGCATGACGGGCACTCAGTTCTTTTGCCGCATCCACACCGGCCAGGCGCGCCTTGTAGGCGCTGATGTCACCTGCCAGTTTGCTGATCTGCATGGTCAGCACATCTTCTTGCGATTGCAGGCGTGGCAAAGACTTCAGCAAGGCTTCCAGACGCTGGGTACGGCCTGCATTACCAAAGCGATAGCGAGATACTTCGACAAACAGTGAACGGCCACCACGGCGCTCAAAATGGTAGGCGTCAGGCGTAATCCATTCCTGATTCTTCGGCAACTTCATGCCCAGTTCTATCGAACCCACGGTATCGATGCGTTGCAGCTGTTCTATCAGCCAGCCCGGTGCCTGGCCAGTGAAGTTGACGACAGACAGCAGGCTCTGGTCCTTGACCACCGGCGCGCTGATGCGGTCAGGCACGATGAAGTGGTTGTAGCGCTGCTTCTCACCTATGCGGTAAGCGGCAGAGGCGTCCGTTGCCTTGTCCAGCAAGATGACCGAGGTGTAACCGCGCAATACACCTTCCACTGCGGCTTGCCATTTGGGATCAGTGACTTCTACGATCTCCGGCAACATGCAATGCGGGATATTGGCATCTGTCAGTGCACGGCGCATCTGGCGCACATTCTCTGGATCTGGCAGGGCAGACTTGCCTTGCAAGGCGGCGATGGTTTCCATTTCGCCTGCGATGCGCTGGGTCAGTGCATCACGTTCCAGTTTCTGGCGTGACAGCTCGGCTTCTTTTTTCTCCAGATCATCTGCAATATTGGCGACATCGGCGTCTGCTTCCGCAGCCAGTTTTTGCAGGCGGGCTTTTTGTTCCAGCAGGCTTTCCTGTGGCTTCAGTTTGCTATTAATCTGTCCCAGCTTTTCACGCAGCGACGATTCTTCTGCTTCCAGTGCGGCTTCTGCCTGTTTGGCATCCGACACTTGCTGCGCCTGCTGCGCCAGGTGCTGGCGGCGGTCAGACAGTGCCAGGTCTTGTGTCTTTAAAAAGCGCTTGCTGGCACGCAGTGCCTGGCTGGTACTGCCAGCCTGTGCCAATGCTTCATGATATTGCAGGGTGGGCAATATCTCTTCTTGCAGATCGCGTTTTTCCTTGCCCAGGCTTTCATACTGGTGGTAATTGGCAACGCGCAGGCGCAAGCCTTCCAGATTGGTTTTTGCACCTTCCAGCTCGGTTTCAAAACGCTGCAATTCAGTTTCAGTATCACGCTGATGGCGCTTGGCGTCATCATAGGCATCGAGTACTTCCTTGTCGCCAAACACCTGGAACACCAGGTCCAGCAATTGACGCGGCGCGTATTCACAGAGTTTGTCTGTCTCTCCCTGTTCCAGCGCCAATACCTTGCCCATGGCATTCGATAAACCTGCATGTGCCAGGCGCTTGCGGTAGCTTTCCACGCCCAGCCAGTCGTTGGCTTCCTGTATTTCTTCTATCTCGGTCTTGCCACTGCGCATGAGGTACTGGCGCTTCCAGTCACCGCCATTTTTTTCTATTTTGCAGAACAGGGTGACTTCATCTTCATACAAACCAGACATGCGGAAAGGGCGGTTGGAAATCTGTGGTCCTACGGCGCTGTTATCCACCACAGCACGTATCCATGCCGTTTGTTGGCCAGAGTGGCGGGCATAATGCTTATATGAACGCCCCATGGAACATTCCAGGCCAAACAGGGTGCGCAGAGCATCCAGCAGCGTTGTTTTACCTGAGCCATTTTGTCCGGCGATAGTAATGATCTTTGCATCGAGAGGGATGTTCTTGATGCGTTGCCAATAATCCCAATGGACAAGTTCCAGCGATTTGATATGAAACATGGTGCTTATTCTTTTTCGGTATTAATGTCGGGATTGGCGTCTGTATCATTGACGGCATTTGCTTCAGCAATGATGTCAGTTGTTTCAGCTTCAGTTTCCACAACAGGTGCGATGATGGCTGGTGTACGTGGTACCGGAATCTGGAAAATATCTGACAGCGCCCCATTGATGATGCGGTCTTTCAGGGTGTCGGTATCCATCAGCAAATCCAGCAGCGGACCTTCCAAAATCAGGTCTGCCTTGCGCTCGATAAAACCTACACGCGCCAACTGGCCCAGGTTCATGTCCATACGGGTTTTCTTGCCCAGCTTTTCGCCAAAGTCTGCCAGCAGGGCGCGGTAAGAGATGCCTATCGAGGTATCTTCTGCACGCGGCATGGGTTTGTCTTTGCCAAACATATCATTCTGGTCTTCTTCTGCCAGTTGATGGGCTTCCTGGCGTTCACGCTTGGGCAAAATAATCAAGGACCACAAGACCACCAGCAAGGCCACGCCATCGCGAGCCAGGCCAAAATTATTATTCTGCCAGGTTTCTTTGGTGCCAAATACCTTGGACTCGCTATCGCGTGTCAAAGCCAGGGTGACATAGTCGGCATACACGTTATCGACAAACTTCATACCGCAGGCTTTCAGACGCGTGTCTATCTCGGTACGGAACAATTCATCCGACAAGGCGCGTTTGACCAGCTTGTCTTCACGGCGCAGGGTCTGGTGAGCCAGCAAGCGGGCGATCAGGATTTGTGCATCTTCGATCATGGTGTTTCTCTTGTCTCTACAGATGGTGCAGATTGCTCAGATGGTTCGGCGGGTGCAGGTGGCTTCACTTTGCGTGTAGTCTGGGCAGCAGGTGCAGTAACTGCTGCATCGGGCGCACTCAGACTGGCAATCGACATTGCCGCTACATGTTCATCATGCACCTTGTGCATTTTGTCTTTGGAATTAAAAACCAGTGGCAGGCGTGCCAGTATCCCGGTTGCCCCCTGCAAGGCGGATTCATTGGCGTCCCCCAGCAAAGGCAGCATGGAGGCGCGGTAAGAGGCAATCGAAAAATTCGACGGCAATAAAATATCCTGCAGCGAGATAGGTTTTTCCGATGCATCGGCCTCAGTCAGCAAGGCCAGCCAGTGATCAAGTTCATGCAAGGCATCGCTATCATCATTGGCAATCGATGGGGCATTTTCACCGGCAGGCAAGGCACCAGCAAGCGCAGACACGCGGTGGCTCAGCAATTCACTCTCGGCCACATCTATCATTTCTGAAGGCGTGATAAACATCGGTGTCACCGGTTTTGCCAGAGCATCATCAGCCAGTGCCGCCAGATCATCTTTTTGCAGCAGCCAGGTTTTGATATCAGTCGTCGACAAGCCAGACTGACCCAGGTGCACGCGCTGGCGCTCAATCTGGTTCAAGGCCCTTGAGAACATGCCCTGCATATTCAGCAAGGCACTCTGGGCCCGGCCTATGGCTTGCGCTGCCCTGTGAGTTGCTGCATCGGCACGGCTGTCATTGGTGATGGCATGGATAATTTGCGAACCTTTTTCCACCCAGTCACAGGCGGTATGCCATTTTTGCTGGGCAGTGCGCAACTGGAATTCTGAGCCTGAGGCAATCGCATCCGAGAATTCTTCGGTCAGCTCTATCAGGCGGCCCAGCAAATGATGCAATTGCTCTACCGAGACACCACCCACGGCCTGTGCACCGGCAACCTGGGTGAGCATATAACTCATCTCGGCCTGGTCATTGTTTTCTTCGACTTGCAGCAAGGACTCTATCGCTGCCAGCACATTGCGCGCGGTTGGTGCAATGCGGTAGACCGACTGGCTGGCATCCCAGATCAAGAGACCAGTGGAGCGCAGGCGTGACAATACCGTCTCCAAAGCGTCTGCTTCGAGATAACCGAGTTTGGCATTGATATCCGCCCGGCTCAGTGAAGGTGTTTCCACATCCGCTGCCAATTCCCGCAAAACCAGCAGGCGCAGCAATACGCTGTTGAAACCACCATGAAACAAGGCCGTAAAAGCCTGCAATACAGGCTGGGCGCGCTTCAGGGGGAATACAGCGGAAACGTCTTCGGGAGTAATACCAGGCTTGAAATAGGTCTGCAGAGCGAGATCGTCTTCGTTCTGAACCTCAGCGTCGTTACTTGTATTTTGCATGCTGGCATTTTAACTGCTTGCAGCCTGCTTGAGTATTGTCAGGATTTTAATTTTTACCGATGCTGTAAAAGAAAATGAATGATGCAGGCTTGCTAAAATTCATTTTCTTAACCCCGTGACAAGATGATTTATATAAAATGCAAAATTTATTGCAATAACACCATGTTCTACTTGCTATCAATGCAGACGCGACCTGTCATAGCGATGCTCCAGGATTTGCAAAAGCAAGATTTCGCGCTCAGTTTCATTGGCATGCAGCAGGCGTATGACTGCTTTGCGCGGTACCTTGAAATAACGGCGGCGATTGGAGCGCATGTCCAGAGTGCGCCAGCCTTTTTCTGTCAGCCAATCCCATTGTTCATAATCAATAGGCACGATCAGTTGCATCTTCAGGCGTTTGTAGACGACGGTGCTGCCGAATGCCGGTTTGGGACCAGGTGGTGGCAATTCGCGTTCATGGCGCATTCTGAAGATGGTTCTGAAGCCGTTTTTGATAACGTCAATTAGCATGGTGTTCTTATTGAAAAGCAAGGCGGTAGTAATTTCACTAGTTAAACCCTGCTATCCATGATCTTTATTATGAATGCGGCGGGTATTTAACTGACTGTTTGCTGGACAACGAGCATGTTGTCGTCTGCAGTAAATTCGAGTGAAATATTTTAGTCGTATACCAACTATTTACTGCACTTCTCTTGTGTAAGTTTGTGTAATCTTTAGTCTGGGAAGTTACATTTTTTCACGTTTGCCTGATTTCATTCTAAATTGCATGGATAGCTTGCCAAATTTGCCGGCAAGCTGTCATGCAATTTCGTTAATACCTTGCCACATTTGTTTTTTTGAAACTAATGCCCTTTTTGCTATTGCAGGTAGGGGATATAAGCAATGCCATTTTGCGTAGCTGTTGCTGTTTTGAGCTTGTTTTCCTGGCTTTCAGTAAAACTTGCCAGTACCCCAGGCAGGGTGATACGGTTGGCTTGTATCTCTGTCTTCCAGTAATCAAAACCGGCCTGGTCAGGTTGACGACCCAGGATATTTCTATATAAGGTAGTCAGGAAACTATCTGTTGAAGGATTAGTGGCTCCGTACAGGGTTCTGAATTCTGCAGACTGCATGAAACTCGCTGCCACACTGCTCAGGTTGCTGCCCTTGTCCATTTCCTTGATCCAGTAGCCTAACCCTGTGAGGTCAGGCACGCGGCCAAATGCCGCCTGGTAGATGCGGTAGGCTTGTCCTGGCTTACCCTCGACATCAAATGCGACGGTCACATCCTTGAAGGCGATGCGTGCAGAAGTGGGCGCTACCTGGCTCGCGCTATTGCCTGACTTGTCAGTAATGGCATAGCCACCTGTGGTTTTAGAGATAGTATAGTTCGCCAGATTGCCGTCAAAGCCTGTGGACGTGACTGTAAAAAGGTAAGGTTTCCCCCAGTCGGAAAAGAAGCGTCCCTGATACTGGCTGCGGCCTATCGCCAGATAATCGCCCGCTTTGGAAAACACCAGGCTGGTGCTGCCTTGATTACCATTGATGAAGCCAGTTTGCTCATCCACCAATTGCACGACATTGGCAAACTTGATGTTATTGAATTGCCAGCCCGAGACGCCGGGCATGGTGTACACGGATGCGCCAGAATCCAGCGTGACAGCAAAGCGGAAGTTGACACTGCTGCCTGCATATTTAGCCAGGTCCACCTTGATATGGCTGCTCGCCTGTGGGCTGGACGTACCTTTTTCTGAATAGACGTCTGACCAGGTGGCGCCGTCATTGCTTGAAACTTGCACCCTCAAATATTCGCCGGGAGTGGCATAACCTGTGGTTTTATCAAACTCGACCTGGCTTCCTGCTGCTATCAAGAGCTTGTTATTGTAGCCCAGTGTCTGCAGGCCAAAGTCGCCGTGGAAGAGGATGAAGTTATTGCTACCAAAGGCGGAATAGCTGGTGGCTGTGCTGGCGGTCCAGCTATCTGCGGCATTCTTGACAGTCCAGGTGTCCGTCAGAGATGCCTTGCGATACGTCTTCAGGCCATAGCCGGACGCATCCGCTACTGGTTTAATCTGGAAGGTCAGTGGAGAATTCACGTTGGTGCTGGTATCAGCAATGATCTGGGCAGTGTCTATGCCAGGTGTCGCTGTATCCGGATCAAAAACAATGACTTTATAGCTGAATGTTTGCAATGCCCCCGAGATACGCACATCAGAAACTGTCACCTCATAAGCCTCGTCACTCGCCGGCTTGCTGGCCTTGCTGCCATCTGTCGTGCCCTGTAAGAGCCAGACTATGGTGTTTTCACCATAGCCCTTGGCTTGAGTTTCCATGTTTACAGGGATGCTGACACCAGCCTTGCTGATGCTCACCCTGGTATTGGAAAAATCAGCATCCTTGTAGGAGAATGACCAGCGGCCGTAGACCACAGGGTAGGGGACATAGCCTTTGGGTGGCCAGGCGATGAAATCATCGCGCAGCTTGGGACGTTGAGCAGCTGCATTCTTATCAAACACCCACAATGAGTTGGCAGAGTAGAGTGAATTATTGCCTGCACCAGATGACGAGGCGGATCCAGGCACGCTGCCTGAACCCATGGCCAGTGTCTGCGGATACAGCAGCCAGCGGCGGTGACCAACAGCCGCATTATTACTTCCGCTATCTCCCAGATAACCATTTGAGATCGCATCTGGCCCCGCATTGCCCAAGGCCAGGTTAGAGTTACCAGCCGCCTCTGCACCGTCGGCAGTATAGAATTTCCAGCTCGACGGTGGTGTATGCGAGAGCTGCCCATTCGCGCTCATCATGAAAGCAGCTTGCTGGCTCTTGGCTGAATAAACTGGATCGAATACTACATTCGCTGGCACACCAGCCATGGCGCGTATCAAATTGATGCGTAACAAGGTGGCATCCTGATATTGCGTGCTGACAGTGCCAGCCTTGCCTGCGGCGTAGTCGCCAGTCCAGTTCATCGCTACATTATCTGACTGTGAGTACAGGGTATTGTAGGCATTTCTGATCATTTCCCGGTTTTGCGTATCCAGCAGCAAGGGCGGCAGGGTGGTGAGGGGTGCAGGGACGGGCTGGTGCAGCTTGGGAGCATTTTTATTCAGTGCCCTGAATTGCTCGAAAGTCAGCGGCTCATCCAGTTGCATGCCAGGCTGGTTTGTCGTCCCTGCAGGCGGCGGCATTACCACGGCGACTTTGCTTGTGGGAGATTCTGGCGAGCTACTGCTGCCTCCACAGGCAGTCAAGAGCAAGATCAGCATGGCAGATGCATAGTGAGCGCCTGTTTTTTTGCCGGCTGCTGTTAAGTGTTCAAGTGAAGGGGGATTAGCGGTAGAAAGCTTTATTCTTTTCATGATCTAGGGGGGCTGGCAGTGTTGCTAGTCGTTGTCTTCTTGATGGAGTTGAATCGGTATATTCAATGCCGTGACAGGAAAAAGATAGCACGAAATGATGGACGATCAGGATTTTGGCTGTTTGCCAAGTGTAAGTAATAGTAATGAAACCAATTCTGTGTTCTGGCAGGTTTTTGATCGTGGCAGAATGAGTTCTGTTTCAAGCTGGATTCAGATACTGCGTCAGTGCCTCAATCGCCGCCCTTACTTTTTGCGGTTGCAAACCACGTTTCAAAGTTACCGCGAAAATGCCGGCTCCTGGCAGTTGCCAGTTATCCAGCACCGTCATCAGTCGGCCAGAGCGCAAATCCTGGCTGACTGCGTAGCTGGGCAAGCGTGCCAGACCCATGCCCTGGACAGCCATATGGGTTAACAGGCGCACACTGTCAGTCATGGCAGAAGCTGTCAAGCTGACTTTGACCAGCAGGCCATCTGCATTTTTCAAAGGCAGTATGGTGGGATCATTAAGGCGTGTCATGGCAATAATTTGATATAGACTCAAATCTTCCGGGCTCTGCGGTATCCCTGATTTTTTCAGGTAAGCAGGCGAAGCGACCAGGACTTCGTGTAAATCAGAGAGTTTGCGGGCCACCAGGGATGAATCGCGCATCCAGCCTGAGCGTATGGATAAATCAATTTGCTGGCTTGCCATGTCGACGATATTGTCTGCGACTTGTATGTCCAGTAGTAATTTTGGGTGTGACCTGGTGAGTGGATGGAGGGCTGGCAGGATAATGTTTTCTGCCACATCAGAGGCGGCAGAAATACGCAGGCGGCCAGCGATTTCTCCCGAGCTTTCTGCAATCAACTCCTGCGCTGCTTCTGCCGCTGCCAGCATGGACTGGCATTGCTGGTAGTACTCTTGCCCAACCTCGGTCAGAGACAGGCGACGCGTGGTCCTGTGCAGCAGGCGTACTCCCAGCTCAATTTCCAGTTGGGAGACGGCAGTACTGAGCACCGAGGTTGCCAGATCGAGTGCCCGGCTGGCGGCGGAAAAAGAGCCATAGCGCACTACCTGGGCAAACAAGGCCATGCGGCGTAGTTGATCAAAATGCATTATTCGAAAAATATAAGAGTAATTATTCTGTTTTGTCGAAAGATGCTTTCCATCATACGCGCTTTTTCTATACTTGTTACTTGCCTAGAATAGCGGCAATTATTCAAGAACAGGAGCAAGACATGAGCATCAAACTACATATGATTTTTGACCCCCTGTGTGGCTGGTGCTATGCGGCCAGCCCTTTGCTAAAGCAAGTGCAGGCGCATTTTGGTGACAAGCTGCCGCTGGTGTTTCATCCGGGTTTGCTATTTGCCCAGCCGAATGTCATCCCGCCCAGCTATCGCGAACACATTATTGCTGCTGACCAGCATATTGCTACTTTGTCGGGCGTGGCTTTTGGCCAGACGTATCTGGATAGGGTCAGGAAGATAGATGAGTTGAAGTATTACTCGGTACCATCAGCTGCTGCCGTTATGAGCCAGGCAGATGCATCAGGTCTGGCGGCTTTGCGCATGCTGGAGAGAATTCAGCATGCGCATTATGTTGATGCGGCAGATATCAGTGATGTTTATGTGTTGAACCAGTTGGCTGCCGGATTGGGTTTGAACGCTGTGGCTTTCAATGAAAGTTATGTCAGAGCGCAAGCACATTTACCAGCACAGGCCGGGGCAGCCCATCAATTATTGCACCGGGTCGGCGCTCAGGGTTTTCCCAGTTTTGTATTGGAAATCCGGGGACAATATCAACGCTTGAATCATAGTGTCGCCTATCGGGATAGCACACGTTTTTTGGCAGAGATAGAGCTGGCAGCAGAGCGGGAAGAGTTGACCACGGTGCTTTGACGCCGTCAGATGCCGCCAGGTTTCATTTACTTACAAGAAGTCTGTTAAGTCCCAGGCAAAGATTTCATAAATGTAAGAAAATGATCTCTATACAGACTAAGCTACTGTATAAACAAGGAGAAAACCATGAGCACGACATCGACTGAATTTGCCACCCTGGGAGGCGGCTGTTTTTGGTGTACTGAAGCTGTATTCCAGCAAATTCGTGGGGTATTGAAAGTTGAATCCGGTTATGCCGGTGGTAGTGTCCATCAACCCAGCTATGAGCAAATCTGCACCGGCAAAACCGGGCATGCAGAAGTGGTGCGACTGACTTTTGATCCTGCCATCGTTGGCTACAGGGATTTACTGGAAATTTTCTTCACCATCCATGATCCTACGACTTTGAATCGTCAAGGCAATGATGTAGGCACGCAATATCGCTCTGTCATTTTTTTTCACGACACACAGCAGCAAGCCCTGGCACAACAAGTCGTCAAGGAAATGGCCATGGTCTGGGATGATGCCATCGTCACTGAAGTCAGTCAGGCTCCCATGTTTTATATTGCGGAAGAATATCACCAGAATTATTTCCGCCAACATCCAGAGCAAGGCTATTGTTCCTTCGTGGTGGCACCTAAAGTTGCCAAAGCCAGGAAGATGTTTGCCAGCAAACTGATTACCTAGTCTGCTCTTGCCCCGCACCAAAGTGCCCAGGCATTTTGGTGCGCGCGTCTGTGGCGTGTTGTGGATTCCACCCCTCACTTCGCCTGTCAACATGACTTCTATCTGCACACATCCCACCAAAATAGCTTACTCGCCACAGTCCAGGTGAATAATAGTCACAGAGTTATAAAAAAGTCATATTTATTTGATACTATCCTCTTTGCAGCTACCAGCGTGTCAAGTGTTTGCCTGCGAATATTGCTCTGAGGATGCAGTCTTCTCTGGATTTTTCATACTTGCATGCCCCACCCATGCCAATAACAGGGAGAGAGAAATGGCACTTCGTGACGTGAATCCGGCGACAGTCGATCTGGTCAAGCGGTTTGAAGGTATACCTGACGGTAATCCAGCCACCGGCAATATTGACCCTTATCTTGACCCTGTCAATATTTGGACCATAGGCTGGGGCCATGCTATTACTTATCAGGGGCGGTTCATGAAAGGAGAAGCCGACAGCCCGCAAGTCAAGGCCCTTTACCCAAATGGCATTAGCCTGGCGCAGGCTAGCGGTTTGTTGCAGTCAGACTTGATGAATGCTGGCAGGGATGTCTTGTCAGTCGTGACAGTGTCTTTGAATGACAATGAGTTCGGGGCGCTGACCAGCTTTACTTTTAATCTGGGCATAGGCAATTTACGTAGCTCCACTTTATTGAGAAAACTCAATGCCAATGACAGGGCCGGGGCGGCTGACCAGTTTGGCCGCTGGACCCAGGCTGGAGGAAAAACCTTGCAGGGCCTGGTCACGCGCCGCGCAGCCGAGCGCGCCTTGTTTGTAACCCCAATGCCAAACTGAAGGAGAGAAAATGTCGCTGACCATGAAAAAATTGCTGTTTTGCGCGCTGGCCTTGTGTTCCAGCTTGGTGCTGGCCAATGAGCCCAAGACTTTGCCCGTAACATCGCCGACGAAAGAGGTGGATTTGAGCGGTGAGTCAATTACCATTGCCGCCCCTAATATATGCGACACTTTGCCCACCAGCGATATGCTCCCTCTGGTTGAATTGCGTATCAATGGGGTACTCAGCCTAAGGAAGTTGACTGATTGCGACCCTGACCCCGCTATGAACAAGCTGGTCTTTAAAATGCCACAAACTGATTCAGGCAGCTTTTTATCTGAAAGAGAAGCCTTGCTAGGGTCACCCTGGCAAGAATTGCGTCACGATTACCACCGTGATCTGCCTTTCAATGTCAGTATTAAAAAAGCAGGTGTCGGCCCTGTCCTGGTGACGGGTTCCGTGCATTTTCAAATGCTCAAACCAGCCCATATTATTTTGGGCTTTGGATTTATTGCAGTCGTTGGCTATGCCCTGTTTCGACTTGGGCGAGAGTCTGGCTTGCTGCGTGACAGTAACTCCAGCGCAGTAGGGCAGCGTACTTATAGTATGGCGCGGGTACAAATGGCATGGTGGTTCTTTATTGTGCTGGCCTCTTACATCTGGCTATGCATAGTTGCAGAGGGCATACCTACGATTTCTGCACAGGCTTTGGGCTTGCTTGGCATAGGCAGTGCCACTTACCTGACTGCTGCTGGCGTAGATACCAGCAAGCCAGATCAGCCAGGCGAAAGCAAGGGTTTCTTCTATGATATTCTCAGCGATTCGCAAGGTTTGACCTTGCATCGCTTTCAAATGCTGGTATTCAATGTCTTGATCGGCTTCCTGTTCCTGATCTATGTGGTGCAGCATTTTAATATGCCTAACCTGGACAGCAATATCCTGTCCTTGCTGGGTATGAGTGCGGGTACTTATGCCGGTTTTAAAATCCCTGAAAAACAAGGGGACCCTGCAACAGTAGATCCCAAGGCAGCTTATACCGTGGAGGACAAGTAATAAGTGCATACTAAAGCAGAAGGGGGAGATCATTGATCTCCCCCTTCTGCTTTAGTTGCCAGGTTCAGCGCAGTTTGTTCCTGAGTGCATCCATCATTTTCGGGATGCTATCCTTGCTCATACTATCAACGATCCAGCCCAGCCCCATGGGCACAGGGCCAGGATCAGTAAACACTTGATACTTGACGACAGTCTTGTTGGGGTTGCCAGCCACTGCTGTCAAGTCCCAGTGGCCTGCAGTATCTGCGATAGTTTCTTCTTGTTTCAAACCTTCCCATGGCTGCAGTTTCCAGCTCAGGTTACAGGTCGTGGCGCTGGCTTTAGGCGTCATTTTCAGGCGGTATTTCTTGACTTTGCCGAGCGGCAAATTCAGGGTGAAATCCACCAGGGCAGACTCATCCGGCTGGCGCGTGACTTTGGCTTTGGCAGTATTTGGCATGAAGCTGGGATACTCTTCATAAGCCTGTATCGTTGCGCATACTTTGGCGACCGGGGCATTGAGTATTGTGCCTGCGGCAAAAGTCTTGCCGCTGCTGTCTGGCTTAGTCAGGTCAATGAGTTGGACCTCGGCCTCACTGAATTTGCTGGCATCCAGTTGTGCTGCCTGCACACTGGCAGCAAATGGCAAGCTAAACGCCAGGCCAAGTAAAAAAGCAATATGTTTCATGGTTTATTCACACCTTCGCGTATTTTTTCTATGTCCACTTTTTTCAAATATTCAGGAATATTCTTCCACATGCTGTGATAACCATAGCCACCCTGCATCAATTCTTCCAGGGCTTTTTCTTTGGTCCAGGCTTGATTGAGGATTCTGTACATGGCTGTTACCAGGCCGGTGCGGTCAGCGCCATGCATGCAATGCAAAAGTACCGGGCCATCTTTTTCTGCTACCTTGATGGCACGCAGGGCAGTGATGACATTTGCATCGTTGATATTCCAGGTATTGATGCCTATGCGCTGCAGCTTGATGCCACTATCTTTGAACAAACTGTCATCCGAATGAAAGGAGCGCAAACTGACTATGGTCTTGATACCCAGAGACTTCAGCAAGGCGGCATCCTTGCTTTCCAATTGGGCGCTGCGGTAGAAGTCCTGATTGACGCGATACAGGTTTTTCGCTTCGGCTACGGGGGTAGCCCATTCGGCCGGACGGCCGTCTTGCGCATAGGAGGCAGGCAGGGCCAATAGCAAGGCAGCACAAGTCAATGTCATCAGGACATTGTTGGCATACTTATTTGGTATTTTCTTGATCTTGTTGAGCATGTTGTTTATACGAATAAATATAGAGAAAAGTGGCACCAATAAATCCCACCCAATAATCGGTAGGTACGCCCAGCAACCAGTGGATATGCCAGGGGACATCATGAGCGTTGAAGCGTGAGATACCATAGGCGGGGTTGATGACAAACCATAAAAAGTCCTCGACTACCCAAAAACTCATGATGCTGGCGATGGCACGGCATTCCAGCTTCAAGCTCCACTGCTGCATCATGGCAAAGGGGAAATGAAAAAACAGGCTGATGAAAGGGAAAACCCAGGCATGGTAACCCGTCATGGCGCGGCCACCCCAGAAGATATCCAGCAGCCAGTGCTTTTCTATGCGCCAGGTCGGCAAATTGGCTGCCCAGCCAGCGCTGCCTTCTATCTGGATTTCTACCTGGGCAAAAAATAGCGCAAGCACACAGGCAAAAGCAAGGCAGAGTAAAAAAGACAGGAGTGAATTTGCAGGTTTCATCATCAAACCAGACCTCAAACTGCTTTACTCAGTATGGTTTGTAAAACATCCCTGGCTGCCTGTGGGCGGCCCAGGGCCTGTGCTTTGACATGCATGTCGCGCAATTTATCGGGATGTTGCAACAGGTAGTTCAGGCGATAAGCCAGGCTGATGTCATCATAGGCTTTCAGGGCCACGCCTTGTTCCAGTAAAAAGTCGGCATTGCGTTCTTCCTGACCTGGAATAGGTGAGTTGACTATCATGGGCAAGCCCATGGCTAGGCATTCGGAGGTTGTCAGTCCGCCCGGTTTGGTAATCACCAGATCAGCGCAGGCCATCAGGCGCTCGACTTTGTCGGTGAAACCTTGCGGCAGTAAGCGGCCCGGATAGCGTAGTGCCAGTTTTTGCAGGGCTTGCAAGGCAGGTGCATTTTTACCCGCCAGTACGATGAGCTGGAAATTGCCAGGCAATGACAACAGGCGCTCGGCTACTTCATCGAGCCCACCCAGGCCAGCACCACCTCCCATGAGCATGAAGGTTTGCAAAGCCGGGTCTAGCCCAAATTCAGCAGCACAGGTTTTCCTGTCCAGGTCTTGTGTAAAGGCTGGCATGATAGGAATACCCGTGACATGAACATGGTCAGCGGCGATACCATTGATACGCATGCGGTCAGCCACTTCTTCGCTGGCAGCAAAATAACCGGCCATGTGTTCATGCACCCACATCCTGTGTAAATCAAAATCGGTGACCTGTACCCAGACCGGGCAATGCAGTCTTTCCTTGCGCAACAGGCGGGACAGCATTTCGGCTGGCAGGAAGTGGGTGCAGACGATGACATCTGGGGCAAAGTCGGCAATGGCTTGCAGCAAAGGGCGGGAACTTAATCGCTCTATGCCGCGCCTGAGTTTTTCCATGGTGCTGTCAGACTGCGCTTCATTGCTGGCATGATAGAGATAACCCCACAAGGTCGGCGCTTTGTTGACCAGCTTGATATAGAAGTCGGTATAGATTTTACGGAAACCCGCTGTGACAAAATCCATCACGTCCAGATGCAAGACTTCAGTATCGGTAGCATGCTGCACGGCGGTAGCCTGTATGGCTTCGGCGGCACGCTTGTGACCTGCACCAGCGGAAACGCTTAATAACAAGATCTTTTTCTTAGGCATGGACTTCGGTGTGTGGATAAAAACACCGAGAATAACACGGTCTGTAAACCACCATGCCAAATTGGCTTGCTGGCTATCGCCTTGCCAGTGTTTTGGGGCGACGGTAGCCAGAGCTGCTGCAGGGATTAAGGTTGCAGGCGAGAAATTTCCCACAAGCCATCTTCAGTCCTGGTGTAGATGATGCGATCATGCAGGCGCGAACTGCGGCCTTGCCAGAATTCCAGACGTTCTGGCACTAGTCTATACCCACCCCAATGGGCAGGGCGCGGTGGGTGATTGCCAAATTCTGCCACGACGGCAGCCAGTTGTTGCTCCAGTACGGCACGGTCAGCAATGGGTTGGCTCTGTTGCGATGCCAGGGCACTCTGGCGGCTGCCTAAAGGGCGACTGTTGAAGTAAGCATCATTTTCAGCATCGCTGAGTTTTTCTATGCGACCTTCTATGCGGACCTGTCTTTCCAGCGGTATCCAGAAAAACAGGAGAGCAGCATGGGGATTGCTTTCCAGATCCTGGCCTTTAGCGCTATCGTAATTGGTGAACCAGGAAAAACCGCGTGCATCGAACTCCTTGATGAGGACGATGCGTGAGCTGGGACGACCTGCAGTATCGACGGTGGACAGGGCCATGGCATTTGGTTCTGGCACATCGGCTTTCAAAGCCTGCTCAAACCAGTTGGCAAACTGGCTATAGGGATCGCTGTTTACATCAGATTCAGCCAGGCTGGCTTTTTTGTAGTCGGTACGGATATCAGCTACGGACATGATTTTCCTTGATGAAGTATTGAAAACTTTGCTATGTTTTAAGCAGTGATGCCGCGTCTGGTTTTCATCGCTGCGCCCAGCGCTGCCATCTGTGCTTCAGAAAACAGGCGTTTTGCCATGGGAGCGATTTGTGTTTCTTCTATCTGCATATGTTCGCTATACAGTGCTTGAAAGTCCAGTACTTCGCTTGCAGACAAGGACGCCGCACTTGCTGTAGCAATGGCACTTAGCTGCTTTTCCAGTTGTAGCCATTGCGCTGCCATGTCTTCATGCTGGCTAAGAATCTTGGGCAAGAGGCCGGCCAGTAGCGCAGCATCTTCGTCCTTGGCAGTCATTTGCAGTTCAGGCAATAGATTGATTTCTTCATCTTCATGATGCAAAGGGGCTGCTTTGACAAAATAATTCAAAACAGACTGTGCAGCCTGCTGGGCATCCTTGTCGGCACCATGATTTGGCAAGTGATCCAGTAGCTTGCTCATCGTCGCCAATTGCTTGCGTATGCGGTCATGGCAATGCTTGAGTACGGCTATTGGTTGGTCAAAGCCTGGGGCAGTATCGAATAAGGTATTCATTTTCACTTTGCATGGGTTGATATGCCTATTATGCAATAGTCAGCCTGCCCGTGCTTGCGTCATATCAAATTCAGACCTGCTGATTTTCGACGAAACAAATATATTCACCAGCCACAGGTTTGATCTTGTACGCTTGCTGGGCGACTTCAGCACTTTCTTTCATGTCCTGCAGACAATAGCCATGTTGTTGCAAAAAATTTGAGACTTGCTCTTGCGCCATGCCCGATAAAAATGGCTCGGATTTCTTCTTGAGGAAGAAATCAATGATCTTGCTGGCAGGTCGAAAATTGGGTTTACCATTTGACTGGATTTCCATCCAGGTAAAAATCAAGGAGGTATCGACTGCAACCGACCGCATTTGCTGCAATAGCCGGGCAACATCGTTGATCGTTAAATACATCAGCAAGCCTTCTGCAATGAACAGGGTCTTTAAATTTGCATCAAAGTATGGGCATTTACTTAATACTTCTCTCAGGGAATGCTTGCCTAGTTCAGCAGCAATATAGTGGATACGATTTGCATCTGACATACCTGTCGCGGCACGCTTCACAGCTTGTGTTGCCGGATGATCGATTTCTATCAAGTTCAAGTCTGGATATTGTGCCGCCAGTTCCATGCACAGGCTATCGTAGCCTGCCCCGGTCAAGATGATCTGGCGCGCACCTGCTGATATGGCTTGCGCGACATAATCCCTGATGACTATTTTGCGCAAGATATAGTGTTGCAAGATGCCAGGCAGGGTCATTTGTTCTGCCGCATAGGCCAGCATACGGAACCAGTGACGGTTAATCAGCCTCGACAAGCGCGGGTGGCTGGCCCGTAACAAGCGCTGCCCATGTGCGGCCATGGGACCGGGTACCAGGCTCAGATAGCCTGGATCACGCGCCAGTATTTGCACGCCAGCGGCAACGACCAGGGCGGTGTTGCTGGCTTGCTCAGCCCTCATGCTGCCTGCTCCAGTGATGATGCAAACATGGCTGCATGGTGCTGGAACCAGGTACTTTGGAATAGTAATTCTGGGTCAAAACGGCGTTTATAAGTCAGGAAATTTCCAAAATTGGGATAGCAATGGCGGGTTTGTTTTGCTGTGGCATAACGCCCATAAGTCAGGTAAAAGCTACCATCCCTTAGTATCGCTAAATTGATGAGCCTGCCGAAAGCTGCTGCCGTGGCTGCCATGCCGCTTTCACTATGTTCCGTATGCAGATTAAAGATGACGCAGGCATAATCTTGCCTGGCCCAGGGCAGGAAGCTTTCTGTATCTGCTTTTATCAAACGCACCGTGCCGTAAATGAGGTCAACACCATGCTGGCGGAAATCCAGAGCCGCATCACGCATGAAGGCCTGCAGCTCGGCTCTGGGCACATATAATTCGCCTATCATTTCCGAGCCGTGATGCCCAAGCAGGCTGTCTATCTTGTTGTGATAACCGTCCAGATAAGTGGTTTGTTGCAGCCTGTCACTCCAGTAAATCTGGCCAGAGCTGCTCATATAGTGTCGGGCATAGCATTCAAAGGCGCTGCTCTTGTCTACATGGGCGAGTACCAGCAATTGCTGCCATTGCTCATCGCTAAGGGCATGCTCTTCCCGTATGCTGCTGGAGTCAGCTACCGGGCAATAACAGGAAAATACGCCGCGCTGCAAAAAGTCGGGGCTGGCCGGGTCTATCGCAAATTGAAAATCACCGTAGGCATAGCCAGTTGCAATACGCTGCGCAAACGCAGGCATCAAATCCTCCAGTGAGATCATGCTGACATCGCGCCGCATTTTTTGTCGGATACCCAGACGCAGGCTGACTTTGGTGATGATGCCAAACATGCCATAGCCACCGATGGCAAGCCTGAATAAGTGGCTATTGTTGTCACGGCTGCAATGCTGTAATCTGCCCTGAGCATCCAGCAGGCTAAAGCTCTCTACATCATCGATGAAAGGGCACATTTGCAAGCCACGTCCATGCACATTGGCCGACAGGCAGCCTCCTAGACTGAGATTGTCTGCCCCCGTTTGTTTCTGCCGTATGCTCCATTGTCTCAGGCCGTCTTTTTGCGCCGCCTCCAGATAGTCGATCAGGGCGGGCCACTGTATGCCAGCTTCGACCGTGATTATGCCCAAGCTGCGGTCGAAGGCCAATACTTTGTCCATGCAACGCATATCCAGCAAGACGGCATCCTGGGCAAACTGCTGCCCACCCATGGCGTGGCGGCCAGCACTGATGGCGACTTTTTTGCCACTACTTCTTGCCTCAGCCAGAGTTGCCGCAAGATGGGCAAGATCGCGTACTTCGACTATTTTGCTCACACTGGTGAGGTTCATGGCGGAATGAATATCGTTGACAATGGGTGAGGGGTGTTGTGTAGACATGCAGTTTTCTCCTGGTGGCTGAAGACTGCATTTTGTTATTTAAGGTATTGATATACAATCTAATAAAAATTAGTATTATATTTTAATACTCAACGTCATTTATCTTTCAGCATAGACCAGCATAATCCAACGTAAACCAATGTAAACATTAAGGGCTACATGAACCTGACCCAGCAAATTACGACAGCCCTGAAAAAGCACTTGAAACAAAAGGGTCTGACCTATGCACAACTGGCGGCGCATTTGCAAATCAGCGAAGCCAGTGTGAAACGCCTGTTTTCGGAATCGACATTTACCGTGCGCAGGCTGGAAGCGATATGCCAGTTACTGGAACTGGATTTCCTGGAACTGGCCCGATTGGCGCGTGGGCAGCAAGAATTAAAGGCCGAGCTGTCGGAGAAGCAAGAGCAAACGCTGGCAGATCAACCCAAGCTGTTGGGCGTGTTTTATCTCTTGCTCAATCAATGGCAAGTCAAAGAGATTTCCAAGAAATTTGATATTGTAGAAACTGAACTTTTGCAGTTATTGATGGGCCTGGAGAGACTGGAGTTGATCGAACTGCATCCCCAAAACCGTATCAAATTACTGACCCATACCACTCTGCAATGGCGCGCAGACGGCCCTATACGCAAAAAATACCAGGCCCAGGTCATGGAAGAATTCTTGCAAAGTGATTTTGAGAATGAGCAGGCAGTCTTGCGCTTTGAAACCCGCGAACTCAGTACTGCTTCGATTGCTGTCCTGCAAAGAAAAATGGGGCGCTTGCTGACCGAGTTCAATGAGTTGGCTGATATTGATGCCAGTCTGTCATCTGAGCAACGACAGGGCGTGGCCTTGTTGATGGCGACGCGACCCTGGGTATTTTCCCTGTTTTCTGATTTGCAGCGTCAAATTGGCCGTTAAAATTCAGTCTGACGCTGCATCAAGTAAAATAGCGCCTGCTTATTCATGTACAGCCTGCGGGCACAATTTTCTTATGCAAGAAGTAGTCGATATCGATTTTGACCGCCGTTTTGGTGGCATCGCCCGTTTATATGGTGCAGCTGCACTGGAGCGTTTCAAGGGTGCGCACGTCTGTGTCATCGGCGTAGGTGGCGTCGGCTCCTGGGTAGTAGAAGCACTGGCCCGCAGTGCGATAGGACAGATCAGCATGATAGATCTCGACAATGTGGCCGAATCAAATATCAATCGCCAGATACAGGCCAATACCGACACTGTAGGCAAAGCCAAGGTCACGGCACTGGCTGAACGTATTGCACTCATCAATCCTTATTGCAAAGTCAACCAAGTAGAAGACTTTGTGACGCCAGACAATCTTGATGCCATGCTGGGCCAGCCCGGTTTTGACTATGTGATTGACGCTATCGACAATGTCAAAGCCAAGACCGCCCTGATTGCTTATTGCCGTCAGCATGCCATCCCCCTCATCACCATAGGTGCTGCAGGCGGGCAAACTGATCCGGGCAAGATAGAAATACGTGATCTCTCACGCACCGAGCAAGAACCTCTGCTGGCACTGGTGCGCAAGCGATTGCGACAAAACCATGGCTTCCCGCGCGGCGCAAAAAGTAAATTTGGGATTGATGCCGTGTTTTCCATGGAAGCATTAAGCACGCCAGAAACTGCCGAAGTCTGCGAAGTCGGTGCTGAGACTGGTGCTGCTCTTAATGGCATAACAGGCTTGAACTGCGCCGGTTTCGGGTCCTCCATCGTCGTCACGGCGTCCTTTGGCCTGATGGCTGCCGCCCAGGTGCTGCGCAAGCTGGCGGCACAGGATACCGAAAATCAAACTCCATAATTCTTCGCATATTTCTCGCAATTTTTGCGTATGCATAGAAGTATTTTTGTCTGGAAACAATCTTTTATACTTTGTGGGGAAAATAACCTAAGCCCGGCGGAATTATTCGCCCGGCCTTGAGTTATTGCCGTTTAGCATTTAAAGTCAAATCACGGATTAGCCCAGCCTGATCCGCTTTCCACTCATGCTGCCTTGATTGCCAGTATTGTCCGAATATCAGGGCTCATGCAAAAGTGAAATACACTTGTCTCGGCTAGCCAGGTTTCATCCGAAGTTTATGGAGGCTTTATGTTTCAGGATATACGCATCAAGACCAAGCTCATTTTCAGTTTTATTTTATTGAGTTTGCTGGTCTTGTCCATAGGGTCTGCCGGGTATCTGAGTCTCAATGCCAGCAACAATTCTCTAAAAACCGTGTATGACGACAGGCTGGTGGCGCTAGGCCAACTTGACGCTGTCATACGCCTCATCATGAGAAATCAAGTCATCGTTGCCAAGTCCATGACCGACGACCAGGAAAAAATCCCCGCACACATCGCTGCGGTCGAAGCGGGCAAGGCTGAAGCCAGCAAGGTCTGGGCAGAATACATGGCGACATATCTGACACCGGAAGAAAAGGTACTGGCAGATCAGTTTGCGACCAGGCGAAAACAATTCCTTGATGAGGGTTTGAATCCGATTTTGGCCGCGCTAAAGAATAAAGAAATCGATGCTGCGTCGAAGTTATTTCATAGCAAAGTCGAGCCCTTGTTTGTGGGGATGAAAGAAGCCATGGACGGACTCATACAATTGCAATTGAATGTGGGTAAATCCGAGTATGACTCTTCCCAGAGTTTCTTTCGCAGCTTCCAGGTTTTTGCTGCTGTCTTCATCATCTTGTCAGTCTTGTTTGCTTCCGCCATGGGCATTTGGCTGGTGCGAGGCATCTCCCGGCCTTTGAACTATGCAGTCGAGATTGCGAATAATATTGCGGCTGGAGATTTGCGCCAGGATATCAAGATCAGCTCCAAAGATGAAGCGGGTGAATTGCTGCAAGCCTTGTCGAATATGAACCAGAGCCTGATCAACATCGTCAGCCAGGTCAGGACCAGCACCGACACCATCTTCACAGCCTCGAACGAGATTGCCACTGGCAACATGGACTTGTCAGAGCGTACTGAAAACCAGGCCAGCTCACTGGAAGAAACCGCCTCATCGATGGAAGAGTTGACTTCCACCGTGCAACACAATGCTGCCAGCGCGGCACAGGCCAATCAGCTCGTCATGTCTTCTTCTGATTTTGCCAGCAAGGGTGGTAATGTGGTCGGGCAAATGGTGAGTACTATGGGGGCGATCAAGGATAGCTCTCGCAAAATCGTCGACATCATAGGTGTTATTGATGGTATTGCTTTTCAGACCAATATCCTGGCATTGAATGCGGCAGTCGAAGCCGCCAGGGCGGGTGAGCAGGGGCGCGGCTTTGCCGTGGTTGCCTCTGAAGTACGTAATCTGGCGCAAAGATCTGCCAGCGCTGCCAAGGAAATTAAACAACTCATCGATGATTCAGTGTCCAAGGTCGATGCCGGTTCTGCTTTGGTCGATGAAACAGGTGCCACCATGGGCCAGATCATGACATCCGTTAAACAGGTGGCCGACATCATGAGTGAAATTGCGGCGGCAGGTAGCGAGCAAAGCCGTGGTATAGAGCAGGTGAATGTGGCGATCACCCAGATGGATCAGGTGACCCAGCATAATGCCGCATTGGTGGAAGAAGCCGCCGCAGCGGCGCAAAGCTTGCTGGAGCAAGCTGATAATTTGCATCAGGTGGTAGGTGTATTCAAGGTGACAGGTATGGGAGAAGCGGGGGCTGCCAGCAAGGCTGTTCAGTTCAAGAAAGCAAAAGCCGCCAATCAGGAGCAGCGTCCGGCTTTACGTCTGGGATAAACAATATTCAGCGCAATAAAAAAGGGGCAGTCTGATACAAAATCAGACTGCCCCTGATCGTTTTTATTGTTTAGTTATCCAGCTTGAAATTAAATTCCAGCATGGTTGTCAGCGGTTTGGAAATCGGTGCATATTTCCATTGTGACGCTGCTGCGATCACTTCCTTGTCAAAATGCTTGGGTGGATTGGCTTTGACGATATCCACTTGCGAAACCTTGCCATCTGTATCTATATGCACGCGTGCACTGACCACGCCAGACGTGACGCCAGCACGGACAGCCGTGCTCGGGTATTTAGGTTGTACGCTGGAGACGACTTTCAGTGTCAAGTTTTCTACCGGAGCAGGGGCTGGCGCTGGCTTTGGAGCCGCAGCAACTACCGGTGGTGGTACTTCTACCGGTTTTGGTACTGGCACTGGTACAGGTGCAGGAGCAACTGCCGTGGCAGAGGCAACTTTAGGCGCTTCCTTGGTTTTGGCTGCCAGGGCCTTGGCTTCTGCTGCCAGTTTTGCATCCTTGGCGTCTTTAGCGTCTTTTGCTTCCTTGGCTTCTTTCGCGTCTTTTGCCAGTTTTTCTTCCTTGGCTATCTGGGCTGCAGTCTTGTTGGATGCCATATCCATCCACTTGGTCACGTCTGCGGTATCTGAGTGTTTCACCGGGTTTTTCACCAGGCCAGTCGGCATGGCTGCATTCGAGGCCGGCGCATCCGGGACGCTGGCGACGGCTTCCGGTGCAGGACTTTTTTGGCATGCTGTCATCAGCATGGCACTGGATAGCAGACTGAATGTCAGCGCTGAGAATTTCGCTGTTTTGTTAAGGACTACCGTTTTCATATCACTCCAGGCAAAAAACCGTTTTAAAGCTAAAGTTAAAGTTAAACGAAGCAAGCTGCTATACCCTGCGAAATTATCAAGGCGCCATAAAACAGTGCAAACCTGCATTATTTTGGTGCATTGCCAATTTGTTCGCTGCTGCGAAAATTTTCACAAATCCGAACGGCTATCCTGCCATGGATATACCTGCATAGCAATATTCAAATCACAGAACAGAATGAAATCATGAAAATTCAGGGATCAAAAATACTTTGTTTGTACAAAACCATGCAGGAATTGTGCCAAATATGAATTAAATCGTTTAAATCACATCATAAATGAAAAAAAACCAACTTCTCGCGAAGCTGGTTTTACTTGATGAAGTTGAACTACATTTTATGGAGAAGAAGATTCAGGATTTTCCGAACACTTCATTCAATTGCTGGGTTACCCGGATAAAGGTCGTGCGCTTGGTGAGTTCCTTGAGCTTGTGCGCGCCCACATAGGTGCATGCCGAGCGCACGCCACCAAGTATGTCTTGCAGGGTGGTTTCAACTGCACCACGATAGGGTATCAATACTTCCTTGCCTTCCGAGGCACGATATTTGGCGACACCGCCAGCATACTTGTCCATGGCAGCCCGGCTGCTCATGCCGTAGAAGCGCTTGAATTGCTGCCCATCGCGCTCTACCAGATCACCAGCGCATTCATCGTGCCCCGCCAGCATGCCACCCAGCATGATGAAATCAGCGCCTGCGCCAAAGGCCTTGGCCAGATCACCTGGAACAACGCAACCACCGTCCGCGCAAATCTGGCCACCCAGTCCATGGGCTGCGTCCGCACATTCTATGACGGCTGACAATTGTGGGTAGCCCACGCCTGTCATCTTACGGGTCGTGCAAACCGAGCCAGGGCCTATGCCGACCTTGACGATATCAGCACCGGCCAGTATCAGTTCCTCAGTAATGTCGCCAGTCACCACATTGCCTGCCATGATGGTCAGGTGCGGGTAAGTGGTACGTACCTTTTTGACAAAATTGATAAAGCCCTCGGTATAGCCATTGGCCACATCGATACAGACATATTCGATTGCATTTTGCGCACGCGCCATGACAGCCGAGAATTTCTCAAAATCAGACCGGGTGATACCCATGGAATAGAAGGCAGTTGATTTCTTTTGCAAGGCAGAAAAATACTCGACCAGCGCGTCCTCATCATAGTGCTTGTGCAAGGCGACGGATAATTGGTGCGCATCCAGTGCGGCGGCCATTTCCATGGTGCCAGTGGAATCCATATTGGCAGCAATAATGGGAATGCCGTGATAAGTCTTGCGGGAATGATGGAAAACGAATTCGCGTTCCAGATTAACCTGGGAGCGGGAGGTGAGGGTGGAACGCTTGGGACGTATCAAAACGTCCTTGAAATCCAGCCTGAGGGTTTCTTCTATATGCATGACGACTCCAGTATGCGCCTGGCGGGCGCGGGAAATCACGAATGACGCAGCAATGCCATCAAGTCGTTGGGCCGTACTTGAGTATAGTGCAAAAAAATCCGGGATCATTATCTGAATTTGATATGGGCGGTATCATTCAATTCATATCCCGGATGCACTTGATATTATCAAGCTAATATGTTTTGTATATGGCGACGCATCAGAGCGCCCACGGAGGTACGAAAGCCTGGCCATTCTCCAGTATTGCCTCTGTACCCACGGGCAATATCGCTACGGCACGGAAATTCTCTTCACTGGTCTTGCGGAGAGAGAATCGCGTATGCGCCGGTACGATCAGGCAGGCCCCGGCACTCAGGCTGCGATGTTCTTCTCCCATGCTCACTGCGGCAGAACCTGCTAGACAGATAAATATCTCTTCTCGTGTCAGTTCATGAGGGGTGCCGGGTTTGCTGGAACTCAATTCAACCATCCAGGCTGAATTTTCCTGAGAGCCACGGCTGGGTGAGGCAAGGCCGGTAAACGTGGCGTCATGCATGGTAAAAATTTTGGCGGATGATGCTTCGATCAGATTCATAATCTTCTCTCGTGATATAATTCACCGAAGATTATAAGTTAAGGTGAATTAAATTACCATGCAAGAAAATACTGACCTGGGAGTGCTGCTGAATCTGGCTTTTGGCAGTTTTAAAGAGCAATTACACCAGCATCTGGCGCAACAGGGATATGCCGATATAGGAAGCTCTTTTGGCTATGTTTTTCGTTTGCTGAAAAATAATCCACAAAACCTGAAGCAAGTCGCAGACAGCCTGGCAATGACGCCACAAGGTGCGCTGAAGATCATTAATGACATGGTGTTGAAAGCCTATGTCCAGCGTGAGGATGACGCGCATGATGCGCGAGTACGCCTGCTGCACCTGACACCGCGCGCACTGGCCTTGATGGACGTGGCCCATGCATTTCATCAAGAGTTTGAAAGCCGCTTAAGTGAGCTGCTCGGCGCAGGCAAAGTCAAAGCCATGCGCGCTTTGCTGGAGCAGATAGTCGCAGACGGAGATAAAGCAGCGGATGGCTTGCCTAAATTACGTCCCCTGTAAGCTGGCGCTGGCGGTGAGTATCAATGACAGGCAGCCTGGCCTTTGTCGCTGAAGCTTTGCCCCGGGACAGGCATAAATTCCCATTCGTAGGACTTCTCATGCAAGCTCAGTTTCAATACACCATGCGTGGAATTGTCGCGTATTTCTGTTACCCCCTTGGCGATAAACATGGGGGTCAGTTTGGCGCCACCGGTGCCGACGATAAAACTGCGTATGCCATTTTTATCGTCCCTGTCTCCGTTTGCATCGAGTGGGGCAAAGCGCTCGTAATTGTGATCGTGGGCACTCAGCACGATATCGGCTTTGGCTGCACTCAAGATCTTCCATACATCTTGCATGTTTTTATTATTCCCATGTCCACCCGAGCTATAGGCAGGATGATGCCAGAAGGCCAGCGTGCATTTTAGTTTGTTGGCCGCCAATTCCTCTTTCAACCAGCTCAACTGGACTTCCATCTGGGTCTCGTCGAGGTTGCTATTGAGTGACAGGACCAGCCATTTGCCCAAACGCGTCGCATAGTAGCCGCGTCTGTCGGGGCCTGCCAGTTCACCAAAATAATTGTAATAGCCCAGCGCCTTGGGCATGCCATATTCATGATTGCCTGGCGCAGGCAGGGTCTTGTCCTTGAAACGCCCCCAGGTAGGCTCATAACATCTGCTGAATTCTTCAGGGCTGCCTATGGGGTAAGTATTGTCACCCAGGGTAATGGCCCTGGCTGTGCTGTCCTTGTCGAGGCCGGCAGCGATCAGTTCTGCCGTCCTTGCGGCCATGCTTTCTTTCGCAGGTTTTTTTTTGCATTCAGCGATATCGCCAGCAGCGTAGACACTGACACTGACATTGAGTTTTTTTTCGGGAGCCTTTCTGGCGGATTGCTTATTTTTGTCAGTAGCGTGAGCAGCTAGGGTGAGCAAGGTGATGAGACAGATAAGCACGGAGGAAATGCGCATAATTCTTCTTGTTAAAAAGGCGGTGCAGAAACAGGCGCCTATTTTACCTGTTCCTGACTAGCACATACTATAGTTTGGCATGCCGCAAACGCAGCGCATTACTGATCACTGAGACTGAACTCAAACTCATCGCTGCGCTGGCAATCATGGGGCTGAGCAAAATTCCAAACCACGGATACAAGAGACCGGCTGCGACAGGCACGCCCACAAAATTATAGGCAAAGGCAAAAAACAGGTTTTGCCGTATATTCTTCATGGCCTGCTTGCTCAGGGATCGTGCCTTGACTATGCCGCGCAAGTCCCCCTTCACCAGTACTACATGGGCACTGTGCATGGCGACATCGGTGCCACTGCCCATGGCGATACCGACATCGGCCTGCGCCAGTGCCGGTGCATCATTGATGCCATCACCTGCCATGGCAACTACTCGTCCTTGTGCCTGCAATTCCTGCACGATGCGGAACTTGTCTGCTGGCAGCAAATCGGCGCGCACATCATTCAGGCCCAACTGCTTTGCCACCGCTTGTGCCGTGATCGCATTGTCCCCGGTCAGGACGACGACCTGCATACCCTGTTGTTGCAATTGCGCTATGGCTTCCTTGCTGCTGCTCTTGATCTTGTCTGCCACGCTCAGCAAGGCCACGGCTTTTTGATTGACTGCCATCAGCATGACGGTATGGCCCAGCGTCTGCAAGTCCTTGACCTGTAGGGCAAAGCCCGTAATGTCTACCGCATGCTCTTTCAATAGCGCCGGATTGCCCAGCAAGACTTCTTTGCCATCCTGGCTGGCACTGACACCTTTGCCGGTAATGGCAGTGAAATTGCTGACGCCTGCCGCTTTGCTGCCATGTGATTCTGCATAGCTGACGATGGCCTGGGCAACCGGATGTTCGCTGCGTCGCTCCAGGGCCATGGCCAAGGCCAGCAAATCAGCTTCAGACTCGCCAGCGACAACGCTAAAGTTTTGCAATGTCGGCTTGCCTTCGGTCAGCGTGCCAGTCTTGTCTATCAGCAGGGTATCGATTTTTTCCAATCTCTCCAGTGCCTCGGCATCCTTGATCAAGACTCCGTCACGGGCACCGCGGCCTATACCCACCGTCACTGATATGGGTGTCGCCAGGCCCAACGCGCAAGGGCAGGCAATAATCAATACCGATACTGCCGCCATCAAACCATTGACCAGTGCGGGTGTCGGCCCCCAGATAGCCCATACGGTGAATGCCAGTATGGCTGCAGCAATCACCCCAGGCACAAACCAGCCAGATACCTGGTCAGCCAGCTTTTGTATCGGTGCGCGCGAACGCCCCGCCTGATTCACCAGGTTGATGATGCTGGCCAGCAAAGTATCTTTTCCTATGCGCTGCGCCTGCATGCTGAAACTGCCTTGCTGGTTGATGGTGCCAGCGCTGACTTTATCGCCAGCCTGTTTACTGACCGGTTGCGGTTCGCCTGTCAGCATAGCTTCATCAACATTGCTATGGCCATCGAGCAATACACCGTCGACGGGAATGTGCGCACCAGGTTTGACGCGCAGACTATCTCCTGATTGCACTTCATCCAGTGCAATTTCAACTTCGTTACCATCGGCTGCAATACGTATCGCGGTCGTCGGTGTCAAGCCCAGCAAGGCCTTGATCGCCGCATTGGTTTGCGAGCGCGCCCGCAGTTCCAGTACCTGGCCCAGTAAAACCAGGCTGATGATCACGGCCGCTGCTTCAAAATACAGCGGTGCCATGCCATTCATCTTGAAGGCCGCAGGTAAAACATTTGGCAGTAGCAGCGCCACCAGGCTGAACAGATAAGCTGCGGCTGTACCCACGCCTATCAGGCTGAACATGTTTAAATGCCTGGTTTTGAAAGAGGCCAGTGCACGTTCAAAAAATGGCAGGCCAGCCCATAGCACGACTGGTGTCGCCAGCAGGAACTGCAGCCAGTTGAAGGCCGTCATACCCAAGATGCCATGGAAAGAAACCCCAGGCAACATATCACCCATGGTCATGACCAATAACGGCAAGCTCAACGCCAGGCTGAACTTGAAGCGCTGCCACATATCATCCAGCTCGCTGGTATCTTCTTCTGCCGTCGCTTCCTTGGGTTCCAGCGCCATGCCACAAAGCGGGCAAGTACCGGGGCCTACCTGCTCTATTTCCAGATGCATGGGGCAGGTGAATATCGCATCTTTGGCCACAGCCTTGGGAGCAGGGCGTTTGGCCGGATCCAGCCAGGCAACAGGATCTTTGCTGAATTTCTCCAGGCAAGCCCCGCAGCAAAAATAGTAACTTTGCCCTTCATGCACGGACTGGTGCTGACTTTGTGCATTGACGCGCATGCCGCATACCGGGTCTTTGTACTCACCCTGGGCATCGCTTTGCATGGCATTATCACTTGCCTTGCCCAGGCTTATCACTTTCTTTGCCTTGACATAGCTTTCTGGCGCCGCATTGAACTTGCTGACGCAAGAATGGCTGCAAAAATAGTAGGCCAGACCCTGAAACCGGGCAGTTTTCTCAGTGTTCTTGCTAACTTGCATGCCGCAGACCGGGTCTGTGTATTTCTTTTCATGTTCTGGCGCAACTTGAGTTTCGTGCTTATGACTGCAGCAATTACCGCCATGCTGGGGCTTGATGTGGTCTTGAGTCATTGTTTTCCCTCCAGTACTAAATTAGCTTGATTGCTTTATCATAGACTCCGTACCCAAGAACAGAGTCAAGGACTTTTTAACTATGATTGATAAAGATCATGATGCAGATCAATATACGATAGGGCAATTGGCCAAAGCGGCGGGTGTGGGTGTAGAAACCATACGCTATTACCAGCGCCGCGATTTGCTTCCCGTGCCTACAGTTAGCAGTGGTTTCAGGACGTATCCGGCCAGTCTGGCCGAGCGCATACGTTTTATCAAAAGGGCGCAGGAGCTGGGTTTTAGTCTGGATGAAATTGCCAATTTGCTCATGCTGGAAGATGGAAATGACAAGCAAGCCATACGCGAGGTGGCACAGGAGCGGTTGCTACAAGTACAGGCCAAGCTGGCAGATCTGCACAGGATGGAAGATATGCTGACACAGTTGATACAGCAATGTGCATCATCGACGCAGCAGGCGCAGTGCCCGATTATCCAGGCGCTGGCAAGTGTAGCGACAGATACTGCAAGGAGTTGTCACAACTGATGTCAATGCTCGCCATCGGCCACCCAGTCCGGTTTTTCTGTCTGTATGTAATGCAGCAGTGCATCCACCACCAGGGGATCAAATTGTGTGCCACGCCTGGCTTGAATATAGGCGATGGTATCAGCCAGTGACCAGGGCTCCTTGTAAGGGCGGCGATGCAGCAAGGCATCGAATACATCGACAACGGCAACTATGCGGGCCGATAGCGGGATATCTTCCCCTTTCAACTGGCGCGGATAACCCTGCCCATCAAAATGCTCATGATGGCTGCCCGCTATCTGCGAACCATAAGTCAGGTAGCTGACCCCATCTACCATGGTGGCGGCGCGTGCCAGTACAGTCTCACCGGCCAGCGCATGATATTCCATGATGATGCGCTCGCTTTTGTCGTGGCCGCCAGCTTTTAGTAGTACCGCGTCTGGCGTCGCCACTTTGCCTACATCGTGCAAGATGCTGGCGATACCCACCATTTCCATGAATTGCGGGGTCAGGTCAGTCTCGAAATTATTACGCTGCTTGAGTTCATTAGCGATCGCATTGGTCAGCTTGCAAACGCGCTGTACATGGCCACCAGTATCGGTATCGCGCGATTCTGCCAAGTCTGTCAGTGCGACGACCGAGGCTTCCTGGGCTTTTTGCAATTGTTCATTCAAATAGCGATTGTCAAAGGCAGCGGCAATGCGGTCACAGAACAGTTCCAGCAAGTCGCGTTGTATTTGCCCTAGTGGCCAGGGCGGTGTCACCAGGATGGCAAACTCATGCCCCTGCCTGGTATGGATGAACAAGACATCGGCGGGATGCTGGAACTGGCTCTTTTTTTCTGTAAAGGCTTTTTCGACGATGGCAGTCCACTCACAATCTGGTGGTAACTTGTCCAGACCTGAATAATCACTATAAGTGCCAGTCGCTGCAATGATGCTGGTTTGCAGGCTGCCGCCAGATGAGCCGATTGCATTGCGCGACAGGCATAAGACGCCATCTGCACCTACATCCAATATGGCACCAATCTGGTTCAAGACGCCTGAAGCAAATTCCTTCAAGGACTTCAGCTCATATAAATTGGCTGATGCCTTCAAAATCCGGGTCAAACCTATGCGGCTACGCTCTATCGATAGCAGGCCTTCATAGGCTCGCAAAGAGGCAATCACTGTGGTAAACAAGCGTTGGGTAGTCAGCTCGGTCTTGGTTTTGTAGTCGTTGATGTCATAATCAACTATAACGCTTTTCTCGGGGGCCTGGCCGGGCTGGCCTGTGCGCAGGACTATGCGCACCAATTGATTCTTGAGTTCTTCCCGTATGCGCTTGACCAGGCGCAGACCAGCGTCGTCGGTTTCCATGACAACGTCCAGCAAGATCAGGTTGATATCGTTTTCTTTGCTGAGGATATCAAAGGCTTCAGATGCACTATGGGCCGACAATATTTCCAGGGGTCTGCCCTTGAATACAATATTGTTCAGCGCCAGGCGGGTGACTGCATGAATATCTTCTTCATCATCAACAATGAGCAAGCGCCAGGGATGTGACTCAAATGAAGTATCCAGCTGTTGCTGTGACTTATCGTCCTTATCATCTTCGATGATCCAGTCTTCTTCTGATCCCTGTTCGTGATTCATACACTCCCCCGATCAATTGCGCAGCCTTGTTCTCTTGTCTGTTCGATTGTAAACGATAATTGCCTACAAAAATTATTCCAGCATCTTTTCGGCCTCTGCCTTGCTGACGTATTTTTGCAAGAGCCGCAACATGGTGCCATCCCTGACCATGGCCTGCAGTAATTGATTCCAGCGTTGCGCCTCTACTTCTGAGAAATTTTTCCTGGTGAGCACAAGTTGCGCATGGCCTTTCAGGTCTTTCGGGCTCCAGTCTATGGTTTTGTATTTGTTTTCCATTTGCTTTTGATCCAGATAAGCGCCATAGATCAGTTGCACACCAATGACGGCATCAAAACGCCGTGCTTCCAGCATGGTATACAGTCGCTCGCTATCGTTGACATCAACCACCCGGCCCAATTTGCGTAGTTGCTGCACAAAGCCTTCGTTGTAGCCGTGATTGGCACTGCGCACTGCACCCAGAAACAAGTTACTTTGCTGTAAAAAATCTTCCTGGGATTTGATGTTGACAGCCTTGTCCTTGTGGATGATGACAAGCAGGCGCGCCTGCAGATAGGGGAAGAACCAGAATTTTTCTGCGCGTTCTGTCGTTTTTAGTGCGGACAGTGTCATATCGACACGGCCAGCTTCTATTTCTTGCCAGGTACGGGCACGTGGCAATACGGGTGTCTCGAATTTGCAAGCACTGCGGCTTGCAAATTCGTCAGCCATGTCTTTGTCCAGGCCCACACCGGCACGATAAAACTGACCTAGTTCCTGTAGAGCCAGTACGATAGGACGGGCAGGGCACGTGGGTAAATTTTGCGCTTGCAGCAAAGAACTAAAATTCAATAAACTCAAATATAAGGCATATCGCAAGATCAACATCTTTTGCACAATCATGCCAGACATAGCGCCTCCTTTGGCGAAGACAAATTTATATTGGCCAGAGTAGATTTCCATCACGTGATTTGCAATCTAACAGATAGCAGATGGATTAACCGCTCCCGTTATGACGAACATGTTGATGTCTAACAAACCCGGCTCAATACCATGTCGACGATCATGGTTTCTGCGTCTGTAAAATCATTTTCATCCAGAGGGCTGTGCCCCAATACCAGGCTCATTTGCGAGGCAAAGTCAGCATAGGATTGCGTCATGGCCCAGATGGCAAATAATAAATGAGTGGTATTGACGGCAGCAATTTTTCCAGCTGCCATCCAGGCTTCAAAAACGGCTATATCTTTTTGCAATAGCGGCAGGATTTTATTGCGCATGGTTTCAGCATACACGGGAGCACCGCTGATGACTTCCATCGCATACACGCGTGAGGCTTGTGGCTGCTCACGCGAAAAACGCAGTTTGGCGCGTATGTAATTACGCAGCAGCGTGGCCGGGTCTTGCTCAGGGTCTGCCAGGATATTCATGCGTTCCAGCCACTGATCGAGCACCTGGTCCAGTACTTTTTCATACAGTATCTGCTTGGTCGGGAAGTAGTACAGCAAATTCTGTTTTGAAAGGCCAGCCCGCTCCGCAATGGACGCCAGCGCCGTGCCTGCATAACCTGCCTCGGCAAACACTTCGACCGCCGCCTGCATGATGCGGGCTTGCAGTGCATCGCGTGAGCGGGTGAGTTTATCCGGCGCTCTATCCATGGCGCTGCTTCATCAAAAAGGCTTTCAATGTACCCGCATCACTGTAAGCGATATTGAAACGGAACCAGGGGTGCTCACTGGCATGCAGGCTAAAAAACTCGTCTGGTGCCAGCAAGATGCCTTCCTGCAAAGCCTGGCGTGAAATCTCGCTGGCACTGGCCTTGCTGTCTTTCCAGCCAGCGCTGATGAACATGCCGCCGCGTGGATCTGCCAGTGGTGTCAAACCTGCGGCCAGCAGCATGTCCATGCTGGCATTGCGCGAGGTTTCCAACTGGCGCTTGAGCTTTTCCAGCATGCGCCGGTACAGGCGCGAGCTGATCGCATGCAGCACCGCACGCTCATTGATTTCAGATGTGGTCAAACCAGCCAGCATCTTCACCCTTAGCAGTTCACCGATTAGTGAATGTGATGCGCAGACTGAGCCTACACGCAGGGTAGGGGACAGCGTCTTGGAAAAACTGCCCACCCGTATCACGCGGCGCAAACCATCCATCGCGGCCAGTGAAGGTTCGGGGCGCGGGCATAGCTCGCGGTAGATATCATCTTCGACCAGCCAGAAGTCAAACTGTTCTGCCAAAGCCAGCAGGCGGTGCGCCTGTGCCTGGCTCAGACTGGTGCCCAGCGGGTTTTGCAAGACGGTATTGACAAACATCAGCTTGGGTTGATGCAGCAGCGCCTTTTCCATCAGGCTGTCAAGGTTCAGGCCTTTTTCATCACGGGCTATGCCTATCGGTATGCAGCCGTGATGGCGTATCAGCGACAAGAGATTGCTATAACCGGGGTCTTCGACCAGTACAGTGTCACCTGGTTTGCAAAGCGTACGCAGGATGAGGTCAAAGCCATGGGTAGCACCATGGGTCAGCAATATCTGTTCAGAATCAACACTGAACAATTCCTGCGACAGGCTGCTTGCCAGATGCTGGCGCAAGCTGGGGAAACCCAGCGGGTTGCCATAGCCACGCAGGCGCTGGGTAGGGATGCGCATCGATTGCTTCAAGGCATCCAGCAAAATATCATCGCCATACCATTCTGGCGGTAACCAGCCTGAACCCACGGGCAAGGCGCTAGATACGCCAGAGTACAAATCCGGGCTAAGCGCATCCAGCGCACTGGGCATGACAGCTTGCGCCATGGGTTGCGGTGTACAGGCCGGTTTGGTGACAAAATAACCAGAACCACGGCGCGAACTTAGCAAGCCCAGGGTAATCAGGCGCTCATAAGATTCCACAACTGTAAAGGTACTGACCGCATTGCATTTGGCAAACTGTCGCACGGATGGCATCTTGCTACCCTGTGCCAGGTCGTTCTGGCGCACCAGACGGCTCACTTCCTGCACGATCTGCTCTACCAGGCTGGCCTGGCGGCTACGTTCCAGCGCCAGTTGCGGCCAGACTGGGCCATGTTCTACTGCCTGCACTTCTTTTACGGCGTCCATGCTTGCTCCTCGCTAGACATAACATAAGCTAAATTGTGCAGATGCACGTAACTGTTATGTCTCGGCTACCAATACGGTTGGATGAAATTAAACTGGCTGTATATGTCATTACTGCATATGCTTATTTAGCATTTCAGCATATTTTTACCACTTGGTAAATTGTTTTCAGTGTCAAGGAGAAGCCCATGCTCAGCAAACAACAACTCAATTCCTACTGGATGCCTTTCACGGCTAACCGTGACTATAAAGAGGCACCGCGTCTGGTGGCATCTGCCTCTGGCATGTACTACCGCGACCAGAATGGCCGCGAGATACTCGACGGTACGGCAGGCCTGTGGTGCGTGCCGCTGGGACATTCCCACCCAACTGTGGTGAAAGCGGTACAAGATGCCGTGGCGACCCTCGATTACGCACCTGCCTTCCAGATCGGACACCCGCAAGCCTTTGAACTGGCAGAGCAGTTGATCGACTATAGCGGCCACAAGTTTGGTCAGGTGTTTTATACCAATTCCGGCTCGGAAGCTGTTGATACCGCCATGAAAATGGTGCTGGCTTACCACCGCAGCCGTGGCGAAGCCCAGCGCACCCGCTTCATCAGCCGCGAACGTGCATACCACGGCGTCGGTTTTGGCGGCATGTCACTCGGTGGCCTGCCAGCCAACCGCAAACAGTTTGGTAGCTTGCTGGCCGGTGTTGATTATCTGCCGCATACACACAACCTGGAAAAAAATGCCTTCACCCGTGGCTTGCCAGAATACGGCACACATCTGGCAGATGAACTCGAACGCCTGATCACCCTGCACGACATTTCCACCATCGCCGCCGTCATCGTTGAACCACTGGCTGGTTCTGCTGGCGTCATCCTGCCATCAAAAGGTTATCTGAAACGCCTGCGTGAACTGTGCGATAAACATGGCATCCTGCTCATATTTGATGAAGTCATCACAGGCTTTGGTCGCATGGGTACACCGTTTGCGTCTGACTACTTTGATGTCACACCTGACCTGATGACCACAGCAAAAGGCCTGACCAATGGTGTCGTACCTATGGGCGCAGTGTTCAGTCACCAGAAAATTTATGACGCCCTGATGGCTGGCCCAGCAGGCATAGAGTTATTCCACGGCTACACCTATTCCGGTCACCCACTCGCCGTTGCTGCTGGCCTGGCTTCCCTTAAAGTGTTCAAGGAAGAAAAAGTGCTGGAACATGCACAAAGCATGACTGCCTATTGGGAAGATGGCCTGCATTCTTTGAAAGGCTTGCCGCATGTCATAGACTTGCGCAATGTCGGCCTCATCGGTGCGATAGAGCTGGAATCCATGCCAGGCAAGGTCGGTGCCCGCGCCATGGCCGTCTACAAGAAAGCCTTTGCTGAAGGTGTACTGGTACGTACGACGGGCGACATCATCGCCATGTCACCTCCATTGATCTTGGAGAAGAAACACGTAGACCAGTTGTTCGGCAAACTGCACGACATTTTGAAACACCTCGATTAATCCGGCGGGCATCATGACCACATATCAAGTCAATCATTACATCAACGGCGAACTGCATCAAAGCGTGCAGCCACGCTTTGCTGATATCTATAATCCGGCTCTCGGTTCTGTACAGGGCCAGGTCGCCCTCGGCAGCGAGCAGGACGTTAACCTCGCAGTCGCCGCAGCGGCAAAGGCTTTTCCTGCATGGTCCAACACCCCAGCCCTGTCACGCGCACGCGTACTCATGGCTTACCTGAACCTGCTGCAACAGCATACCGATGAATTCGCCAATCTGCTGACCAAGGAACATGGCAAGACCCTGGCCGATGCCAAGGGGGAAGTCGCACGTGGCATAGAAGTGGTGGAGTTTGCTATCGGTATTCCACAGTTGTTGAAGGGCGAATATTCCGAACAGATCGCCCGCGGCATTGATGCTTGTAGCATGCGCCAGCCGCTGGGTGTCGTGGCTGGCATCACGCCTTTCAACTTCCCCGTCATGGTGCCGATGTGGATGTTCCCTATCGCTATCGCCTGCGGTAATACCTTTGTGTTGAAACCGTCAGAACGCGATCCATCTGCATCCTTGCTGCATGCAAAACTACTCAAGCAGGCGGGTTTGCCTGACGGTGTTTTCAATGTCGTGCAGGGTGATAAAACTGTCGTTGATGCCTTGCTCGATCATCCAGAAGTACAGGCAATCAGCTTCGTCGGTTCCACACCAATTGCCCAGGCAATCTACGCACGTGGCTGTGCCAATGGCAAGCGTGTGCAGGCACTCGGTGGCGCAAAAAACCATATGGTTGTCATGCCAGATGCTGATCTGGACATGGCAGTCGACGCCTTGATGGGCGCAGCTTATGGCTCTGCAGGTGAACGCTGCATGGCCATCTCGGTTGCCGTCGCCGTTGGTTCTGCTGCTGATGCCATGGTTGATGCGATGGCAGCGCGTGTTAAATCCCTCAAGATCAATAACGGCCTGATCCCTGATGCAGAAATGGGCCCCGTCATTACCCATGCCGCCAAAGAACGCATAGAAAGCCTGATCGGTGAAGGCGTGGCAGAAGGCGCAAAACTCGTTGTCGATGGCCGTAATTTCAGCGTGCCCGGACATGAACAAGGCTTCTTTTGCGGTGGCAGTCTGTTTGATCATGTGACACCAGAAATGACAGTCTACAAACAGGAAATTTTTGGCCCGGTATTGTGTGTAGTACGCGTACCAGACATGGCAGCGGCAGCAGACCTCATCAACAAACATGAATACGGAAATGGCGTGGCCGTCTTCACGCGCGATGGTGGCACTGCGCGTGAGTTCGTGCGCATGATACAGGTAGGCATGGTTGGTGTGAATGTACCTTTGCCTGTGCCTATGGCCTTCCATAGTTTTGGTGGCTGGAAGCGTAGTCTGTTTGGCGATCATCACATCTATGGCCCTGAAGGTGTGCGCTTCTATACGCGTGTGAAAGCAGTCATGCAGCGCTGGCCGGATAGCATTTCCAAGGGGGCAGAATTTTCATTCCCTCAAAATAAATAATCGCTGTCACGAAACTTGCTTTTAGAAAAAAGTTAGCAAACCGAGATTGATTGGAGCCACCATGTTGGAAGCCCTTAAGCATTTACCCCAGGCAGAAGAAAGTCAGGAGACGCTGCGTTCGCATTTCACTGATTTGAATCCTGCACTGAACAAGCGCCAGGCAGCGATAGAAAGTGACCGCTGCCTCTATTGTTACGATGCTCCCTGCACACGCATCTGCCCGTCAGAAATTGATGTGCCCAGCTTTATCCAGAATATTGCTGTCGGCAATATCAATGGTGCGGCCAAAGTTATTCTCGATCAAAATATCCTTGGTGCAAGCTGCTCACGCGTTTGCCCGACCGAGATTTTGTGCGAGCACGCCTGCGTGCGCAATCATGATGCAGAAGGTGCACCAGTCAAGATCGGTCTGCTGCAACGCTTTGCACTCGACAATGCCAAGTTTGAACAGCATCCTTTTCAGCGCGCTGCCAGCACGGGCAAGAAAATCGCCATTGTCGGTGGTGGGCCAGCAGGTTTATCCTGTGCGCACAGACTGGCGACGCTGGGCCATGATGTCGTGATTTTTGAAGCAAAACAAAAATCTGGTGGCCTCAATGAATACGGTATCGCCAAATATAAACTGACAGAAGACAGCGCCCAGCGCGAGGTGGAATTCCTGCTGCAAATTGGCGGCATCACCGTCAAGCATGAACAGGTACTGGGCCAGAACCTGCATCTGGCAGATTTGCGCCGTGATTATGATGCCGTCTTCCTCGGCCTCGGTCTTGGCACCAGCCGCCAGTTAGGCCTGACAGGTGAAGATGCACCCGGCCTGATGGCAGCGGTAGATTACATCGCCGAATTGCGCCAGGCAGAAGACCTGACTAAATTGCCCGTACCTAAACAATGCATAGTCATCGGTGCCGGTAATACCGCCATCGATATGGCAGTGCAAATCGCCCGCCTTGGTGCAGAGCAAGTCACCCTGGTGTACCGCCGTGGTGCAGAGCATATGTCTGCCACCCACCATGAACAGGACATCGCCAAAGCCAACCAGGTACGCATCGTCACCTGGGCGCAACCGCAAGAAGTCTTGCGCGATGCAGAAGGCAAGGTCAGCGGCATGCGCTTTGCACGCACCAGAGAAGTGGGCGGCAAATTGCAAACCAGCGGCGCCACTATCGACATCCCCGCACAGGCCGTTTTCAAAGCTATCGGTCAAAGCATGGACAACAGAAGTCTGTCTGACGCATTGGCAAAAGACCTGCAAAAGCAGAATGACAAAATCCATGTGGATGCGCAGTATCGCACCAGCATAACGGGCATTTATGCCGGTGGCGACTGTATCGCCGACGGGCAGGACCTGACCGTACAGGCAGTCCAACATGGCAAGCTGGCAGCGCTGGCAATTGATAATGATTTGAAAGCGAAGGTGTAATATGGCTGACCTCTCGATTAACTTTGCCGGCATCAAGGCGCCCAATCCTTTCTGGCTGGCATCTGCACCGCCGACCGACAAGGCCTATAACGTCATCCGCGCTTTTGAAGCGGGCTGGGGCGGCGTGGTCTGGAAAACCCTGGGCGAAGACCCACCACCGGTCAACGTCTCTTCGCGTTACTCCGCCCATTTTGGCAAGAACCGTGAAGTCATAGGCTTTAATAATATCGAGCTGATCACCGACCGCAGCCTGGAAATCAACCTGCGCGAAATCACGCAAGTCAAAAAAGACTGGCCAGACCGCGCCATGATCGTATCGCTGATGTATCCCTGCGAAGAAGAAAGCTGGGCACGCATCCTGCCACTGGTAGAAGCCACAGGTGCAGATGGCATAGAACTCAACTTCGGCTGCCCGCACGGCATGCCAGAACGCGGCATGGGCGCAGCCGTGGGCCAGGTGCCAGAATATGTGGAAATGATCACGCGCTGGTGCAAAAAGTATTGCTCCCTGCCCGTCATCGTCAAGCTCACACCCAACATCACTGACGTGCGCATACCAGCCCGCGCTGCCTTCAATGGCGGTGCAGATGCCGTGTCGCTGATCAACACCATCAACTCCATCACGTCCATTGATCTCGACCAGATGATCGCCCGTCCGATAGTGGGCACGCAAAGCACGCATGGCGGTTACTGCGGCAGCGCCGTCAAGCCTATCGCTTTGAACATGGTGGCAGAAATCGCCCGTGACCCGGCCACCAAGGGCCTGCCCATCTCAGGCATAGGCGGCATAGGCAACTGGCGTGATGCAGCAGAATTCCTGGCGCTGGGCGCAGGTTCAGTACAGGTCTGTACCGCCGCCATGTTGCATGGCTTCCGCATCGTCAAGGAAATGACCGATGGCCTGTCTCGCTGGATGGATGAAAAAGGCTATGAGCGTATCAGCGACTTTGCCGGTAAGGCCGTTGCCAATACGACAGACTGGAAAAACCTGGACATGAACTATGCCGTCATTGCCGAGATAGACCAGGACAAATGCATACAATGCGGCCGCTGCTATATCGCCTGTGAAGATACCTCGCACCAGTCCATCGCGCAACTGATTGCTGATAATGGCACACGCAAATACGAAGTCATCAAGGAAGAATGTGTAGGCTGCAACCTCTGCCAGATCACCTGCCCGGTAGAGCAGTGCATCACCATGGTACCCCAGGCGACAGGAAAACCGTATATGAACTGGACGCAAGACCCACGCAACCCGCGTGCAGTGTTGAAATAATTGCTTGTACTTGGAGGGGAGTGGGGGTATAAATTCTTTGATAGCAGATTGTAAAAAAATTTCTGATCGTGATTCCAAAATGGCTTGATAAAAGCTCCTTCCCCTTCAAGGGAAAGGTTGGGATGGGGATGGGGTTCTGCAGCAAAGGCGCGAATGATAGAGTTTTACCGAAACCCACCCCCACCCTAGCCCTCCCCTTGAAGGGGAGGGAATATTTTGCACATCATCAGTATCTGGAATAAAGTTTGCTACAGCTTTTGTACCTGAATTTTTTCGAATATTCCACCTGGAGAAGAGTATATGCAGACACAAAGCGGGCAACTTTGGAATGAAGATTTAGCACCTACTTCAGAAGCACAGCGCACCTGGCGCTGGTATCACTTTGCCGCTCTGTGGGTGGGTATGGTCATGTGTATCCCGGCCTATACCCTGGCCGCCAGCCTCATTGAGGGCGGCATGTCAGGCTACCAGGCGGTGGTGACCGTGTTTATTGCCAATGCCATCGTCCTCGTCCCCATGTTGCTGATTGGCCATGCCGGTGCCAAATACGGCATCCCCTATGCCGTGCTGGCGCGTACTTCCTTTGGTGTGCGTGGCGCACGTCTGCCTGCACTGATGCGTGCCATCGTCGCTTGCGGCTGGTATGGCATACAAACCTGGTTTGGCGGGCAAATGATTTATACCCTGGGCGGCGTATTGATTGGTCATCCGCTCGGCGGTGACAATATTGCCGGTCTGGGCATCAACGCCGCGCAACTGGTCTGTTTCCTGATTTTCTGGGGCATACAATTCTGGTACATCTTCCACGGCATGGATGCCATACGCAAGCTGGAAACCTATACTGCACCCTTGAAAATCATCATCTGTTTTGTCCTGCTGGGCTGGGTGTATAACAAGGCGGGCAGCTTTGGCCCCATCCTTGACCAGCCTTCCCAGTTTGTAGAAGGCGGTAAAAAAGCCGGGCAATTCTGGACCACCTTCTGGCCCTCACTGACAGCCATGGTCGGCTTCTGGGCGACGCTGGCACTGAACATCCCTGACTTTACCCGTTTTGCCAAATCACAAAAAGATCAGATACTAGGTCAGACCATAGGCTTGCCCGCCCCCATGGGTTTGCTGGCCTTGCTGGCCGTGATCGTCACTTCTGCCACCGTAGTCCTGTACGGCAAAGCCCTGTGGGACCCGGTAGACCTGGCCAGTCGCATGACCGGCGTTGCCGTCCTGATCGCCTTGCTGATCTTGCTGATAGACACGGTATCCGTCAACCTGGCCGCCAACCTGGTTGGCCCGGCTTATGATTTCTCAGCCCTGAACCCCAAGCTGATTTCGTATAAGACTGGTGGCTATATCACCGCATCCATCGCCCTCATCATGATGCCGTGGAAGATTTTGGAATCCACCCAGGGCTATATCTTTACCTGGCTGATAGGTTATTCTGCCTTGCTTGGCCCCATCGCCGGTATTCTGATCATTGATTATTACTTCATCCGTAAGACAGAAATTGATGTGAATGCCCTGTACCAGGATGAAGGCAAATACAGCTATAAAAATGGCTGGAACATGGCCGCCGTGATCGCTTTTGTGATCGGCGTCTTGCCGAATATCCCGGGTTTTTTGAACGCGGCTTTCCCTGCCAGCTTCCCGGCTATTCCAGAAGTATTAAAAACCATCTACACCTACGCCTGGTTCGTCGGCCTTGCCTTGTCCGGGGTGGTGTATATGGGTTTGATGAGTGGTAAGAAGGTTTGAATTTTGAATGTGCGAAATCACGGGATATTAACGTAGGTTGGGCATCGCTTTATCTGCCCAACACTGGGCCTCAATTAACGTACACGTTTTTGAAAGCTGAGTGTTGGGCTGGTGAAGCGTAGCCCAACCTACAAATATCGTTTCCGTAATTTTGCACACCCAATGAATTAATGAAGGAACTGCCATGACCATCTTGATACGCGGCGGCACTGTCGTCAACGCAGACCGCGAATTTAAAGCCGATGTCCTCTGCGACAATGGCAAGATCATCGCCGTAGGCGACAATCTCGACGCACCTGCGGGTGCAGAGATCATCGACGCTGGCGGCCTCTACGTCATGCCCGGCGGCATAGACCCGCACACGCATATGCAATTGCCCTTCATGGGCACGGTTACACAAGATGATTTCTTTACCGGCACGGCTGCTGGCCTGGCGGGTGGCACGACCAGCATCATCGACTTCGTCATCCCCAACCCGCAACAAAGCCTGATGGAAGCCTTCAATACCTGGAGCAGCTGGGCAGAAAAATCTGCGGGCGATTATTCCTTCCACGTCGCCGTCACCTGGTGGGATGAGACTGTCCATGCCGACATGGGTAAACTCGTCAACGAGCATGGCGTCAATAGCTTCAAGCATTTCATGGCCTACAAGAACGCCATCATGGCCGATGATGAAATCCTGGTCAAAAGCTTCACCCGCGCGCTGGAGCTTGGCGCGATACCCACCGTGCATGCAGAGAATGGCGAACTGGTCTATGTCCTGCAACAAGAGTTGATGAAGAAGGGCATGACAGGCCCGCAGTCCCACCCCCTGTCACGCCCGCCCATGGTCGAAGGTGAAGCCGCACAGCGCGCCATCGCCATTGCCAATGTGCTTAACACGCCGCTCTACATCGTCCACGTATCCTGCCAGGAATCGCTCGATGCCATCACCCGCGCCCGTGCCCACGGCCAGCGCGTGTTTGGCGAAGTGCTGGCAGGCCACCTCGTTGTTGATGACAGCGTCTACAAGAACCCGGACTTTGTACAATCCGCAGGCCACGTCATGAGCCCGCCTTTCCGCAGCAGCCATCATCAAGAAGCTCTGTGGCAAGGCCTGCAAGGCGGCAACCTGCATACCACGGCCACCGACCACTGCACCTTCTGTGCTGCCCAAAAAGCCGCGGGCAAGGATGACTTCACCAAGATACCCAATGGCTGCGGTGGCGTAGAAGAGCGCATGATGATCTTGTGGGACGCAGGCGTGAATACAGGCCGCCTGACACCATCAGAATTCGTCAAGGTCACCTCCACCAACTGTGCGCAGATTTTCAATATCTACCCACGCAAAGGCGTGATTACCGAGGGCGCAGATGCCGACATCGTGCTGTGGGATGCCAATGGCAGCAAGACACTGTCAGCCAAGACACAATTCTCCAAAGGCGACTTCAACGTCTTTGAAGGCCGCACCGTCAAGGGCATACCCACCCACACCATCAGCGGTGGCAAGCTGGTGTTCAACCAAGGTGATTTAAGGGCAGAGATGGGGGCAGGGCGCTATATCAAACGCCCATCCTTTTCGCCCATGTTTCATGCGCTCAACAGAATGCGCGCATAAAAGTAATATAAGGAGTAACGCAATGTCTACCGCAAATTTACGTATCAATGGCGACCGTTTATGGGCCTCATTGATGGAACTCGCACAAATCGGTGCCACACAAAAAGGTGGCGTCAAACGACTGGCCCTGACTGATCTTGACAAGCAAGGCCGCGACCTCGTCGTCTCCTGGGCCAAACAGGCTGGCCTCACTGTCACTATAGACCAGATAGGCAATGTCTTCATGCGTAGGGCAGGCAAGAACCCTGCGCTGCCACCCATCATGTCCGGCAGCCATATCGACACCCAGCCCACCGGCGGCAAGTTCGACGGCAACTACGGCGTGCTGGCCGCGCTCGAAGTCGTGCGTACCCTCAATGACCACAATATAGAAACAGAAGCACCCATCGAGGTCGCCTTCTGGACCAATGAAGAAGGCTCACGCTTCGTCCCCGTCATGATGGGCTCAGGCGTATTCTGCGGTGCATTCACACTCGAACACGCCTATGCCGCCAAAGACACAGAAGGCAAGACCGTAGGCGATGAACTAGCACGCATAGGCTACAAAGGCACAGAAGTGCCAGGCCAGCATCCAATAGGTGCCTATTTTGAAACCCATATAGAACAAGGCCCGGTGCTGGAAGATGCTGACAAAGTCATCGGCGTCGTCCCCGGCGTGCTTGGCCTCTCATGGTACGACTGCATCGTCACCGGCATGGAAGCCCATGCAGGCCCCACACCCATGGCCCTGCGCAAAGACGCCTTGCAAATCTCCACCAAAATCATGCAAGAGGTCGTCAACATCGGCAACCGCTACCCACCCTATGGCCGTGGCACGGTAGGCATGGTGCAGGTTTTCCCCAACAGCCGCAACGTCATCCCTGGTGAAGTCAAATTCAGCATAGACCTGCGCAATGTGTCGTCCGAACTGCTGGACACCATGCACAATGAAATCCTCGCCTTCGTCGACAAAACCAGCAAGGACAGCGGCCTGAACATCAGCGTAGAACGCGTCTCCTACTACCCCCCATGCCCCTTCCACCCAGACTGCGTCAACGCCGTACGCGAAGCCACAGCCACCCTGGGCTACAGCACCATGGACGTAGTATCAGGCGCAGGCCACGACGCCATCTACACCGCCAGACTGGCTCCATCCGGCATGATCTTCGTACCCTGCAAGGATGGTATCAGCCACAATGAAATTGAAGATGCGAAATCAGAACACCTGGAGGCGGGGTGTAATGTGTTGTTGCATGCGATGTTGGGGAGGGCTGGGACCGTAGTTTAATCAAGCCAGTTTGGCTTTCGAATTTATTCCCAATAATACTTATTCCTATTGTTTTTTAAAGGCAATATGAATAGTGTGTTAAATTTTTCTACCCTGCGCAATGTGCATTCCGATCAAATAATTAACTTATAGGTTCTTTATCTAGATTATTTCAGTTGTACCTTATTGGCGACAAAATTTTGTTGCTAGGCAAAGTTGTGGCATAAATAATTTATCTCTTCTTTCTTAAACTGATTATATTTGCTAGTGTTGTAAAAAAATAATCAAAATATTTGATTATGCCTACTTACGCTAAATGAAGAAGCCAGCTTTTGAGGGATACATATGAGTCAAAATGCGCCGGTGCGTCCATTACACCTACACACTATAGAGTCATTGTGTTTAGATCTCATAGCAGGACATTCAACTGAAATTAGCGAAACTGGCGAGACATTTTCTCTACCGACGGCAGAGTCTAGGTCTGTACTCCAGTGGTATTTGAAAAATCGTACTAAATGGGCAGGGAGTCTTTCAGGTAGCGATATTGAGCCTATCATTGCAAGCCTGAAGATTGCGCCCAGTGCATTACAGGGCAATAAAGTTCCGTTAATAGGACAAAGGAAAACGCTGATCCTTAAGAGATTGGTGGCTCATAGATTCGCTGGTTTACACCTTTACGGTAAATATTCCCTTCCTCCTGACGATTTCGTATTTGAACCAAAAGACAAAATCACTTTATTTGAAGGTTTCAACGGAGCAGGAAAAACATCTTTGTTAAACGCCATCGTATGGGTGCTTACAGGGGAAGTGTTACGCCCTCAACGTTCTCCCGAACCAGCAATCATGGAGTTCGAGTGTGAATTGGAGTCTAGCGATGCTGGACAACAGGCAACTCATCACAAACTAAATCCTGTTACACCTCTACCGAATCCCGCAATCGAAAGACCAGTTAAGCCATATATCGAGGCAGATACGTGGGTGGAATTGACGTTTATGGATGAGGATGGTCGATCTCTCCCTCCGCTTAAACGGATGGTCACGCGAACTCCAAGAGGGAAGCTGGAAGAGCATGTTATCAATAAGGAGGAACTTGGCGTTGACCCTGCCGCTTTGCGCACTGGCACGGTAATGCCGGCAATTTTGCAATACTGTGAAATTGGCTCACCTTCGCAATTAGGTAAAGCTGTCGCACACCTTACTGGGTTAGCTCCATTAGTTGACCTTTCAAAGCATGCTGCAAAGGTGAAAGCTCGTATTTCTGGTGAATTGAAAAAAGAGCGAAATACTGAAATAACGAATGCAGATGTAGCTTTCCAACGCTCACACGCAGACTTGCTAAGTCTTATAGAAAATAATCCGCTGTTGAAACTTGATCTGGTGATTGCAGAACCTGGAAAAGGATCGTCAACTGAAGAGCACTTAAAGAAAGTAGGTGAGCATCTGGAGTTTCTAAAAACTAAAGGACTTGCAGATGCTAAAGATGTGTTAGGAGATACTTTTAATCCAGAGATAAAGAGCGACCGAACTAATTTGGAAAATAGCATTAACACCGCGAACAGTGCTATCGATGGATTGTCAGCCACATTATCAGCAAAACGTCTCGCAGGCCTTCGAAAACTCAGTGAAGAGCAACGGCAAGATGCGGTATCAAAAATGGGCTTAATTTTTGACGAGGCTGAAACATTAGTTAAGTTAGCAAAGAATCAGGATCTGGCTTCACGTCTACGTTTGTATGCAATTGTGGCTGAGTGGATAAGAGATAACAGTGCCAAAGAATCTTTGGTTGATACTTGTGTCATTTGTGGCTCTGATTTAGAAGGAAAAATAGATCGCACAACAGGTTCATCAGTGCGAAATCATTTGCAATCTGCATTACACGACGACTCATCTTTGATTTCGAAAACAATGGAAAAATGGTCGACTGCGACGATTTCCAACTTATCCTCAACACTCCCTGAAACACTTGCAACTGAACTGAAAAAAGAACTTCCTGAAAACCCATGTGAATTGATGATCAAGGCAGTGGTAGAGGAAATGTTAGGTGTAGAGGCATTTGATGGGGTACTAAACTCCTTGCGGGACCAAGTAAAAATAGCCTGTGAAAGAATACTTGAAAGTGCTCCTAAATTGTCTTCATCAGAATTTCAAGACATTTCTGAAAAACTTCCTGGTCTTGTGACTCTTCAGAAAGTTTTGTTACGCTTGGACAGGGCTTTACGTTATTCTTCATGGGGACTTGCAAACGTTGAGTTCTCGCGTTCCTTTATTTTTGAAATTGTAGGAAAAGGACCAGAAGAGCCAAAGCCTAATTCAAACTCATTGCTAGGACGAATCTCTCGTTTAAAGGAAATTGTCAACGCTGTTGAACCAATAAATTCTGCAACCGAATTCTGCAATCGTATGGAATCTGATTTAAAGAAACGACGAATAGCAGAGATGAAGTTGGAAGAATATGATCACGCCATTTCTGCACTGAATGAATGCACTAAGCTAGGTGGCCTAGCGGAAAATCAAGTTCAAAGTTTGCAAGGGAAACTGCATTTTGTTGCGTCCGAATGGCGTAACCGCATTTATCAAGGCGCATATCCAGCGACAAGTCATTCATTAACAAATACAGTAATGGAGTCTGATGGGAGTATAGATTTCTACATAGGTAGTCAGGGGGTATCAGCACCAGCACAACACGTTGCGAATGCATCAGCATTTCGAGCTAATCTCGTTGGTTTTTATCTGGCTTACTGGGAGTACCTTAACAAAGAGCGAGGTGGCCTTAATTTAATATTGTTGGACGACCCGCAAGAGTTGTTAGACGTTGATAATCGAGATCGACTTTCTTCTGCACTTGCTACTCTAACAGCATCAGGTGCTCAGCTTTTTATAACTACGCATGACAATCGATTTGCAAACTCGCTGGTGGTTTCAGCCCAAGCCCAAAGTGTTGTCGTAGATCATCGTCAAGTTCATCCTCCTACTGCTAATCGGCCAACTCTTATTATTTCACCGAGTTTGCTTGATGTTAACAAGGCTCTATGCCTTACAAAAGGGGACGAAAATGACGTAAAACTGGCACAAGAGTATGCAGGTAAATGCAGAGAATTTATAGAGGCTCGTCTTGGCGATTTATTTGATGATGCTGCTTTCCCAGCAAGTGTCGCTACCACAATGAAACCGACATTGGGCGATCACATAAATCAATTGAAAGCTGCAGTGAAAGCTGGATCAAGTGAAATTTTTCAAGCTGGAACCTTAGTACGCCTTAGCAAAGATCCTGCATTTGCCACTAATTCTCCTGTGCTTGGATTACTAAATAAAGCTCATCATAGAGATCGTCATCTGATTCAGCCACAAGATGTCGCTAAATATCGGAATGAACTTGAGCGAGTTCGCAAAGATGTAGAGTTGGCGCATCAAGATTTCAGGTTATTCTGCCGGAGAGAGCAGGTTGCATTTGTGAAAACGGAATTCGAAACTCTTACAACAGAAAAAATTCCTGACTTTACTTGGCCGATACGCCCAAACCTTTCAGCATTTGTTAAGGGGATGTCAACAGGAGAATCGCAGGAAACAGAAATGGAGTTGTTGGAGTCAGCATGCTTTGAAGGAAAAGCATTTTATTTTTTACGTACTCAAAATTTTGGTTTCGCTTCTACAGTTCAAAGTGTTGCTATTGTTGAAGCCATTCCTAGTGAGGTGGGCGATCTGCAACTTGCTATTGTGCGACGTGGTGATGAGATTTTTGCACGTAGAATTCTTCGTGCAAAAAATAAAAATATGATTTCTTTGGTATCAGAAGCTCCTGATCCGCGAAGTAGTAAGCCAACTCTGGCTTTTAAAGAATCTGAGCTGGCACTTCATAAGGTCGTTGGCATACTTTTTCAGACGGCGTTTGTGCTACCAGCGAGAGCTAGTGGTGAAGCAGTAAAAGTTGACTATGCTCACTTAATTTGTAACATCAAGAGTGCTTATCGGGTTAAAGAGCAAAGTGCAATACCGCTTGCCTTGCCTGGCCAGATTGCACTAGGGGGCCAAGAAATCGTCTTGAGTGATTTAGACCGACATGAACTTGCTTATGTGGCGCTTCACCTTGGTGATGGAACGAGTCTATTTAAGCGAGTTGGAAAGCGGTTGCCAGGTTCGCTTAACCATTTACGTCAATTTGAAACTATTGGTGGCCTAGGCGTTGCAGATGTGCTCGCAGTTGATCGACCGGAACCTGGATTCAATACTGTAGAGCGCGCGACGCTCATCACTGGAGTTCTCTATGAGTTTAGCTAAATTGGAGGTGTTGTGTTAGGAATGGTTTGACTTAAAGAGTGTTACTTAATTGCATATGCACGATTTCTATAGCTGAGTCAGAGAGAGCAGTTGTAATGGCATAGAAAATGGTTTTAATCTTTACTTGCTATCCTTTCCCGAAAAACACCCAACAATCGCATCCGCAACCGCCCTGACCCGTGCAGTGCGGGCAAGGTCGCCATGCATAACCAGCCATACATCGTAGCTGTCTTCCCGCTCTGGCCACAGACGGGTGAGCAGGGGATCGTTTTCTGCCAGGTGGGTCGCCAGCTCGGCGATGCCGAGTCCGGCGCGTGTGGCTTCGAGCAGCATCATGGCGCTGCTGACTTCCATGGTGACGCGGGCGTTGGCGATGGGTAGGCCGCAGAGTTTTTCTGTCTGGCGTGGAGCGATACGGTGCTGGTAGATGATGATGTCGTGGCCGTCCAGGCCCTTGCTGTCTGGTGGAGCGGGGTGTTTCTTGACGTAGCTTTTTGCGGCGAACAGGCCGAGCTTGCGCTTGGTCAGGTGGCGGGCTATCAGGTCGGGGTCGGTGGGCCTGACGATGCGTACGGCTATGTCTGCTTCGCGTCTGGTGAGGTTGCTCAGTTGGGTTGCAGTGCTCAGCACGATGCGGATATCGGGGTGGGCGGCGTGCAGCTTTTGCATGGCGGGGATGACGAAGTAGCTGGCCATGGTATCGGATGTGGCAACGCGCACTACGCCTGAGAGGCGGTTATCTATCCCGGCGATTTCGCGCTGCAGTTTGTCTGAGGCTTTTTCCATCATCTCGGCGGCTGTCAGTGCATGTTCGCCTGCCGGTGTTGCGACGTAACCTGAAGGCGTGCGCAAGAACAGGCGCGCATTCAAAGCCTGCTCCAGCGCCGCCAGCCGCCTGCCTGCAGTGGCCTGGTCGATATTGAGCGTGGCCGCTGCACTGCGCAGGGTGCCTGCTCTGTAAATCGCCAGAAAAATTCTTGTGTCGTCCCAATCCATGCTTGATGCAATCATTTCAGTGTTCAATTTGGTGATGCAATTTTGCATCAGACTGCTGATATTATGCTTATTTACTGCATCACACAAGACAACTACCATGTTCCCAGGTTTATCGAAAAGGGGTTCTCATGAGCAGGCTAAGTGGTGGGCAGGGCAGTATCAATCTAGTGCATGAATGCAAAACAATGGAGGCGGCTGTGGCAGCGACAGGCAGCCCGCGCCTGGGCAAGCTGGATGAGGCGCTGATCTTGCTGACACTGGCGCTGGGTTTCATGATGGCGATGGTGGATGTGACTTCGGTCAATATCGCATTGCCTGCGATTGCCAGCAAATTTTCTTTGCCGTTGAGCCGTCTGGTGTGGGTGGTGGATGCCTATACCCTGAGTTTTGCTTCGCTCTTGCTCATAGGCGGTGCGCTGGCTGAGAGATGGGGGGCAAAGACGACTTACCAGGCGGGCTTGCTGGTGTTTATTGCGGCGTCGCTGTTGTGTGGTCTGGCTGGCAGCGGTGCTGTGCTGATTATTGCGCGATTGCTGCAAGGCCTGGGCGCGGCCTTGTTCATGCCTGCATCATTGAGTTTGATGAGTCATACTTTTCAGGACATCAAGCAGCGCACCAAGATGCTTGGCATATGGTCGGCCCTGGTTGGTGTTGCCAGCGGTAGTGGCCCGCTGATAGGTGGCATGCTGGTACAGCAGTTTGGCTGGCGCAGTATCTTCATGGTGAATATCCCGCTGGGGATACTGGGTGTGTTGATGGTCAAAAAGCTGATACCCAAAGCACCTGCGCACCCAAGGCCGCTATCCCTGCTCAGTCATGCCTTGCTGCTCGTTGCGCTGGTCAGCCTGACTTTCATCCTGATCGAAGGCCCGGCCTATGGCTGGCAATCTGCACTTATCCTGTCGCTGCTGGCTGGCATGGTCATCAGCACGTTGGTGCTGATAGTGCAGGAGAGACGCGGCAGCTCGCCCTTGCTGCCACGCGCGCTGTTCGCCAGTGCGACCTTCCCGGCGGCGAGCGGCATAGGTTTCCTGATCAGTTTTTCTACCTTTGCGCAAATCTTTTTGCTGGGGATTTTCTTCCAGGATGCCTTGCATGTCACCGCTCATGAGGCAGGTATGCAGATGCTGCCTATGATGTTTTCTTTCATGGTCGGTAATCTGCTGTCTGGCCAGGTTTCTGCCAGGGTGGGTACGCGCTACCCCTTGTTGTTTGGCACGGCCAGTGCTGCACTGATGGCATTGTGCATATTGCTGACTACCCTCAACACTGACATGGCTTCAGCCTTGATGATGCGCACGCTGACATTGTGTGTCGTCATCATGAATATCTCTGTAGGCGTCGCCCTGCCTGCGATGACGACGACAGTGCTGCAAGTCTGTGGCACGCGCTATGCAGGCAGCGCCTCTGCCGCCGTCAATGCCAGCCGCCAAATCGGTGCACTGGTTGGCGTGGCCATCATGGGTGGGATATTCCATGCAACAACAGACTGGACATGGCGCATGCCTGTGGCGTTTGCGGTGCTGTTGGGAAGTTATGCGCTAGCCTGTGTGTTGACGTATTTGTTTATTCCTAAGCTGAGGCAAGGCTGACGACAACCATGTCACGAAATAGATGCATGGTTTGGTAGGAGCGGCTTCAGCCGCGAATCGTAGCTATACGTATATCGGCGATTCGCGGCTGAAGCCGCTCCTACGGGTGGTCAAGACATTTTCCTGGGATTTGATCCCTAGTTGTTTGGCAAATCCATGAATCTCTCATCGAGCATATCAATCAAACTGCGCACCGCTGGCCTTATCCGTCGCTCGATGGAAACACCAGGTGGACGATATTGTATTTCAGGGGCCAGTACAGCAATTCGCCTTGTTCGCCTATCACTTGCCTTGGTAAAATTGCTTAAGCTCCTTGAATGCTATCCAGACTTGCTGGAAGAGATCAAGGTGTAAGTGGAGGCGGCCCTATCTTATGGCTACATTTTCTATCTATGCGCGAGAAACTCTGATCGGCCATTCTTTGCTTGAGGCGGGTGATCCTTTTATGGGTGTGGCATCTGGCGTATTCTTACCAGCACCTGATTATGAGCTGGTAAAAAATGAATGCAGGTGCAATCATGCAGATCAATCACATCTGGATTTATCAGCGCGTAGTGAAACTGGTTTGGAAATCCCCTGCTTGTGCGTGAGTGTTCTCGATTATTCCCTGGAAATGGACGAGTCATTCATTGAGGTTAATGTCATGGGTATTGCCGGTTCGCTTTATACAGAATTATTTCCTCAGCATGTAGAAAGCTACAGACAGAAATTCAAGTGAGCTAGTTTGAATTTGCTCAATAGTAAGTACATATATATCGGCCATTGTTCGCAGCTGAAGCCTCTCCTACGGGGCATAGATAATTGGCTGTTCTAATTATTCGGCAAATCCCTAAACCTCTCATCCAGCATATCAATCAAACTGCGCACCGCCGGTCTTATCCATCGCCTTGATGGAAACACCAGGTGGACGATGCCGTGTTTCAGGGTCCAGTAGGGGATGAGCTGGACCAGGCGGCCGTCTTTTAATTCTTCTTCCATCATCATCACAGGTAATGTCACGACGCCTGCGCCGGCGATGGCGGCCTGGCGCAGGGCTGTCATGTCATCGCTGATCATGCGTGGGGTGTGGCGCATGGTCAGTAGTTCGCCTTGTTCGCCTACCAGTTGCCACAGGTATTCTTCACGCGCGGGGCCGAGGTCCAGGCTGGGGTAGTTGGCCAGGTCGGCTGGTTGTCTTGGCGTGCCCAGTTTCTCCAGCAGGGCGGGGCTGGCGGCCAGGCACCAGCAGCGGGTGCCTAATACCTTGACGACCAGTTCGCTGTCTTCCAGCGGGGGCGGGCGCACGCGTATGGCGAGATCAAAGCCTTCGGCTATGACATCGACACGGCGGTTGCTGGCTTCGAGTTGCAGGGTGACGCGCGGGTGGCTGGTCATGTAGTCGGCCAGGATAGTGCCGACCTGGGCATGCAGCATGGCGATGGGGCAGCTCAGGCGTATCACGCCTTGTGGTTCTGCCTTGTCCTGATCTATGGCTTCTTGTGCGGCGCTGGCTTCGGCCAGCATGGCCTTGCAATGGCTGTAGTAAGTCTGACCTATCTCGGTGACAGAAAAACTGCGCGACGAGCGCTGTATCAGGCGTACGCCCAGGCGTTCTTCCAGTTCGGCGATGCGGCGACTGAGTTTGGACTTGGGTATGCCCAGGGCGCGCCCGGCTGGGGCAAAGCCGCGGTGGTCGACCACCTGGGCAAAGTAGTAGAGGTCATTCAAGTCTTGTGACATGGCGTTTATTTTTTAATTTATCGTTCGAGTCCATCGTTCTATTTATGGGACGTTGCATCATATTTTCGCCTACTACCGCCTTGTTTGGGAAGAATTTACACTTCTTTCCATCGACACCAAGCGTGTCCAACCAGCAAGGACAAGATCATGAAACAGGTTTTAGGTATCTACGGTACTAGCGGCCAACACTGGGTTGGTGATGGTTTTCCGGTGCGGACTTTGTTTTCCAATGCCAGCCTGGGCCAGCACATCAGCCCGTTTTTGATGCTGGATTACGCAGGCCCTGCGCAGTTTGCGCCGATGACGGGCGAACGTCAGCGCGGCGTTGGCAGCCATCCTCACCGTGGTTTTGAGACGGTGACCATTGTGTATCAGGGCGAAGTTGAGCACCGCGATTCAACTGGGGCAGGTGGCACCATAGGCCCGGGTGATGTGCAGTGGATGACGGCAGGCGCAGGCATTTTGCATGACGAGTTTCATTCAGAAGCTTTCAGCCGCACAGGCGGCACGCTGGAGATGGTGCAACTCTGGGTCAACCTGCCAGCACGCGACAAGATGACGACGCCGGGTTATCAGGGCATTTTGAATCGCGATATCCCTGTGCTGGATTTGCCAGGTGGCGCAGGTTGTCTGCGGGTGATTGCCGGTAGCTATGCCGCTAATAATGGGCCAGCACATACGCATACGCCTATGGATGTTTGGGATATGCGGCTGAACCAGGGCATGGCTACGAGCTTGAATTTGCAGGCGGGCCGTACCGCCATGCTGGTTGTGCTGCAAGGCACGGTCAAGATCAATGGTCAGCAGTTGGCCGGGCCAGCGCAAATGGTCTTGCTGGACAAGGCAGGTGAAGATGTTTTGATACAGCCAGAGGCTGATGCGCATGTGTTGCTGCTCAGTGGTGATCCCATTGATGAACCGGTAGTGGCGCATGGGCCTTTTGTGATGAACACGGCGACTGAGATAGACCAGGCTTTTGCGGATTTCAGAAGCGGTAGTTTTGGAAAAATTTAATAGTTAACAGCAATTTTTTTACGTGGGCAATCTTGCCCACTTTTTTGAGGAAGTTGACATGAACAAAGATCTCTACAAACGTTTGAATAAAGATGATGCAATCCTGCTGCTGGTGGATCACCAGACTGGTCTGTTGTCGCTGGTGCGTGATATCCAGCCTGATCAGTTCAAGAACAATGTGCTGGCGCTGGCAGATGTGGCGAAGTACTTTAATCTGCCAACGATATTGACGACGAGTTTTGAGGATGGCCCGAATGGCCCGCTGGTACCGGAATTGCGTGAGATTTTTCCTGACGCACCCTTCATTGCGCGCCCTGGCCAGATCAATGCCTGGGACAATGAAGAGTTTGTGACTGCCGTCAAGGCAACCGGCCGCAAGCAAATCATCATCGCTGGCGTGGTGACTGAAGTGTGCGTAGCTTTCCCTGCCTTGTCGGCTCTGGGTGAGGGTTATGAAGTGTTTGTGGTGACGGATGCATCAGGCACTTTCAACGACATCACCCGCAATTCTGCCCTGCAACGCATGCAGGCAGCAGGCGCGCAGTTGACGAGCTGGTTTGCGGTTGCCGGTGAATTGCACCGTGACTGGAGGAATGATGTGATCGGTCTGGGCACACTGTTCTCGAATCATATTCCTGATTACCGGAATCTGATCAACAGCTATACCAGGGCGAGTGCAAACAAGTAAGTTTGTGAAGCGATAAGCCTGCTTGTATGAAACAGCAAGGGCCTCTTCATATGTATGAGGAAGCTCTTGCCTGTTTTCATTCAGCCTGGGTGTTTACTGCATGCAGGGGTCGCAGGCTTCTTTGCTGTACTTGTTGCGGCAGATGTTTTTTCCCGGATATTTTTTCTCGAGATCAGCAAAATATTTACAGGTGGATTCATTCAGTGGTTTGATTTCCGGCAGTTGCAGTTTGACACCGTTCTGGTCGGATACACTCATGCGTGAACCGTTGGTGTCAGAGCGCAATTCTATGCTGTTGTCTTTGTTCCAGAGCCGCAGGGCGCTGGCTTCACCTTCTGGCCCGGCGACGAATAAAGCCAGTTGCTTGTGCTTGCTATCGAGCGTGATCATGGCGTTGCTGCCATTGTCCTGGGTGACGTAGCCGCCGCGTTCTGTGCCTTCTTCATCAAAGATCAACAGGCCAGCCGCATTGCTGCCGCGCGGTGTGACCTTGCCATCCATGACGGCATCAGGCAGGTTGCCACCAAGGCGGGCGCGAACTATACCCTTGTTATCGACGATGACAATTTCTTTGGCTTTGATAATACCGCTTTCTGGCGCCTGGGCTTGAGTTGGCTTGGCAGTGAACCAGGCAACAACGGATAGCAAGATCAGTGCTTGCAACCAGAACAGTTTTTTCATACGTTTGTTGGATTGCTCGCAATCGGCCAGTCTTTGCATTAAATCTGCATTCATGCTTTTTCTCTTTTGTTTTCTTTTAAGTAGGGGTTGATATTGCCAAATGAATGTTGTTCATTTTGTTTTTGGATGCCACGTGAGACCCACCCGGTATCCAGGTGCTTGGACTAAGTGGGGTATTAAAAGTTTCATCGAGGAAACGAATTGTTTATGAGATGTTGATGTTGCCCTCTTTTTTATGGCTTGCAGCAATAAAAAAAGAGGGCAGTATGATAGTGCTGAAGAAAACTGCTCAAATGTCAGCCTGGCAGATGTGGAGCATCAGGTCACAGGTAAGCATTAACATCCACTGCATCTATCTGTTCGGGTCGCATGAACATCTTGCCATATTCCAGATATACCCCGGAACGCAGGAATAGCGCAAACAGCTCCGGGTCTATGTGCTGGTCTTTTTTCATGAATCCCATGATCTTGATGGCTTCTGATAGTGTTTTGCCTTTCTTGTAGGGGCGGTCGGTGGCGGTCAGGGCTTCGAAGATGTCTGCTATGGCCATCATGCGGGCGGGTATGCTCATGTCGGCTGCCATCAGGCGTTTGGGGTAGCCTGTGCCATCCATTTTTTCATGATGACCACCGGCAATCTCCGGCACTTTAGCGAGGTGGCGCGGGAAGGGGAGTTTTTCCAGCATCATGATGGTTTGTATCATGTGTTCATTGATCTTGTAGCGTTCTTCTTCTGACAGGGTGCCGCGAGCTACGGTGAGGTTATACACTTCACCGCGGTTGTACAGGTGCTCAGGCACCTTGACCTTGAAACCCCAGGGGTTGTCTGGCCTGACATTGTCACGTTCTGCTCTGCTGAAGATATGTTCTGCCTTGTCACTCAGTAGCTGCTCTTGTACGGGTAATGCTGGTTCTGGTGCGCGGTCTTTACGTTCTTTTTCATCGTGCGAGATACCGATGCGGTCTGACAGAGTGCGATTCCAGCTGCGTTCTGCAATTTGCTTGATGCGGGCGATTTTGTCAGAGGCTATGAATTCACCGCCTTCATTGCAGGTGGCGATGAAGTTGAATTCTTCATCGAGTTCTGCCAGGGTTTTGTCGAGTTCAGTTTTGAGTTTTGCTTGCTGATCTGGCGTTTCTGCAACTGCTTTCCAATAACTGATTTCTGCATCGCGTTTCAGCACTTCAAAACGCATGCGAATTTCATGGATGCGGTCGTACAGGGTTTCGAGCTTGGTGGCTTTATCGACGATATATTCTGGTGTGGTGACTTTGCCGCAGTCATGCAGCCAGGCGGCGATGTGCAGTTCTTCCCATTCTGTCTCTGTGAGCTGGAAGCCTGCAAACGGGCCTGTTGTTTCCTTGCAGGCGGCCTGGGCCAATAACTTGGTCAGTACGGGCACGCGCTGGCAATGGCCGCCGGTGTAGGGGCTTTTGGCGTCGATGGCGCTGGCAATCAGTTGTATGAAGGCTTCCAGCAGGGTCTTCTGTTCCTGTATCAGGCGCTGGTTTTCTATGGCTATTGCGGCCGCGCCAGAGACGGCTTCGGCCATGGCTTGCCTGCCAGGATCGATGGCAGCATCGTCTATCACCAGGGCGATTGCGCCAACCAGGGTATTGTTTCTATCCTTTAAAGGGATGGCGATGAGGGTAGTAATGTGGTCGGTGGCAGGCAGGGTGCTGAAGTAGCGTGCCAGGTCTGCTGGCTGCAACTGGCAGATACTGCTGCGGGACTTGCAAGCCAGTATGACGGGATGGTCTTCATCCGTCATACTGATGCATTGGGTGGCAGCTTCCAGCACCTCATGGTCTGCGTAGGCTTGCACTACCTGCATGGTCTGGTCTTGTGGCTGGTAGAGATATAACATGCCGGATTTGGCTTCGGTGATTTCCGACATTTCTTTGAGTACCCGCGCCAGCAATTTATCGTAATTGGTTTCGGATGCCAGGCTGCTGGCGATATCAAGGAAGGAGCGTATGGTGGCTTTCATCCCGCGCATTGAATTACTGAGATCAGCAATTTCCTTGATGCGTGACTGGATATTGACCGGGCTTCTGAAGTCGAAACGGGCTATCTTGCTGGCTTCTGCATTGAGTTGTTTCAGCGGCATGGAGGCCAGCCTGGAAAAATAAATGGTCACGCTCAAGCCTATCAGTAGCAAGAGCATGAACAGGGCGATGCTTTGCCTGCGCATCTTGATGACGCCTGCCAGCAATTCATCATGCGGGCTGGCAATCAGGATGCGCAAATCCTGGCCACCGGGGATTTGTATATTGCCCTGATAGGTAGACCAGGTTTTCTCCATCACATCCAGCGTCTGACTACTATTGCCATCGAGCTTGCCCAGCTCGAGTATTGCATTGAGTACGGGCGTATCTTGCTCTGCCAGCGTGGGCATGCTTTGTGTGCCATCCAGGCGCGTGGTGATTTGCGGCTTATAGGCTGGCTGCCTGCCATTTTGCCAGGCCAGCAACTGACCCTTGCGATCTATCAGGGCCATCATGGTTGACGGGGTGACGCTGCTATTCCTGATGGTTTCATGGATGGTGGGCATTTCTATATCTATGCCGACGACTGCATCTGCATGGACTATTTTTTGTGCGTAAGTGACACCGATCTGGCCAGTGGTGAAGAAATAATAGGGTTCTGATACATGGGCTTGACCGGGGTCTTTCATGGCGGTTTCATACCAGCCACGCAGGCGTGGATCGTAATTACGCAAAGGTAAGTGCTGGCGACTGATCTCATTGAGCCTGTCATCCAGATAAACAATGTGTTCCAGCATCTTGCCTGCATCCATGCTGGTGCTTTGCACTATCCATGCAGTCTTGTCGGGTGCCTTGAATACCTCTTTGCCGCCATTGGACTTGGCGAACTGCCGCAATAAAAAAAACTCACCATCGGCATAACCAACGTAAGCAGAAGTGGCAGATTTGACGCTGATGATGGCCTTGGCAAGATAGTTGACATGGGTCAGGCGTTCATCGAGGTTCTTGCCCGCGATGGGATGGGATTGCGCCAGTATCTCTGTCTGGTTTTTTACCGGCTCATAAATGTCTTTGACATTGCTGGCAACTTCATTACCTATCAAGGAATAACTGCTATTTGCCTGGGACAGGATGATTTTACTCATGCGCATGAAGAGCACAGTGCCCATGGCAAGCGCAAAGATCAGGATCAGGCCAGTAAAGAAATAGGAGATGTAGATGTGGAAATGAACATTTTTGGTCGCGCGCATTGCCTGGTCCGCCTGATGAGGTGGGTGTAGCCGTGGGAGAAATGAAGCATTATAGGTAGTGAAGTGAGAATATCTAAAAAGCAAGAACTATGGTAGTGATTTATTTGCCTATACATAAAATAAATCTTCAACCATTTGCCTGGTGCAGGATGCTGGCAGGCGGAAAAAGGCTAGTTGGATCTAGAGGGTAGAACCTGGTCGTGCCGCGTGTAGTATTAAATCACCTGAAGAAACCGGCAAATCAACATGAAACCTGGTCGCCAGGCCTGGGGTGGATTCAAAACCGATACTGCCCCCCATTCTCTCTACTAGTTCGCGTGTGATGGCCAGGCCCAGCCCGGTGCCACCATTCTGGCGGGTGTCGGAAGAATCGGCCTGGGCGAATTTCTGGAAGATGCGCTCGCGGAATTCATGCGGGATACCGACGCCATGGTCGATGACGCAGATGCGTATTTTTTTTCCTCTTTGCTCTGCCTCAATTTCCACCGCATCATTCTCTGGTGAATATTTGATGGCATTCGACAGCAAATTCGACAAGACTTGCATGAAGCGCTGGGTATCGACCGAGATGCTGATTGCCGGGATATTTTTTGATAAACGCAGGCTGACACCACGTAGGGTGCCAAAGGTTTGATTGGCTTCTACCGCTTGTTGCAGCAAGTCACTGAGGTCGCTGGCTTCCAGGCGAAATACCATTTTACCCGCAGTGAGTTTTTCCATGTCCAGCAAGTCATTGATGAGGAAAGTCAGGCGCTGGCAGTTTTTATTGGCAACGTCTATCATCTGTTTCATGCGTTCAGAATAGCTGCCAAACACACCACCAGAAATCAAACCCAGCGCACCGGAAATCGATGTCAGTGGCGTGCGCAATTCATGGCTGACCGTGGAGATGAATTCGTTCTTGATTTTTTCTGTGCGCTTGCGTTCGGTAATATCACGCATGAGGGCGATGTACAGAGGCTTGCCCTGACGCCTGACGGTGGAGACTGACAAGTCCAGCGGGAACAGCTCACCATCCTTGCGCCTGGCTTCCACTTCACGGCTTATGCCTATGATGTCTTGTATGCCGGGTGTGATATTGTCGGGCGCAGAGTAGCTGGAGTAGGGGATCAATTGCAATATGCTCTTGCCCAGCAATTCATCGGCAGTAAAGTCAAAGATATGTATCGCGGCATTGTTGACACTGAGAATATGATTGTCTTCATCGAAGGTAATGATGCCATCAAGGACATTGTCGAGTATCGCACTGGTATGGGCGGCCTGGTCACGCAGGTTTTCTGCAGTGGCTCTTCTTTCACTGATGTCCTGGAAAGTACCGTAGACGCGCACGCAAACATTGTCTTCGAATTGAGGGAAGCCGATGACGTGTACCCAGCGCTCATTGCCTTTTGCGCTAAGAATACAGAATTCAGTATCAAAAGACATTCCTTCACGCACTGCACGGACAAATAACTCACGTATCCTTTGCTGATTTTCCACCCCTTTGTAAAAGGCTACGGCTTCGTCGACGCCACAACTGAAGTCATCATCGACTTCATGTATTTCTTTGGTGACTTTGCTCCATTGCAGCTTGCGGCTTTTTATTTCCAGCCCCCAGGTGCCGATACGGGCCGCGGCATTGGATTTTTCCAGTAATTCGTAGGTATGTTCAAGCTCGGCTTCGGCTTCTTTTTGCCTGGTGATGTCAGCATGGCTGCCCGACATGATGAGCGGTTCCCCATTCGGCCCCCAACTGACGACGCAGCCGCGGTCATGTATCCAGATCCAGTGACCATCCTTATGGCGCATACGGCTCTTGAGATCAAAATATTCGATCTCACCGCGGAAGTGCTGCTCTATCATGCCGCTGGTGATTTGCAAGTCTTCCGGGTGGCATAGTTTGAGCCAGGTATCGACGGTGGTGGGCTCCAGCTCTGCCAGGGTGTAACCCAGCATCTCGGCCCAGCGTTCGTTGTAGATGGTTTCGCCGGTGAGGATATTGCATTCCCAGGTGCCTATATTGGTGCCCTTGATGACATTGGCTAATTGTCGTTCAGTTTCCCGTCTTTGTTTTTGCACGCGGGCGGCACTGATTAACTGGCCCAGGGTGCTGAATAAGGGACTTAAAAAATCGCAGATCTGCTGATCGTACCCATCGGCTTTGTTGGCAATGCCGACCAGGGCAATCAGCTCACCATCATATTGCACGGGTATGCACAGGAAGCTATGCAAGGTTTCTAAATGTGCCGGGAAAACCTGATTCAGTGCCTCTGTCGTGAGGTCATTGTCTATCACTGGCAGGGCAGCCTTGAATGCATGACCATAGCGGGATTTCAACTGCTGGCAGGCAGCATCCCTTGCCTCTGCTTCCAGGTTCAGACTGCTGATGTGGTCTGTTGCAGTATTCCAGGCCAGCATCATACTTTTCAGGGCTTGGGCGCTGGCGTTTTTGTTCTTGACTTCGCAAATGAACCCATAGGCACTCTCCGTGAGTTTCAGGATCGCAGCCAGCAGAGATACAAAACCTTTTTCCTGACCGGTTTCGCGTATGAACAAGGCTTGGGCCATGGCAATGGCATCACTGAGGGCACGCTGCCTTTGTAATTGCCGGTCCAGCTCCTGCCGCTTCATGACGCCGCTGATCCAGTCGGCCAGCAGACGCACAAAATCCGTTTCCACCTCGGAAAAAGGAAATACCCTGGCTTCTGTATGCCAGATGCATAGTGCAGCATCGTCTTTGGCGTGGATATGCAGGCGCAATCCTATCAGGCTTTGCACATCGGTTTGCAGATGGTGGCAATGACGATATTCACTGTCAGCCAGATTGGCTATCTGTATCAAGCCCGTTGCTGTCTCTGGCAAGTGACAGAGTGTAGCCTGGCCTGCTTGCTCCTGCGTAGCATGCAAGCTATTGCCGGACTGATATAACAGTATTTCTTTCCTATTGTTTTGCAAGCGACTGATCTGGCCACAAGTCATGCCCAGGTAATCACAGGCCATGGACATGCTTTGTTGTAGTGCAGAATCCGGATCTTGATAAGAAAGAGAGGTGATGGCGGTTAAGGCCAGCAGGGCATGGTGTTGCCTTTGCTGTTCTTCACGGGAAAATTCACGCTCTACACAATCTGCCAGGTCGCGCAAGGTGGCCAGATCGGCAGCAGCCAGCGTGCGTGCTTGTGTATCAATAATGCAAAGGGTACCCAGGTGCTGGCCATTGCTTGCCCTGAGAGGGGCACCAGCATAAAAGCGTATATGCGGAGCGTTGGCAACCAGAGGATTATCTGCAAAGCGGGTATCCAGGCTGGCATCGGGGATGTACAAGACATCCGGGCTGAGTATGGCATGGCCACAAAATGAGATATCCCTGGCCGTCTCTGTGGCGTCCAGGCCTTGCCTGGATTTGAACCACTGGCGTTCACTGTCTATCAGCGAGATCAGGGCAATTGGCGTCTGAAACAAGCGGCGTGCCAACCGTGTCAGGCGATCAAAACGTTCTTCTGTGGGCGTGTCAAGTATGGCGCAGGCAATCAGGGTTTGCAGGCGCAGGGCTTCATCAGTGGGAAACGCAGGTGCTTGCATAAATGCTAGTCAGTCGACAGGCTGGCCAGCCATTTTTGCAAACCTTCACCATACAACGGCTTGCTGGCGAAATAACCTTGCATGGAATCACAGCCGAGCTGGCGCAGGCTTTCGCGTTCGGCAGCGGTTTCTATGCCTTCGGCAATCACACTCAGGCCCAGACCATGGCCCATTTCTATGATGGCTTTGACCAGGCCCTGGGTGGCTGGCTGCTTGTCGATATCAGTGACAAAGCTGCGGTCTATCTTGAGTTCACTGACGGGCAGGCGTTGCAGGTAGGACAGGGAAGAGTAACCGGTGCCAAAATCATCAATCGACAATTCCAGGCCTATGGCACGCAGGCGATTCAGCAATTCTATGGTGCTGCCCGGATCTTCCATGATGCCACTCTCGGTAATCTCCAGTTTCAGCAGTTTTGGGTTGAGTTCATATTGACGCAACAGCGTAGAAATCTGGTCGGGAAAACTGGCGTCGCGCAAATCATGGGTGCTGACATTGACGGCGATGGTCTGGGTTGGGTATTTGCCTTGCCAGTTCTTTAGCGTAACGATGGCTTGCTCCAGCATCCACATGGTTAGCAGATTGATATAGCCTGTGCGCTCGGCAAAAGGCACGAACTCAGCCGGAGAGATAAAACCACGGGTAGGATGTTGCCAGCGCACCAGGGCTTCAAAGCCATAGGCCTTGCTGGTATCCAGGCGAAGTTTGGGTTGCAGCCACATCTGCAGTTCAGCACCGCGGACAGCAGAGCGCAAGTCCGACAACAGGCTCAGATGTGTCAAACGTGAAGCTTCTTGCGCATCGCTATACCAGGCTGATGCACTGGCACTACGCTTGGCCGCATACAGGGCAACTTCGGCATTCCTGATCAGGGTCATCAAGGGCATGGGTGTGGCTGCCGTGATGGCAAAGCCATAGACCAGGCTGACATCGACGGAATGAAGACCACATTTTACGGGAGGGGCCATGGCTGCATCGATGCGTTGATGCAAGTCTTCAATACTGGTTTTTGAACTATCTGTGCAGAGTATGGCAAAAGCACCGCCTGCCAGTCTGGCCAGCCAGGGCTTGGTTGTGCTGGTATCGCTGCTGATCACTGTCTTCAGACGCAGTGCTATATCGGAAATAACGGTGTCACCCGTATCAAAACCCAGGGTTTCATTGATGACTTTCAGGCGTGCCAGGTCCATCAGGATAAAGCCCTGATGTGGCAAATCCTTGCCCTCGTGGGTTTTCAGCAGCAGGGTTCGGTTAGGTAATTCTGTCAGGCTGTCGTAATAAGCCAGACGCTCTACCGTCTGTTCACGTACACCTATGGCTTCGGCCATGGTATTCAAGGCTTCGCCCACCCGTGCCACTTCTTCAGTTTTGCTTGGGATAAAGCGGGTTTGATAGTCTCCCCTGGCAATTTGCAAGGCGCTGGCTTCCAGTCTTGCCAGCGGCCTGACGACGCTGCGGGTAGTCAGCCAGGCCAGTACCGCCGCCATGATGACCCCGAATATGGATAACATGGCGACCAGCATGCCGGTTTGTTCCAGTTCATGCTGTGCTTGTGCCTGGTGAGTCAGTATCAATTCCTGTTCGCGCTGCAGGAAGTTTTTTGACTGATCCAGTAAGGCATCCAGTGCCGGTTTGACTTGTTTGATAAAACTTGCCTTGGCGGCTTCCTGGCCTTCTTCTTCCAGTTGATTGACTGTATCCAGATAGTGCTTGTTATAAATCCGGCGTTTTTCCTGGAGGATTTTCAGGTTTTTTAATTGCTCGTCATCACTAAGTGATGCTTCCAGTGCAGTGATAAGGCGGTCAATCTGGCGATTTTTTTCATCGACGATGGCGTATTCAGGCACCCGTTGTTCATACGGTACAGTCAGGAATTGCAACAGTGCCCGGCCTACATTTTCTGTCGAGACACTGAGTTCTTGTACATACAAGAGACTTTGTACTTCTTTGCGGGCAAATTTCTCGCTCAAACTCGTCATTTTGCGAATTTGTGAAATTGGCAACAAAAGAACAATGCTGAATAACACCAGTAGCAAGCCATAGCTAAGCGCCAGCCGTACACCTATGCGGCGCAAGCGCAGGAAATGGGTCAGGCGATTAAGACTATTCGGCATATTCAGGTCAGATCAAAGTCTGTAAAAGGGGGGGGGCGTTGCTGTCTTCAGTTGTCCAGCCCCTTGCAGGAGCCTGGATAACATACATGACTCTCATGTTAATGCACTATCAACAACAAGAGCAATACCATTGTGGGGCTGACGGTAAACAAAAAAACGCCCGGCAAGCCGGGCGTATGAAGTTTGCAGCAGTTCTGTTTATGCAGAATTGCTGCAAAGGCGCAAAGGAAAAGTTGAAAATTAAAAAGAAGGCATCAGAACTTGTAGTTGTATTCCGCTCCCAAACGTACACTACGTGGCGCTGTCATGCTTAGCACTCCGCCGTAAGTGTTACGTAATACATTGTTGTTGTTATAGCGCTCTTCAATTTTTTGCACAGTTTGTGCATTAAATACATTGAAGACATCTACTTTTAATACCAGCCCCTTGACTAGCTGCGGTTTGTAAACCAGGTTTACGTCCAGATTTCTATCCCATTCGAGATTGCCAACTGTACCGCGTGGTGACGGGACATTCTGGTTGACTGTCGCACCATAGCAATAGAATGTTGCCGAGTTGTAGTTGATACCATATGCCACTGCACGCGGATCAGGATTGGGGAAGCCACCTTTGCAATTGGTTGGACGGCCAGCAGCGATCAGCAAGTTACCACCGATAGTCAATTCTGGTGTCAGGTCATAGTAGCCAAAAGCTTTTAACTGATGAGTACGGTCATTTGGCAATCTTCCGCTGGCGTAGTACATCAATTCCTTGTAATCCCAGGTTTGCGTGGTTGCCACGTCGGCTTGTCCGGTCGCAGTATCAGAGAGGGTCTGGCCTTCGGTATTTCCTTCACTGCGTGACCAGGTGTAGTTAACTTTGCCGTACCAGCCATTGCGATAAGGATGCTCAGCAAACAGGTCCAGTGCCTTGTAGACACGCTTGACTTTTTCCATACCTATGTTTGCCGCTGTCAGATGAACTGCAGAATACCCCTTGCCACCTTTGAAATCTATCAGGAAGTCATTGTCTTCGCCCGGATTGAAAGCCGCTCCTGAAAATGACCAGTTATCACCAATCGGCACATTATTGCGTTTGGCCCAATCTTCAAACACGCGTGGATCGCTGAAGTCATCAATGGATGAACGCAGGGTGCGATAGGTAATCTTGGCACCAAAATTCAGGTTTTGCGAAAAGGCCTTTTCAAAGCCCAATGTTAACTCATCCTGATACATGGGTTTCAGGTTGGTGGCAGTGATGGATTTTGGATCTTTTGCCTGACCAAATTCGCTATTGCCAGACAGGGGATTGGTCAATTGTGTCAAGCCGGTAGGCAAGCCATTTGCATCTGTTCCAGTATATGCGTAATACTGATTCGTGTTGAGCGAACCATTAGCTTGGCGCAAGGCAATGACAGATGGCATCTGCACCATATAGCGACCGGCACTACCAAACAGCTTCAACGATGAATCGCCATTCACGTCCCAGGCAGCGCTAAAACGCGGCGCCAACTGGTTTTTCATATCGACAAATTTGACCTTGTCCTGATTCGAATTGGAAAACTGCTCGTTACGCAAACCAAAGTTCAACAAAATGTCTTTGGTAATCTGGAATCTGTCTTCAATGTATTGAGCAGATTGTTGTGTATATGCGTTTGATACTGTGGAATACAATCCTTTTTGCACATAATAACCCTGGGCTGCATATCCGCCATATGGTGTCAGGGCCGGGATCACACCGCCAGTAGCGTTTATAGGTAAATCCGGGGTTGTCGTGCGCAAATAACTCCAGGTGCCTCCACCGGCACTGTATACACCTGCATTGAGGGAATCAGCAGAATTGTTATCCAGACCAGCACGTACCAGATGCTTGCCGAGCTTGTATTCGATATCAAGCCTTGTGGATTTGATGGAGTCGGTAGATCCATCGTAATTCAAATTACCAAGCAAGCTTTGAGATGAATTGTAATTCAAGCCCGGTACACGGCTATTGGTATCCGCAGTGACTGCGAACAAATTGGCATTGTAGCCAACCGGTTGATAGACATGCTTGGCCTTGCTTTGACCATACAAGGCGGTGATGGTCAGGTTGTCGGTGATATTGCCGACATAGCGTAGGATTTGCACATCGCTACCATTGTCGCCAAGATTGGCATCGGGATCGAGCTCTATATGCTCGGTCAATTTGGCGACTGCGCCACGTGTACGTGTTGCATAGTCATATGAATAATAGCTATTGTCATGCTTGGTCTTGTCACCAATGACGGTGAATTCCAGGCGGTGGTCGTCATTGATATTCCAGTCCAGTTTGCCATAGTAACGATTGATTTCGTTATTTTGATCGCGCCATCCATTGGACGCAAGCGATGATGCTGTTCTTTCTTTACTGACTACACCATTGTCGGAACGTGTTCCTTCGGCCGCAATAAACATGAATAATTTATCTCGGATAATAGGACCGCCTACATAGGCACCAAGTTGTTTTTCATTGTAAGTATTTTCTGCACGATTCAATCGCGTAAGGCCATCGGTTGCCTTGGTATTACTGGCTCCAATGACAGGGTAATAGTAGTCAAGCCGCTTGGCGCGCAGCGAATTTGGTGTATAAGTGCTTGAGATACCTGTTTCCCAGTTATTGGTGCCGCTGCGGGTAGTGATGTTGACGATGCCACCAACAGATCGGCCGAATTCAGCACCAAAACCACCCACCAAAACCTGTGCCTGAGAGATCGCACCAAATGGCAATTCAGAAGCTCCCAATTGCGTCAGGGGATTGGTCACCACCATACCATTAATGTAGTAGGCATTTTCAGACGCACCACCACCTGCGAAAGCTGCGCCGCCAGCATAAGTTGGGTCGCTGCGCGTAGTATTGGGCGCAAGTTGTATGATGGCATTGACATTTTTCGCGATAGGTAACTTGTCCAACTCCTTCGCGGTGAAGGTGGCACCATTTGTTGCATTTGATACGTCTATGCGGGTGCGCGTGGCTGCCACTGTCACCGACTGAACGCCGGAGCCGTCAAGGTTGAAGGCTGCTTCCACACCCTGTCCAGCCAGCACATCAAGTTCTACACTGGACAGTGTGTTACTGTCTTTAAGCAAGCTGGCACGATAGTGGCCAATGGGTAAGGCAGTGGCCTGGAATTTGCCCGATGCGTCTATACTCACAGTGCGTGTCAGATTTGTTTCTGTATTTTTTATCACGACATTACTGGCAGAGCCAGGCGCGACTTTGCCATAAACTGTACCGGCAGCATTTGATTGCGCATGCACGGCGGGGGCAAATGCCATTGTCAATGCAGCTGTACCAAATGCCAGTGTCAGTGCGTGGGCAACCAGTGTTTTTCTGAATACATGATTTCGTTTTTGCATGTAATTTCCTAAAGTTTTCATTGAACGCGAAAGTGACTATCCCGATGATGCTTGCCTATGTTTCGACATTAAAAAAACAAACGGCAGGTCGGTGTGAAAGAGACTTTGCCATGAAAGAAATACCTCAACTATCGACTAGGGATGAGTTGGAATTGCCAGGTGATGGGGGAAATTGCAGCGTGACGAATCGGGATAAAGCAGGGATGAAACGGGCTGATGTGTTGTTTTTTGCGAGTGCTTTGGGATGGGGGATTTAACTAAAAAAATGCAAAGCGCGATCAGAAAAATTTTGCATCAAATAGTAGTAAATAATTTCTTCAAATTTTTCAGATAACTTTCGCTGACCCTGACCACATCCCCGTTGCTTAAATCTATTTGATGGCTGCCATCAGTATTTATTTTCAAATTGGCGATCGCATCACAGCGTACTATGGCTGTTCTGTGCACTCGTATGAATTGATGCTCTGGCAAGCGTGTTTCCATAGCCGTGATAGTGGCGCGATGCAGGACGACGCGCTTGTTGAGATGGACTTCTACATAATTGGCGGCAGTACTAAGCCAAATCACTTCATCAATATTAATGCGTTCTGTATTGCCTATGGATTTGATGATAAGTTGCTGCAGTTCAGGGCTGCGCTTGCCTTCATCAAAAGCTGCCCGGTCTTGCAGATAATCTTGTATCGCTGTCGAATTCAATGCTGTCTGTTTCAGATTCAATTGTTGCAAAGCTCTCTGCAGCATCAGATTAAATCTTTCGTCATCATAGGGTTTGAGCAGATAATCAAGGGCAAATACGTCAAACGCGCTGACAGCATGCTGGTCGTATGCGGTAATGAAGACGATCAATGGGGTATTGGGCAGGGTGCAGATTTCGCGGGCGAACTCCAGGCCATTTTGTTCCGGCATTTCTATGTCCAGCAAGATCAGATCAATGTTGGTTTTTTGCATGAATTCTTTGGCCAGCGCTGTCGAATGGCAGCTCCCTACCAGTTGCCAGTCAGGATTGCCTGACAAGACATATTGCATATTGATTAGCGCAGGTAACTCATCATCTACCAGCAAGACTTTTTTGAGGCTCATGTTTTCTTCAGATAGTCAGAGAATGTGGTTAGGGGCAGGAGCTGGAGTATTTCATGCAGGCTGCAAAAATCGCAAGGGAAATTCCAATGTTGCCGTATAACGATCTGTGCTGGCTTCGGTTCTCAGGGCTGCCCGTTGTCCGTAAAGGATGGCCAGCCTGTCCGTGCTTGCGGATAAGCCCAGGCCATGACCTTTTTTACTACAGCCTTGCTTGAAAACCGGGCTGGTGATGTGAAACTCCAGTATATCGCCTCTTTGCAGCAAGTTAATTTGTATGTGGCAAATTTCGTGATTTTGCTCTACGCCATGATGGATGGCATTTTCTACCAAAGGTTGAAATAGCAGAGGTGGGCATGCGAGTTTTTCCCATGGCACGTTTGCCAGATGCCAGGTGATGCTGGTGCGCTCGCCATAGCGTAGCATTTGCATGTCCAGATAGGCTTTGGTGAAGTTGATCTCGTCTGACACACTCAACCACTCATGTTTGCTTGAGTGTAATACGTAGCGCAATAATGCACTGAGTTTTTCCAGTGCGTCAGAAGCCAGTTCGCGGTCGGCTGTTCTGACCAGCGCACTGATACTATTGAGTGCATTGAATAAAAAATGTGGTTTTAACTGCCCCTGCAGGAGGCGCAGTCGCAGTGCTAGACTTTCGTTATTTTGCAGGGAATAAGCTTGACCTTCTGCCTGCACCTTGATCCAGAAAGCAAAGGCAGCCTGCATCAGATAGGCAAACAATAAGAGTGTTGTATCTATGAAATAGGCAAAACCAGACCTTTTGTTGATACCAAACTTGAAACCAGCCAAGTCATGATGTGCGACCAGGGTTTCCATAGACAGGGCCAGGGCAGTCAAGATTGGCAAGCCCAGTAATAAAGTCAGGCTACATACAGCAAGTATGTTTCTGGGTTTTAGCAGGATGCCAGTGTTTTTTGATAACACAACCGCAAAGGTACAGCTTAACGTTGCCAGCAAAATGTAACCGGGTAGTATCGATGCATATTCAAGTAAAATATTTGCAGTTGTCGGATCGCGTAATGTGTCTTTGTAAAAGGCCAGGGCATGCAGGCTGGCAATCAGTAACCAGCACAATAGCGTGAATCCCAAATTCAGATAAGTGGCCTTGTTCTTTGCTTCCCAGATAGGTGAGTAGGTCATTTCATCGGGCCAGGGTTTCCCGGGCGCAGATTCGCGATCCTGATTCGAAGCTGCAATGACTGGCAAGGTTTGGCTATCCATCTTGTAAATCCTTTGAAGGGATGCTCATGGCAAGGCTTATTTGCCCAGGGTCTTGCGTCAATTCCAGGCTGGCTACGCCAGCATATAAAATATCCAGTCTTTCTTTCACTTCAACAATTTGTATCATGTCAGTTTGTCTTGTTGCGTTTTCCAGTTTGAGGAGGACGCAGAAATTGAGCACATCATCTGCCAATGTCAGGTTGGCCAGCAAGATATGTTTTTCCTGCTTTAGAGTAATTGACCATAGCAAGGCCTGCTCCAGGAAAGCATGTAGTAATAGAGCCGGGCAAGTAATCGCAGACCAGTCATGATCAGATAGCATCCATTTGACTTGCAACTGCTGGCCATAGCGCAATTCTTGCAAACTCAAATAGGCTTTGGCAAAACCTATCTCGTCAGCCATAGTGGGTTTTTCACTACCGGTAGAACGCAATACATAGCGCAGTAGATCACTAAGGCGGGCAAGGGCGGTGGTAGCAAGACTGCGATCTGCCACACGAATAAGATTACCTATGCCATCCAATGAGCTGAGCAGGAAATAAGGTTCAAGCTGGCATTGCATCAAGGACAGACGAAGCATCAGATTTTTTTGACGTAACTCTTGGGTACGCTTGGCTTGTTCATGGCTGCGTCGCCAAAATGTCACCGCGACTTGCATGAAATACGCAACACTGGCTTGAAAGCCCAATAACCACCAGCCCATGGCTGACATGTCGTTCAGCAAGTTCAATACAGATGGCGGATTTTTCTTTAAGACAAAATAATATGTGGTCGCCATTTCATAGCAGACTTCAAGGGGCAGGAAGATCAAGATTACCAGGAAATACAATAACAACAGTTTTTTTACATGTAGGCAGTGTTCTGGCAAATACTCAAACACCATTGCCAGGATAAAGCTCAACAGAATATATGTCAGAAAAGAGATAGTGGAGAGCCTCATCACCTCAATAAATGGTGTAGGCATCGTCTTTGACAGGTCTGCATATTGAGCAAGACTGAAGAATAATATGACCAGTCCCCAAGCCATGGGAATGGAAAACAAACTCTTTCTGAATGGAGATTGGCTTTTTCTGTTTTCAGGGATCATGAAGTGAGTCAAAAATAATGCAAATGATGCATGGTCACCCTTGGAGTTCGACTAAAACTCATCGCAGCAGTTGGAATTGGATGTGCTCCCAAGTCCTATTTTAGCCTGAGGTCATCCAGAAAGAACAAGATTGATATGTGTGCTTGCCGACTATGTCATGAAATCACCTGGAATTACAGTCCAAAGGGATCAATCACTTGAAAACAGGGATGAATCGCTCACTCAGGTAAGTGATTTTAGCGAGCAATTAACAGATACAACATGAGCACATTGGCGACGATGGACAAGACAGCCAGCAAGCGCCAGGTGGCTAGCGGGTCGCGTTGTGCCAGGGGTTTTGCCTGTGGGGCAGGCAGAGGGTGGGCGGCACCACGTTCCAGCGCCAGTAAAAATTCTTCTGCGGTTTCAAAGCGTTCAGTTTCGTCACGTGCCACGGCCTTGAGCAAGACATTTTCCAGCCAGTGTGGCAAATCGGGGCGATAACGGCCTGGTGATGCCGCTTCACCAAACTTGGGTCGCTGGAAAGGCTCGACTTCGCCATAAGGATAGTGACGCGTCAGCAAATAGTAAAGCGTGACGCCAGTGGCATACAGATCAGTGGCGCGCGATGGTGCCGCCCCCTGGAATTGTTCAGGTGCCAAAAATGAGGGGGTGCCTGCCATGCTGTGACTGGCATTGCCCTGGCCATCCTGGCTGTCAAAGCCGGATTGCGCTACACCCAGGTCAAGGATGCGGATTTCATCATCATCTCCCAGATGTACATTGGCGGGTTTGATATCCCTGTGCAAGATGCTGCGCCTGTGCAGTGCACCGATGGCGCGTACCAGCTTGCCACCGTAAGCGACTGCTTCTGGTATCGTGAAATGCTGGCCAGCTTCCAGCCTCTGTTGCAGGGATGCACCCGCATGCCAGGTTGATAGGTAATAAAGGTAATTTCTTTGATCGGGGGTAATCACCTGAGGGAAGAATCGTGCTACCACGCGCTTGGCCAGCCATGCTTCATGCGCAAAGGCTGAGCGCTCCTGTGCATCATTGGCCTTGTCGGGATGCAGGGTTTTTAACACCAGTTGCCGGTGATGAGAGATATCGCTGACGCGATACAGTATCGTCGTCAGCGAGGTATGCATGACTTCTTCTATCGCATAGCCATCAAGGGTCTGGCCTGGTTTCATGCGTGCTGGTACTGGCAGGGTGTGCAGTTCGCTGATGGCATCGCGCAACTCGCCTTCTGGCAAGCTGTCTATGCGTGCTATCACTGCACTGCAGTTGTCTTGCGACCCCGCTTTCAATGCGGCTGCACATAAAGCTTCGCAGGCAGCTTCACTGCTCAGCTTGCCTGCGCTGACCTGCTTCAAAAAATCTGTCAGGTCATATTCTGTCAGGCTGGCCCAGATACCATCACAAGCCAGCAAAAAGACATCATTGACGCGCAGCTCACCCATGCCATGATCGATGACGAGGTGATTGTCCAGGCCGATGGCACGGGTCAGCACATGTTGCATTTCTGGCCTATCCCAAACATGGTCCTGGGTCAGTTTTTGCAGCACGCCATCACGTAACAGGTAACAGCGGGTATCACCCACGTGGGCGCTGTAATACATGCGCCCGCGCAAGACCAGTGAGGTCATGGTCGTGGCCATGCCAGCCAGCTCACGGCGGACTGAGCCTTGCTGCTGCACCCAGCTATTCATGGCGACCAGCACCTTGTCGAGTGCTGTCGTCACTTCCCAGGTGTCAGGCGTTGCATAGTAATCGGTGAGCAGGCCACGTACTACATATTCAGCCGCTTCCCGACCACCTTCATTGCCAGAGACGCCATCGGCTACTGCCAATACCATGCCCTTGCAGGATAGCTCGGGTTCACCCGGCGTGACCATGCCGACAAAGTCTTCATTGCGTGGGCGTAAGCCGGCTACGCTGTGATGTCCGGTGCTGACGGTCAGAGGCATATGCGATTGATTAAATTTTTGCTGTAGTCATGGCAGCAGAGCCCCAGGTCGTGCGCCAGCGTTTCTTGACCAATGATAAACCCAGCAGGGCGATAATGGCGAGACTGGCGAAAATTGACAAGCCTATCTGATAACTGCCGGTGATCTGGCGTGAATAACCCATGCTGGCAGCCAGGTAAAAACCGCCTATGCCACCAGCCATGCCTACCAGGCCCGTCATGACGCCCATCTCTTTACGAAAGCGCTGGGGCACCAGTTGGAATACCGCGCCATTGCCCGTGCCCAGTGCCAGCATGGCAACCACAAAGACACATACAGCGGCGCTTGCTGATTGCAAACCTGTAGCTGCAATGAACAGGAAGGCAGAAGCAATGGTGTACATGACAGACAGGGTTTTGATACCGCCTATGCGGTCAGCAATACGGCCACCCATAGGACGTACCAGCGAACCGGCAAAGACGCAGGCGGCAGTGAAGTAACCGGCTGTCACTGGCGTCAAACCATATTGAGTATTGAAATAAATTGTCAGGGAAGAGGCCAGGCCAGAAAAACCGCCAAAGGTCACGCTATAAAAGAACATGAACCACCAGGCGTCTTTATCTTTTAATACGGCCAGATATTCAGTCAGGGATTTACTAGGCGCATCGCCCGGTGCATCCTTGGCGAAAATAAGATAAACCGCCAGTGCTATGAATAGTGGTATCAGCGCCAGGCCAAACACGTTCTGCCAGCCAAAGGCGATTGCCAGTGCTGGAGCAAACAGGGCCGCAAAAGCAGTGCCAGAATTGCCTGCACCTGCTATTCCCAAAGCCGTGCCCTGGTGTTCTGGCGGATACCAGCGCGATGCCAGCGGCAAGGCTACAGCAAAGGCAGAACCAGCCACACCCAGAATCACACCAAGAAATAGCAGTTGCTCATAGCTGTGCAAATTACCCAGCCATGCCCAGCATAAGCCTATAAGAACTACGATCTGGCCTATCAAACCGGCTTTCTTGGGCTTTAAATGATCGACCAGCACACCCATGACGATGCGCAGCAAGGCCCCTGCTAATAAGGGGGTGGCGACGATCAGGCCTTTTTGGGCGGCAGTCAGCCCCAGGTCTTTGGAAATCTGTATGGCGAGTGGCCCCAACAATACCCAGACCATGAAACTAAGGTCAAAATAAAAGAAGGATGCCAATAAGGTGGGCGTATGCCCGGCTTTCCAGAAAGATGTTTTTTGCATGATCGCTCCAATAGTGAACACGCATGCCACTTGCAAGGGACGTGCCATCAAAATGTGCATATCCTTGCCTTGCTTTGTGATTAAAAACAAAACTTACTGCGCGAAAACTGTGCGTCATCTGAATTAAATGGTGCAATGCACCAGAATGGCGGGATTTTGTATGAGGTTCATGAAGATTTGCTAGACATGCTTCAAGAAGTGGCATTGCTCTTGCCGCCAGCGGGGAATTTCTCAGTTTTTCTTAGTGAAAACCATATTAATGCGCAGTCAAATTGGTGCAGGCTTATAAAAACAAGCAGGTCTTCCCTCTTACAAAAATGAACTGGCATTGCTCTTGCTTAGAGGCTGGGGAGACAAGCAAAGGAGCAGCCATGAAGAAACTTAAGCTAGTGATGGTAGGGAATGGTATGGCAGGTGTGCGTACCCTGGAAGAATTAATCAAGATCGCCCCCGACCTGTATGACATTACCGTATTTGGTGCAGAACCCTATGCCAATTACAACCGTATCCTGCTATCACCAGTACTGGCCGGCGAGCAAACCATCAAAGACATCATGCTCAATGACGTGGACTGGTATGAAGAAAATAATATCACCCTGCATCTAGGCAAAAGAATCGTCAAGATAGACAGGGCACGCCGTTTGGTGATCGCCGAAGACGGCACCCAGACTGAATACGACAGGCTGTTGCTGGCGACTGGTTCTACACCTTTCATGTTGCCTGTACCTGGCAAAGACCTCAAGGGCGTGATTGCCTATCGCGATATCTACGACACCAATACCATGATAGAGGCGGCAGAAAAGCATACGCATGCTGTCGTTATTGGTGGTGGCCTGCTGGGGCTGGAAGCGGCCAATGGTTTGAAAATGCGTGGCATGAGTGTCTCTGTCGTGCACTTACCTGGCTGGCTCATGGAGCGTCAGCTTGATCCCGTTGCTGGCAAGATGCTGCAAAAATCCCTGGAAGACCGCGGCCTGAACTTTCTGCTCGAAAAAAATACTGAAGCCATCATTGGTGATGATGATGGTCATGTCAAAGCCATACGCTTTACTGATGGCCTGGAAATCCCTGCGCAACTGATCGTCATGGCCGTTGGCATACGCCCCAATACAGCACTGGCAGAATCTGCCGGTCTGTACTGCAATCGCGGCATCATCGTCAATGACACCATGCAGACTTATGACCCGCGCATTTACTCTGTCGGCGAATGTGTTAACCATCGTGGCACGGTGTATGGCCTGGTTGCCCCTTTGTTTGAAATGGCCAAGGTCTGCGCCAATCACCTGGCCAATTTTGGCATAGGCCGTTACCAGGGTTCAGTCACCTCCACCAAATTGAAAGTGACAGGCATAGACTTGTTTTCCGCTGGTGAATTCATGGGGGGCAAAGATACGGAAGAGATTATTTTGTCTGACCCCATAGGTGGTGTGTACAAGAAGCTCGTCGTCAAGGATGACAAGCTGATTGGTGCTTGCCTGTATGGCGATACTGTCGATGGCAGTTGGTACTTCAAACTACTGCGCGAAGGCAAGAATATTTCTGAAATCCGTGACTCATTGATGTTTGGTGAGTCAAATACCGGTGACGTTGGTCACGAAGGCCACACCAAGGCGGCTGCCATGCCGGATGAAGCCGAGGTCTGCGGTTGTAACGGTGTCTGCAAAGGCACCATCGTCAAGGCCATCAAGGAAAAAGGTCTGTTCACGCTGGACGATGTGCGCAAGCATACCAAGGCATCGGCATCCTGTGGTTCCTGTACAGGGCTGGTAGAACAAATCATCATGTTTACTGCGGGTGGTGATTATTCGACAGCGTCCAAGGTCAAACCCATGTGCGCTTGCACCGATCATAGCCATCAGCAAGTGCGCGATGCCATCAAGGTCAATAAGTTGCTGACCGTTGCAGGCGTACAGGAATTCATGGAATGGCGCACACCTAATGGTTGCTCCAGCTGCCGCCCAGCCATTAACTACTATCTGATTTCTACCTGGCCGCGTGAAGCCAAGGATGATCCGCAATCGCGCTTCATCAATGAGCGCTCACACGCAAACATCCAGAAGGATGGTACTTATTCCGTCATCCCGCGTATGTGGGGCGGTGAAACCAATGCCAGCGAATTGCGCAGGATTGCTGACGTCGTCGATAAATTCAAGATACCGACCGTCAAGGTCACTGGTGGCCAACGCATTGACTTGCTGGGCGTGAAGAAAGAAGACTTGCGCGCTGTCTGGCAAGATCTGGGCATGCCATCTGGCCTGGCGTATGCCAAAGGTCTGCGTACTGTAAAAACTTGTGTGGGTAGTGAATGGTGCCGTTTCGGCACACAAAATTCGACACTCATGGGGCAACAGCTAGAACGTGAACTGGCGCGCATGTATGCCCCTCACAAGGTCAAATTGGCCGTATCCGGTTGTCCGCGCAATTGTGCCGAGGCAGGTATCAAGGACGTTGGTGTCATCGGTGTCGATTCTGGTTGGGAAATTTATGTCGGTGGCAATGGCGGTATCAAAACTGAAGTCGCACAATTCCTGGTCAAACTGAAAACCCATGAAGAAGTCATGGAATATACCGGTGCCTTCTTGCAGTTATACCGTGAAGAAGGCTGGTACCTGGAACGCACCGTGCATTATCTCGCCCGCGTCGGCCTTGATTATGTGAAGAAAATCATATTGGAAGACCACGAACGCCGCAAGGACTTGTATCAACGTCTGCTGTTTGCATTGGAAGGCGAATCTGATCCATGGCATGAACCAGAAAAAGCCCAGGTCGATACGCGTCAATTCGAACGCTTGCCAGCATAACGCCATTTTTTGAGAGGAAAAAACATGAGTCAGGAATGGCAAGTTATTTGTCGCGTTGAAGATATCCCTGTGCTGGGTGCACGCGTGGTTGCACGTGCGGCCAAGCCGGATGTGGCTATCTTCAGGAATACAGAAAACAAGGTATTCGCCCTGCTGGATAAATGTCCGCACAAGGGCGGGCCCTTGTCACAAGGCATAGTCTTTGGTGAGCGGGTAGCCTGTCCCTTGCATAACTGGAATATAGAGTTGCCCACAGGTTGCGCGATTTCACCGGATGAGGGCTGCACCCAAAAATTCAGCTTGAAAGTGGAAGAAGACCAGGTCTATCTGGATGCGAATGAATTATCGACACTGGCAATAGAGGCATAGAAAAAATGCGCTGCATCCCGCTCAGTATGGTGATGCAGCGTGCACTTAAAGGCATGTATGACTGAAACCAAATCTACCTGTTGTTATTGCGGCGTTGGTTGCGGTGTAGTGATAGAAAGCGATGGCAGGCAAGTGCTGGGTGTGCGTGGCGACACCGAACATCCAGCCAATTTTGGCCGCCTGTGCAGCAAGGGCAGCACTTTGCATCTGTCGGCAGATGCAAAAATACAGCAGCAGGTCAGGGCACTGTATCCTGAAATGCGTGATCCGCTAATGCGTGAAGAGATACGTCAACGCAGTGACTGGGATGCCGTCATAGCCAGCATGGCTGGCAAGTTTGCCGACACCATCAAGACGCATGGTCCGGACAGCGTGGCGTTTTATATTTCTGGTCAGTTGCTGACGGAAGACTATTATGTCTTCAATAAACTCGCCAAGGGCTTGATAGGCACAAATAATATCGACAGCAATTCCCGCCTGTGCATGTCCAGTGCAGTTGCTGGTTACAAGCAGACCCTGGGTGCCGATGCACCACCCACCTGCTATGAAGACATAGACCTGGCAGAAGCCATTTTCATCGTCGGTTCGAATACTGCCTATGCTCATCCCATCTTATATCGCCGTATTGAACAAGCCCGGGAGAAAAATCCTAACCTGAAAGTGATCGTTGCTGATCCACGCCGTACCGATACCGCGCGTGAAGCAGATTTATTCCTGCCTATTTTGCCCGGCACTGATGTAGCACTGTTCAATGGTATGCTGCATCTGTGTCTGTGGGAAGATCTGATAGACCTTGCCTATATCCAGGAACATACCGAAGGTTTTGCCGAGCTCAAGCAAACCGTGCGTGATTACACGCCAGCGGCTGTTGCCAAGACCTGTGGCATCAAGGAGGCTGACCTGGTGCAGGCTGCGCGCTGGTTTGGACTATCCAAAGCCAGCCTGTCGCTGTATTGCCAGGGTTTGAATCAATCATCATCAGGGACAGCAAAAAATGCAGCACTGATCAATTTGCATCTGGCTACCCATCAAATCGGCAAGCCGGGTGCCGGGCCGTTTTCTTTGACTGGACAACCAAACGCCATGGGTGGGCGTGAAGTAGGTGGTATGGCCAATCTGATGTCGGGGCACCGCGACCTTGCCAATGCTGAACATCGCGCAGAAATTGCTGCTTACTGGGGCGTAGCTGATGTGCCAGCTTCACCAGGAAAAACCGCAGTGGAGATGTTTGAAGCAGTAAGACAGGGTGAAATCAGGATCATCTGGATAGTCTGTACCAATCCGGCGCAATCCATGCCCGAGCAAAACCTGATACGCGAAGCCCTGCAAAAAGCCGAGCTTGTCATCGTGCAGGAAGCCTATGCCAGTACGGCCACCGTGCCGTATGCTGACATCCTTTTGCCAGCCAGCACCTGGGCCGAGAAGACAGGCACCGTTACCAATTCAGAGCGCCGCATATCCCGAGTGCGCCCCGTCATACCCGCTCCTGGTGAGGCAAAACACGACTGGCAAATCGCCAGTCAGTTTGCCCAGGTACTGGCCCCTTTGCTGGGCAAGTCACCTGTCAACTTCAAGTACGACAGCGATGAGCAAGTCTGGAACGAACACCGCGACAGCACCCGTGGCCGTGACCTGGACATCACCGGCTTGTCTTACGCGATACTCGAGCAGCAGGGGCCCCAGCAATGGCCGTATCCGGCTGGTGCCAGCATTGGCAAACAGCGTTTGTATGAAGATGGTATCTTCCCTACACCAAATGGTCGCGCACGTTTCGTCAATACCATGTATCAGCCTGTCAAGGACGCAGTCGATGCACGCTACCCATTCTCATTGAATACTGGTCGCCTGCGCGATCAATGGCACGGCATGAGCCGCACCGGTACTGTTGCGCAGTTGTTTGCCCACGTGGCAGAGCCTGGCCTTTGCATGGAAGCGACTGATATGCAAAGACGCTTTTTGAAAGCGGGTGATCTGGTGCACGTCAGCAGCCGCCGTGGCACTGTCATTTTGCCAGTAGTCGAAAGTGATGAGCAGCGCGCCGGTCAGGTTTTCGTCGCCATGCACTGGGGGGAGGAATATGTATCTGGCCGTGGTCATGCACAGAATGCCAGCTATGGTGTGAATGCCCTGACCTCACCGGCAATCGATCCCAGCTCAAAACAACCGGAACTGAAAGCCGCCGCCGTCAAGATTCTGAAAGCAGAATTGCCCTGGCGTTTTGTCGTGTTTGCCTGGCTGGATAGTGACGATGCTTATAGTATCCAGGCTGCCTTGCGCCCTTATATGCGCGAGTTTGCCTATGCATCCTGCACACCATTTGGTCGCGACAAGGTGGGGGTGATTTTTCGCGCAGCCAATGAAGAAGCGGTAACAAATGAAGTACTGGAAAAAATCGAAAAGATTTTTGGTATAAAGGGTGTGGATGTCTTGCGTTATGACGACAAGCGCCGCAGTGTTTCGCGTCATATCCTGGTGAAAGAAGGCAGCCTGGCTGCCGTGGCACTGGCGGGAGATGTGTCTGCTGAAAACTGGCTCAAGGACTTCCTGCAGGCACAGGAACCAGTCGCCAGACTGGGGCGTCTCCTGCTGATGCCTAGCACCACCGCACCGCAGGGTTTTACAGCCCGTGGCAAAGTGGTGTGCAGTTGCCTGAATGTGACGGATACCGAAATCAATAAGGCACTTGCAGGTATGGATGGCTTGCCCGTCGATATATTGACTGGTTTGCAGGGTAAGCTCAAATGTGGAACAAACTGTGGTTCTTGTGTACCGGAACTTAAGAAGATGATCAGTTTTAATATGCAAGAAAAAAAACCACTAACAGCATGAAGATAGAAAAAATAGACCCGGCTTCAGAGGCTGCAGGCAAGCTCATTGTCATGTCTGATGCTTATATGCGTAACTTATATCCGGCAGAGAGTAATTGATGACGATGAGCAGCTAAGTTATGGAGAAGTCAAGCACGTATTTGTGCCAGACGAATTCCGTGGCAGTGGTTTGTCCAAGCACATCATGCGTGCACTAGAAGACCATTTGCTCGACCAGGATGTCCATGTTGCCCGACTGGAAACAGGCATCAGACAACCCGAGCACCAGGCCTGTATTTTCGCCTCGGTTACGCCGAGTGGGCTGCTTTTGGCGATTATCATGAAGACCCCCTGAGCGTCTTCATGGAAAAGATTTTATCTGCTTGAACCCTCAGACCTTCAGACTGTTTGTCTGCGCAAACTCAGGAGCATCGCCCCAAACGAAATAAAGGCAGCACCAACCACGCGGTTTATCCATTTCACAAAATGCGGCTTGACCAGTACATGCGTGGCGCGTGCTGCCAGTTGTGCATACATCAAATGCGTCAGGTAAGCCAGACTCATGAAAATAGCCATCAGGGCAAAAAACTGTGGTGCCAGTGCTTCGCTGGCATTGATGAAATGAGGGAACAGGGCGGTAAAAAACATCAATGCCTTGGGGTTGGTGGCAGCAGTCAGAAAAGCTTCAGCAAACAATTTCTTCCTGGCTGGTTGCTGATTTTCGCCAGCATCCATCTCTCGTGGCAGTAGTGCATTATCTTTGCCAAATAATTGTTTTGCACCTATATAAAACAAATACAGTGCGCCTATGGTTTTGACGGCGGCAAACAGGACGGCAGACGAATTCAGCAAAGCCCCTAGTCCCAGAAATGCGGTCGTTGACAGGAAAAAGACGCCGCTGATATTACCCAAAGCGGACCACATGACAGCGCGTACGCCATAGCTGGCACCATTTTTCAGGGATAATAATATGGCCGGACCAGGGCTAAGTATGGAGAGTCCGGCTATCATGGTAAAGCCAAGCAGGGTCTGGGTTTGCATGGTTGGTATCCTGTTTTTTAGTCAAGAAATCATCAGTGCTTGATAATTGCATCATACTTGGGACATTGTTGAGCCTTTCGCCTGGCGTACAGGGATGTCCGCCGGATCAAAGTTTTCCAGACAATGCACATTGATGCCAAAATTATCCGGCGTGACACGCTTGCGATGGAAAGGATAAATTCCACATGTCTTGCAAAAATAATGATGTGCAGTGTGGCTATTGAATTGATACTCACTCAAAGACTCTGCGCCAGTCAATAATGTGAAATGGCTTTCATGTACCTTGACCATCAAGGCATTCTTGCGACGGCATATCGAGCAGTCGCACATAGTCAGTTCAGGAAAGTCAGTTTCTATTTCGAAGCGTATCGCTCCGCACTGGCAACTACCCTGATATTTTTGCGTGGGGCGCGTGTTGGGTGCTTGCATTTGGAATCCTTGTTATTGGCGTCATTCTTGTTTGCATCATCTTAGATGAGTGCAGTGTGGCTGTACCGGTACAATTTACTGCCTGCGGCTGTGCTGACATGGGAGTTTTACCATGACAATTCTTGTAGGGGGAACCCGGCTTGACGGTAAAGCTAGAGACCACTGTTTCAGATGTGTCCAAATGTAAGCCATACCTTGGTATCGTTGTAATGAATTGGCAATGGACTTATCATGCCGGGTCAGTGTTGCCAGTCTGGCTCGCAACCCGCTTGCTTCATCTATTTACCCATCCAATTCATGTCTACTATTCTTCAGACCGCGCCCGCTCATTATCATGCAAGAAATTGTATAGTCTCGCGGCCCAGGCTGATGGCTGTTTGCCTGGCGTTGGCCTGGCTGGCGCCAGGATCCTTGCTTGCAGCAGATTTACCTGCCTTCAATTTGCCCGCTGTGCAGGCAAAGAGCAGGGATGTCCTGGTCAGGGAATTTCAATTTAGTGGCAATGTAGTAATCAGCAATGCAGAATTGCAAGAGATGACACAAGTCTATCTGGGTAAACCTCTCAGTTATGCTGAACTGGAAGAGTTACGCACCCGTATCACGCGTTTGTATGTAGAACGTGGTTACCTGAACTCTGGTGCAGTATTGCAAGTGGCAGAGGGGACAGAGCCTTTTCCAGCAGGCATAGTACCTATCCGCCTGATAGAAGGGCGCATCACAGAAGTGAGAATCAGGGGCGAAGCTAATTTGCGACCGGCTTATCTGCAAAAACGCCTGGTTGCTGAAGGTGAAACCTTTAACATGCCTGTCTTGCAACAGCGTTTTCAACTCCTGTTGACGGACCCGCTATTTGAAAAAATCAATAGTCGCATTATCCCCGGTGAGCAGCCGGGCATGGCCATACTGGATATCGATGTGGTGCGGGCCAAAGCTTATGGTATGAGCTTGTATGCAAATAATTACCGTGCGCCTTCGATAGGTTCGGAAGTGCTGGGTGTGAATGGCTGGATACGCAATTTGATTGGCTATGGCGATTATCTGGAAGCTAGTCTGGCCCATAGTGAAGGGGCCGACCCTGTGCATTTGGGCTGGACCATGCCGGTAAATAGCCTGGGCACCAGTGTCAGGCTGAGTCTGGACCAGGGCAGTTCTTCTGTAGTTGGTGAATCCCTGGCGGCGGTGGATATCAAAAGCCGCAGTTCAGGCTATGAACTGGGCATCAGCCATGCGCTGATCAATCGCTTGCAAAGGAAGCTTGAGCTGGGCTTGAGCTACAGCCAGCGCGACAGCCAGACCAGTTTGCTGGACGAGGCGTTTTCATTTACGCCGGGTGAGCCAGACGGTTATTCCAAAACCAAGGTGCTTCGCTTCTCCCAGGAATGGACAGAGCGCTGGGAAACCCAAGCCCTGGCCATGCGCAGCATATTTGCCTTTGGACGCAATAACATAGTCAGTAATGAAAACGACACGCAAGTGCCCGCTCAACATTATCGTATCTGGACCGGGCAACTGCAATATGTCAAGAATTTGGAGCCAGCAGGCCAGCAAATAATCTTGCGAGCCTCGGCGCAACAGACGCCAGATCGCTTATTACCGCTGGAACGCTTTTCTCTTGGCGGGGTAGCCACTGTGCGCGGCTACCGGGAAAATGCCGTGGTGCGTGACCGTGCCTGGTTGGTCAATCTTGAATATCATTATCCTTTACCTGTCTGGCAAGATGCTGGGCAACAGTTCAAGCTAATTGCCTTTACCGATATGGCCAGCGCCAGCAATAAAGATGAGTCTGCCCAGCGATTAGCTTCACTGGGTGCAGGTTTGAACTGGCGTAGTCAGAATTGGAGTGCAGATATTTTCCTGGCAAAGAAACTCGTCAACTTGCCAGGGCAAAGCGGCGGCAATTTGCAAGACCACGGCCTGCATTTCCAATTGACTTACCATTTATTTTGAGAATGCGACCCATGACTATGAAATTTGCGTCGCCTGGTATACGCATGCTGACATTGAACTTGCTGGTGTTTTGCTGCTTCAGTTCAAGTGCTTTTGCCAGTGAAAGTACGCTGGATCAGGGCCTGCGTGACTGTGCAAATGGCAATTACAATCAGGCTTTGAATCTGTTGCAAACGGCTTATGCCAAGGCAGAAAAAAATGGCGATAAAGTCAAAGCTGCCTCTGCCCTGGCACAGAGCTATGTGCAAATACATCAGGCAAGCAAGGCAGAAGCTTATTTAAGCTTTGCCTTTGATAATGCAGACGATAAGCTGGATAAAGCTGGTTACGCCATCGATTTTGGTAACTGGCAACAGCAACAGGGGCATACGGAGCAGGCAGCTTATTATTACAATGCTGCCTTCAAACTGGCGGGTGATAATGCGGCAATTGCCATCAGTGCCAGTCTCAACCAGAACAAGCTGACAGTCAAAAAGACGACTACTGCTGAGCAATTGAAAAACCTGCAAGCATTGTGGCAGCGTTTACAGCAACTGAAAGATGTTCAGCAAGCGGCGCGCTATAGCATCAATCTCGGCGCGCAAGCCAGGTCATTGGGCAATACCGGGCTAGCCCTGGCTTTCCTGGCGTTTGAACATGCACGTGTCTTGAGCCTTAGGCCAGGACAGGCGCGATTGCAGTTGGAGGCACTGGACCAACTCGCGCAAATGTATGAAGATGCTGGCCGCTTAACCGATGTCCTGGCTCTGACAGATCAGGCGCTACTGACTGCACAAGGACAGGAAGCGCATGATTTGCTTATCAATATAGAATGGCGTCATGGCCGCGTCTTGCGGGCGCAGGCAAACACGGCCGGGGCAATTGCTGCCTACCAGAGAGCACTGGAGCATATAGAAGCCATACGGGTTGATATACCGGTTGAATACCAGGATGGTCGCTCTTCTTTCCGTGAAACCCTGGAACCAGTTTACCTTGGACTGGCAGATTTGCTATTGCAAACTTCAGCTCAACTTGAGGGTATGCAAAAAAATGCGCAATTGCGCCGTGCCCGCGACGTTCTGGAATTGCTCAAACAAACTGAATTGCAAGATTATCTGGGCGACCGTTGCGCGGTCGAAACCGCCAGGGCGAATCGTAAAAGTACCGTGCTTGCCAGTGATACCGCGATACTGTATCCGATTATCTTGCCAGACCGTTTGGAACTCTTGCTGGAAACCAGCTCAGGCATGTATCGCCAAAGCTTGCCCATGTCTGCCACAAAGTTGCGGGCGGATGTCATTGATTTTGGTAATACCCTGAAAGATAATCTGTCCTTTCAGCCTCAGGCAAAACGCCTGTATCAAGCCTTGTTGACGCCGGTCGATGCTGAATTGACGCAGCAAGGCATACATACCCTGGTGATTGTTCCTGATGGTGTCTTGCGCTTATTGCCCTTCGCCGCCCTGCATGATGGCCAGCGCTTTGCCATAGAAAAATATGCCATCGCTGTAGTACCGGCATTGAGCCTGACCAATACCAATGCCCGCGCCCATCATGATGCAGCTTTCAAGACTCTGCTGGCGGGCATGAGTGAACCAGGAACGGTGGTGGATAAATTGCCGAACGCCATGGTCGAGCAATTATTGAATGCCAACCAGCAGGCGGCCAGCATGAATGGGCGACAAGTCGCCAGAGCCGTGCTGACCCGAAGCTTGCGTAATATCCCCAAGCCTGCAGACAGCAGCATGAGTGGCAAACTGAGCCAGCTTTCCATCAGTAAGCCGGAACAACATCAGCAATTACAACAAATGCTGGCACTGGCTGGCGTCAATGAAGAAATTCATACACTGGAAAAACTGACCAGCAGCCAGACCTTGTTGAATGCCGGCTTTACCGTGGCAGCGTTTAGTCAGAAAGTTAAAACCGGGGATTATCAGATTGTGCATATTGCTTCACACGGGGTCTTTGGTGGCACGGCAGATACGACTTTTGTGATGGCCCATGATGATGTGATTACCATGGATAATCTGCAGCTATTTTTGAGGGCTGGCAGCATGAAAAGCCAGGAACTGGAATTGTTGACCCTGTCTGCATGTGAAACTGCGGAAGGCGATGACAGGGCACCGCTGGGCTTGAGCGGCGCTGCCTTGAAAGCCAGGGCAAAGAGTGCCCTGGGTTCGCTTTGGCCGGTTTCCGATGATGCTGCTACCCTCTTGATGGGGCAGTTTTATCGTAATCTGGCAGAGCCAGCGACCAGCAAGGCACAGGCATTGCAAAAAGCCCAGCTGACCTTGATGAAAAATAGTAACTTCAATCATCCTTTTTATTGGGCACCGTTCATCATGGTAGGGAGCTGGTTATGACCAAGGTTCATTTACATTCCATGAGCTTGCTCAGAATAAGTGTCTTGCTGTCATTGGGAAACATGTCCGCACTCGCCTGGGCAGGTGCCAGTACCGATGGCACGGTCGGTGCCGTGCAAAATCTGAGTGGTAATTTTGTAATTCCGCAAAGCCTGGGTACGACCAAAGGCGGCAATTTATTCCATAGTTTCAAGAACTTCAGTATAGAGAGTGGTGAGTCGGCTAATTTTACAACGACTACCTCCCTGCAAAATGTGATTGCCCGTGTCACTGGCGGCAGCGCATCGACTATCAATGGCCTGTTGAAGTTAAGTGCTGCTCCTGGGAGTCAGCCGCATTTTTATTTTATCAATCCTGCAGGCGTGATTTTTGGTGCGGGCGCAGCTGTCGATGTGCCTGCTGGTTTACATATCAGCACGGCAGATTATGTGAAATTCGCCGATGGTAATTTTTATGTCGACACCGCAAAGGCTAGCACTTTGTCCGCTGCAGCTCCTGAAGCTTTTGGTTTTTTAGGAAATAATTCAGCCTCGCTGGAAATCAGGGATGGTGCAAATCTGAGTCTGCGTGCCCAGCAGGCATTGACACTTTCCGCAGGTGATATCGCTATCAATGATGCCACGGTGCTTGCCCCTGGTGCGACTGTGCGCCTGATCGCCACTGGCAAGAACAAACTCGAAGTTGGCTTTAATGGCGATTTGCCTAAAGCCGATGGCAGCTTGAGTATACTGAACGGTGGCAGTATCAATGCTTCTGTCAGTGGCAATGTCGATGGTAATCAAGTGCGGGTGCAGGCAGGGCAGATATTGATCGATAAACAGGATAGCCGCCAGGATACTGGCATTTTCAGCAATGCCAAAGAGGGGAGTGCCAAGTCTGGCGATATTTTGATCGCTGCCAGTCAGCAACTCAGCATACAAAATGGTGGCCGCATTTCCACTTCAACTTACAGTGCTGGCAATGCCGGTTCCATCAAGCTGGATGCCGGTGTTGTCATCATGGATGGACAGGGCAATGTCAGCGGCATCTATAGCCAGGCCAATCAAGCCACAGGTAATGCAGGTAATATTGACATCAATGTGGCGGGGAAATTGGCCGTCTTGAATGGTGCTCTCGTGTCATCGTCGACCTATACCTCGGGAAACGGCGGTAATGTGCGTGTCAGTGCCAACGAAGTTTTACTGGATGGTGCTGATGCGAATGGTCCATCTACTGGCCTGCTGAGCACGACCAATAACGGTACTGGCAATGCAGGCAATATCGAAGTCTATGCCAGGGGTAAATTGAGTATTTTGAATAGCGCGCAGATATCGACTGCCACCTATGCAGCAGGGCAGGGTGGGGAAGTGAAAGTCAATGCGGCAGAATTGCTGATTGATGGCAATGCAGTGTCTACTGGCATTAATAGCATAGCCAGTAGTTCAGGCAATGCTGGCAACCTCAACGTGACTGTCAGTGGTGCCACCAATATTTTTTCTGAAGGCGGCATTGCCACGTCGGCATTCGGCACAGGGCAGGCTGGCAAGATCAAGTTTGTCGGTAATAGCCTGAATATAGACGGCAAGGGATTGGAAGCGGGTATTTATAGCGATGCCGGGGATTTTCGTACGTCTGCCAATTTTCGCGGTGGAAATGGCGGTGATATTGATGTCAGCATCGCCGACAAATTATCCATGATAGATGGTGGCCGTATCTCATCGACGACTTATACGCGCGGCAATAGCGGTGCTATCGCCGTCGTTACCAATACCCTGGCCATGGACGGTGAGCACAGCGGTATCCTGGCTGAAACTGTGGGTGCAGGTAATGCAGGTAATATTGCAGTCAAAGCCAATTTTGCTTTGCAAATGCAAAGCGGCGCAAGAATTTCTTCAGCCACGCGCTTTTCAGGCAATGCCGGTAGCGTCAATATCGACACTGCCAGCCTGACTATTGATGGCAAGGGCATGGCAACAGGCATCTATAGTGACGCAGGTACGCAGGCCTTGGGCAATGCCGGCAACGTCGATGTGAATGTGATTTCCAGTCTGCTGCTCAAGGATGGTGGGCAGATATCGACTTCCACCATCAGTTCGACTACGGGCTCAGCTGGCGCTGTGAAAGTGAATGCAGCCAGCATCACGCTTGATGGCAAGCTTAGCAATCCAGTCAAGGATGAGGATGGCAATGTCAAGGCATTGAATACCGGTATATTCAGCAGTGCCAATGCGGGCGATGAATACACCAGCAGCTCGGTGGGTAATGCTGGCATGGTGAATGTCACTGCAAATCAACTGCAAATGAGTAATGCGGCACAAATTTCATCCTCAGCCTATGCCAAAGGCAAGGCTGGTGAAGTGTATGTCAGTGCAGCAAAGATCAGCATCGCCAGCAATGCCGTCATCAGTTCCGAAGCTGGTGCTGCATCCAGCGGCTATACTGGCAATATCAATATCAAGGCCAGCGAGAGCCTGAGCATGGAGCAAGGCTTGCTGTCCATAAGCAATGCAGCCCGGCTCAGTACTGATAAACTGCCAGCTAAAACCTTGCTGACTGTTGATGCACCTGAGATCAAGTTACAGCAGGCACAGATCACAGCTTCTGCCAGTGGCAACGTGGCGGCCAGTGATATACAGATCAGCTATGCCAATCGTTTGCAGGCAAGAGGTAGTAGCATCAACACCAGCGCATTGGATGGCAATGGCGGGGCCATCGTGATCAAGGGCAGTGGCCCACTGGTGCTTGACCGCTCGCAAATCACTACCTCGGTGACAGGTGTGCAGGCTGGAAATGGCGGTGATATCCGTATAACTGCGCCGGCGCTGGTATTGCGTAGTGGTTTTGTGCAGGCAAATACTGCAGCCATGGCCGCCAGTGGTGGCAATGTGAATATACAAGTTGATGCAACGATAGCCAGTGGCAACCAACTGGTACTAGGTGGATCGCCACAAAAATTTGATGGCAGCGGCAAGAACCTGATACAGGCTGCTGCGCCTGATGGCGTCAACGGTGTCATCAGGCTGAGTAGCCCGCAAGTTGATTTTTCTGCCAGCCTCTTGAACTTGACTGCGCAGCCAAATGACCTGGGTGATTTGCTGACGGATTTGTGCCGGATAGGCAACGGCAGTTCTTTAAGTAGCGTGGGACGTGGGGGTGTATTGCCCAGCGCCACGGGTTTGTTGAAACCTTGATTATTATTCTGATTGTCTACACAGCCAGCCTATATGAATAAAACCAGCCGCCTGCAGCAATTCTTCACGCCGCGCTTGCTGCAGGCGCTAGGTTTGTTGCTCTTGCTGGTCTTTGCTGCGCTTATGTCGCATTTGCCAGTCGTGACGGTGATAGATAATAAAATCCTTGACCTGCAATTCAAACTTTCGCGTGAATATACGCCACAAAAGATCAGTATAGACCCCATCGTGGTTGGCATGGATGAAGCTTTTCTGGATGAGATAGATGAACCGCTGAGCCTGAATCACCTGCATTTGGCCAATTTTTTGAAAGTCATGAATCAAGCTGGAGCCAAGGTGGTAGGTATGGATCTGAGTTTGCCAGAAAAACGCTTCGACACCCTGATCTCGACTCGTAAAGAAGCCATAGACTTTCATAAAGCACTACTCGCAGGTTTGCTGGAAAATATACAAAGCTTGCCTGTCGTGGTTGCCAAAGTCTGGGATTTGAAACATGCGCATTATCGCGATATACAAGTAGACTATGCCGCAGTATTGGGGATGCAGGGTGAGCAATTCCAGGCCGTTGCTTCGGCTGAATTTTGTCGCGATAGTGACCAGCGCATACGCCGCTTTCCTGGCGCTGATTGCCAGCCAGACCGCATAGGCCGTGGCCTGGCAACCGAGATTGCCGCTGCGGCTGGCGTGCGCCAGGACTGGTCCGGCCTTATCAATTACCGCCTGGGTACGCGTTTTACCTATGTTCCATTGCAGGATATCTTAAAGCTGGCGCAGCAAGGAAAAACAGCAGAGTTGCAGCAGCGCTTTGCTGGAAAAATTGTCTTGCTGGGTGCAACCATGGACGCCACTGATCTGGTTGATTTGCCCGTATCACTGGCTGCATGGTTGCCGGCGAACGATCCGAATCCTGGGGTGCTGGCCCATGCACAGTTATTGCGCAGCATCCTGAACCAGCGCCTGTTGCAGCCAGCCAGCAATCTCAGTCTGTTCGCCTTGTCAGCCTTGTTTGCCTTGTTTTGGCTGGGGCGCAGCATACGTAACAAATTGTTTGTATTCTTCCTGGCGACACTGGGTTTGCTCATCGCCAGTGGCCTTGCCATGCAGTATGACGTCTGGTTGCCGCCGACGGCAGTCTTCTTGACGGGTTTGCTGGCTCTGGGCAGCAGCAGTAGCTGGCAAGCCTGGCAGCATTTTATCGACAAGCAACGATTGAGCAAGGCTTTCTCTGGTCGTGTCAGCCCGGCAGTCATGCAGGAAATCGTCGAAGGCCGCATAGACCAGATTTCACAAAGCCGCCGCTTACCCGTTTGTGTTTTGTTTTCTGATATACGCGGCTTCACCACCCTGTGCGAACATGCACAGGCAAGCGATGTGGTGAGTCTCTTGAATCGCTATTTTGCACCCATGAGTAAAATCGTCCACGATCATGGTGGTACCATAGACAAGTTTATTGGTGATGGTTTGATGGCCTTTTTCGGAGCACCACAACAACTTGATAATCCCGCCCAAAATGCCTTCAATGCAGCACGTGAAATGCTCTCTGCACTTGCCATACTCAATCAAGAATTGCAGGCAGAAGGTAAGCAGACTTTGCAAATAGGTGTAGGCTTGCATGCAGGTGATGCTGTTATTGGCCAGGTTGGCTCGGCCGAGCGGCATGAGTACACGGCAATCGGTGACACCGTCAACACGGCGGCGAGAATAGAAGGCTTGTGCAAGGATGTGGGTTATCCGATAGTTTGTTCGGCGACGGTGCATGCCAATCTGGCAGAAGCCGGGACGCTGATTGCGCTGGGTGATAAAAATCTCAAGGGCCGCTCAGCCATTGCTGTCTATGGCTGGCAGCCCTTGTAGTCTTAATATTTTGGAAGGTAGTGATATGAAGATGATAATGCGTAGTTTGTTGGCGATATGCGCGGCTACATTTGCACTCTTAAGTGCTCAGGCACATGCTGATGCTGCTTTGGGCATGGTGCTGGATGTACAGGGTAATGGCAAGATGGAAGTCAATGGCACCAGTTCAAAATTGCAATTACTGGCTTACCTGCAACCTAAAATGCAAATCACCCTGGAAGCGGGTGCCAGGGCTTCGCTGTCTCTGTATGCAACACGTGCGGTATATCAATTGACCGGACCTGCTACTGTTGTCGTAGAAAAAGATGGGGTCATCAATTTGCAGGGACAAAAAGCCGTAATCAAACCAATGGCAGAAAAATTGGTACGTGCCGCAGAAACCAGTAACGTGATTGCCGGTGCTGTCCGCATGCGCCAGCTGCCACCGCGTATACTAGTCGTCACGCCAGAAAACAATTCTCTATTGCTGGGCACCCGCCCGGCATTCAACTGGATTTCTGCAGAGGCGGCTGAATTTGACATCAGTATCCATGACATGGATGAAAAGCTTATTCTCAGCGAAAAAATCAAAGAGAATACCTGGCAATTACCCGAAAAAGTGAAATTGGAGGAGGGGGCCACTTTCCGCTGGCAAGTCAGCTATGTCTCGGCCAAAGATGGCAAGAGCAATATGGCCAAGGCAGAATTCAAGCTGGCCAGCAAGGCAGAAGCCGCAAGCTTGAATGAGCTTAAGCCACAAGAGTCGGCCGCAATGGAAGAATGGGTCATGTATGCGGCTATGCTGCAAAGTAAACGCGCCTTTACCGAGGCCAGGCAAGTCTGGCAATTGATCGCCAGGCAGCGACCAGACTTGCAAAAAATGTCGGAAGTCGCTCCTTGAGCAAGCAAGATGAGCAAGCAAGATGAGCAAGCAAGATGAGCAAGCAAGAAAAAACGCCACAAAAAGTGGCGTTTTTTCTTATGCTGCGGTATTCATCCCGGTATCCAGGAAATCCACATGGAAGTCTACTATCACCTGACCAGCGATGCGTTGTACTGAGCCATCCTTATGCATGCGACTGACAGTCTTGTCTTCGCGTGAGCGCACATCGATCTGGAATTCGGGGTGGCTCTTGGCAAAAGCTTGTTGTATGGTTTCCCTGACTTGCGCCAGCAAGGCTTTTTCGGCCGCAGACACGGTATCAATCGCATCCTGCGCATTTTGTTCAGCGGCAGTAGCTATACTTTCAGCATCACCAAAGAATTGATCTACGGTCCGCCTGAACTCTTTTTGCGTGGTCACGCAATATTGAATTTTGGCGATAGGGAAGAGACTATGCACAATACGTGAAGCCATGACACGCTCAGGGTCTGTCGTCATGACAAGCAGTGTGTCAGCGCTTTCTTCCAGGATGAGCCAGTGGTGGTCTTCGACATAAGCACGTTTGAAGTTCTTCAGTGCTTCCGGGCGTGGCCTGTCGGCCTTGTAGGGTTGGTATTCACATTCAAAAAAGCTTGCCAGAGAGTTGCCTATATCTGCTGGGCTAACTTCAAATTCATCTATCAGGATTTCTTCTACATCAACACCTTTGCGACGCGCAGCACGTGCCGCCAGGCCCAGTTCAGGGATCGATAGTATGGATGACTTGATCAGTGAATCAAATTTGGTATGGATGACCTGTGGCGACATCAGGCGCTGGGCAAATGCCACTGCCAGGGTATTACGCAGGTATTTGAAACCTTCTTCCAGCAAAGGCGGGAACTGACAGTCATTGCGGTTATTGATGAGCTGCAGTACACCCAGCAGCTCATTGCTTTGTTCATGGATCAGGGGGCCGACCAGCATATGCTTGGTGCGAAAACCAGTACGCTGATCAACTCTGCGCAAGAATTCCAGCTTGGGAGAATGCTTCCTGAGTTCTGCTTCATCGTAGACATTGACGATATTGACGGTTTGCTTGGACATAGCCACAAAACCGGCGACACTTTTCTCGGATATCGGCAGGGCGAAATCCTTGAATGAAGTCAGGCCAGTCTTGACTTTGGATTCTATGGCATTTTTTCTGTAATTGACCGAGTACAGGGTCAGACGTTCGCAATCAAACAGCTCACAAATGCTTTGTGATAAATCAAGCATGATTTGCTCGATATTACTGGTTGAATGGATGGCATTTGTAATGGTTTGCAGATTCTTGAAGAAATGTAAGCGAGCATGCACGTCCTCTTTATCATAAACATCATACTTATCTTGTTGGATGCGACGTACAAAACTCATAAATTGGCTTTCAGCGATGGAATTTAATCCCAGCTATTTTGCCACAGCCTGACTGTATCGTCATTGTGACACTGATAAGCTTGGGCCCAGGTTTTTAAAAAATATCTGTGTTTAACAATCTTAGTTTGCAAAGCCTTAGCACTTTATGCATATTCATTGCAAATAATACCATCATGTCACTTTAATTTTACTTAAATGATAAGTTTTTTTGCCCTGCATAAGCGGATGTGAGTACTATCACTTTTGAAGTGCATCATTGTCCAGGGATGGCATTGTGCTTCTGCGCTGCTTACATCTTGTTACCTTCCCGGATATCAAAATCAGGGTGTGGCCACGTCTTGTTTCAGCAGCGCACTGCTAATATGTCGCATATACCCAAGCAAGCTAGTGCTATAGACTATTGTTTATGATCAATAGTTCGCCTGATTTTGATAGACACGTAAATTTTTTATGATAATTTCTCAAACATATTGTTGTGCTGGTTTCAGGCAAATTCCGGTTGAATTTCGACCATGTGGCGCTTGATATTACGTGCGTAGCGGAGAATTTTTCAAGCGGAACTTATCAGCATAGGCAGTAGCTATTGCCATGCATCATCCGTGCTTGCCGCAACTAAGATGACACCTTTAATAAATGAGTAAAACGGAGCAGTTTATGGATACCAAAAAAAGTGAGCAAAGTGCAGGTCAATTTGCATCCCGGATATTGGATGTGTTTGACGATCCGCATTATGCTCAACTGGCATTTGACAATAAAGACGTATTTCAAAAAAACGATCCATTCCCACACATCGTTTTCGATAATTTTTTACCGGATTCTGTTGCTGAACAATTGGCCAATGAGTACCCCAAATTGGATGAGCAGGATATTAACTTCAAATTTCATCATCATCAAAATGCCAGCCGTCATTTTTTGGAAGATACCAGAAGTTTTTCACAGAATTTCAAGCTGTTTTCTTCCGCAATCAGTTCGCGGTCTTTCTTGCTGTTCCTTGAAACCCTGACAGGAACAAAGTCACTGATACCTGATCCTTATTTCATGGGAGGTGGCGCAATGATGACTGGGAATGGCGGATTCTTGAATGTCCACGTCGATTTTAACTGGCATCAAAAACTGCAGGCATGGCGAAGATGCAATGCCCTGTTTTATTTGACGCCCGATTGGAAAGAAGAATACGGTGGAAACCTGGAGTTATGGTCGCAGGACGGTAGTCATAAAGTAAAAGAAGTGCCACCTGTTTTCAACAGGCTGGTTGTTTTTAATACGACTTCGAAAAGCTATCATGGACAACCAGGGAAAATTACGACACCGGATGGAATTCATCGCAAGGTTTTCTCTGCCTTTTACTATGCAAGCGAGAGAAATGAAGAGATTGATTCCAGCCCTCATTTTACGAAATACAATGGCCCGGATATGAGAGAAAATAATACGGCTGAATTTGAAACCTCTCCTTATAGTGAAGGGATTACGCGAGACTATCTGAAAAACGTAAAATGAATGAAGTTCAATTGGGTAAGGGCGGGCCTTTTGTAAGCAGCCTGGGCTTGGGCACCATGATGATGGGTTGGCGACTAAATCCATCTGAATCAGAGAAAATCATCGCGTCTGCGCATGAGCAGGGCATCTCTTTCATCGATACTTCAATTAGCTACTCCAGAGGCGAATGCCATCAAATAATTGGTGGCGCTTTGCGAAATTTGCAGTTGCAAAACCAGTTCTTTATCGCGACAAAAGTGGGTGGGATATCGAATGATAATGACCCGCCTAGTCATAGAGGTTACTCCAGGAGTAATATTGTTCGTCAATGTGAGCTGGCCTTGACGCAATTGGGCGTGGATAACATAGATTTATTGCAGCTTCATGCGCCCACTAAAGAGTTTGCCTGTCATGAAATGCTGGAAGCCATGGTTCTTTTACAGAAACAAGGGAAAATCAAGTATTTCGGTGTCTGTAATTATGCAGTCGAGGATATGGAAACTATTTTGTCTTATGCAAACGGGAGCCAGGAGCTTATCCCATTGACGAATCAGTTTGAATATAATTTATTGAATTGCCAGCAGCAGAATTCCGTATTTGATTTATTGAAAACCGCTGGTATGGGAACGATCACCTGGGGACCACTGGCGAGTGGATTGCTGAGTGATTGGTATACAAAAAATGATGTCAGCAAACCGGGAGGCAGGATAGACTCTGGTAGAGAGAAAACGCAAAAACTTGCGATACTGAGTAAACCATCGACGCAAATAATCTTGAAATCCATCGCTAGTTTGAGCGCAGAAACAAATATTCCCGCGCATGCCCTGGCCTTAATTTACTTACTCCAGAGCAGGCCTGAAAATTGCACCTTGCTTGGCCCTTCATCATTGCTACAGTTTAATGAGTTAATGGCTTATCTGGGTACTCGGCCATTAAAGCCTGTCGATTTTTCCTCACTCCAATTTTTGGATGCATGACACAAATCAAGCGAAATATCGTTTGATTACGCATTGTTGGCACTATAGTGCAAAAAATAAGGGTATTGATGGGGCTCCCATCAATACCCTTATTTTATTCAATGCAGGATTACCGTTTACCAGATCGTGATACGTTTTTCTGGTGCGACATACATTTTGTCACCTTCCTTGACGCCAAAAGCAGAATAAAACTCTGGCAGATTGGTCAGGGGGCCATTACCGCGGAACATGGATGGAGAATGTGGATCAGTATTCACCCTGAGTATGGTTTCACCGTCGCGTGACTTGCCACGCCAGACTTGTGCCCAACCCATGAAGACGCGCTGGCTGCCCGTAAAACCATCTATCACAGGTGCGGGCTTGCCACCCAGGGAAATCTGATAGGCCTTGTAGGCGATGGACAATCCGGAATTGTCAGCAATATTTTCACCCAGGGTCAGGGCACCGTTGACCTTGTAACCAGGTAAAGGGCTATAAGCACTGTACTGGGCTATCATGGCAGCCGTCAGTTTGCCAAAATTGGCCTTGTCTTCCTTGGTCCACCAGTCACGCAAATTGCCGTCGCCATCAGACTGGCTGCCAGAATCATCAAAGCCATGGCTGATTTCATGTCCTATGACTGCACCTATACCGCCATAGTTGACGGCATCATCGGCAGCTGCATTAAAGAATGGTGCTTGCAGTATTGCTGCCGGGAAGACGATTTCATTCTGGCGTGAATTGTAGTAAGCATTCACGGTTTGCGGGCTCATGCCCCAGTCAGTGCGACTGACTGGTTTGCCCAGTTTAGCCAGTTGACGCTGGTATTCATGCTCACGTCCACGTATGACGTTGCCGACCAGATCATCCTTGGAAATTTCCAGTTTGCTATAGTCACGCCATTGATCAGGGTAGCCTATCTTGGGATTGAATTTCGCCAGTTTGGCCAACGCCTCTTTCTTGGTTTCAGGGCTCATCCAGCTCAGGGTTTCTATACTTTGCTTATAGGCCAGCAGCAAGTTGTTGACCATGGCTTGCATGCGCGTCTTGTTTTCCGGTGGGAAGTATTTTTCCACATACAATTGTCCCAGTGCTTCTGACATGGCTTCTTCTACCCGGCCTACACCGCGCTTCCAGCGTACCTGGTTGGCGGGCACGCTGCGCAAGGTCTTGCTGGAAAATTCAAAATCCTGATCGATGAAACGCTGGCTGAGGAAGGGCGCATAGGCATTCAGGGTTTGCCATTTCAGATAAGTTTTCCAGGTTTCCAGTGGTGTCGCATCAATGAGTTTGGCCAAACCGCTAAAGAATTCTGGTTGACGCACAATGACGAAATCCATTTTGCCAGCCATGCCGAGAGTGCTGAAATAGGCAGTCCAGTCAAAGCCTGGCAACAATTGTTCGAGTTGCTTCAACTCTGTCTTGTTATAGGTTTTGACAGGGTTGCGGTTTTCCACCTTGGTCCACTGTATCTTGGCGATCTCGGTTTCCAGTGCCATGATGGCGGCGGCACCTTGTGCAGATTTGGCCTGGCCACTCATGCCCAGCATTTTTTCCAGATGCTTGAGATAGGCTTCGCGGAAACCCTGTAACTTCGTGTCATCCTGCTTCAGATAATAATCGCGGTCTGGCATGGTCAGGCCATTCTGGCTCAGATACACCGCATAGCGGCTGGAATCACGCGCATCCTGGTTAATGCCAGACGCAACAGGTGTATTGACACCCAGCTTGCTGAGTTCTGCCATCAAGGCTGGCAGTTTTGACTTGTCGGCAATTGCATCGATGCGGGCAAACTGGCTTTGCAATGGTTTGATATCAAGTGCATTGGCGCGTGCTTCATCCATGAAGCTGTTGAACAGATCTGCAATTTTTTTCTGGTTTGAACCTGCGGCAAGCTGTTTATTCGCAGCCAGGGTCTGGATGATGTCATAAGACCTTTGCTCGGACAGGTCACGCAACTGATCAAATGAACCAAAGCGGCCGCGGTCAGCCGGTATTTCTGCTGTTGCCAACCATTTGCCTGACATGTATTGGTAAAAGTCGTCTTGCGGCCTGACGGTTTTATCCATCCATTGCAAATCTATACCAGATTGCAGTTGGTGGCTTGTGGTGGTGCTGTTCGTGCCAGCGCTTGCATTTTGTGCAAAAGCCGGTGTTGCCACCATATTGGTAAACAGGCTGGCAAGAGCGAGAGAGATAAGAGTACGTGACATGGTATGTCCTGACTAGGAAGCTGGTTGTGAGGAAAGAGTGGTAGATGCTTCAATTTCCCTAAAGTTCAGAGAATTTAGAGAAACTTATGCTGCATAACGGCAATTTGAGCTTGAAATCAATATCAAAATAGACTGGTTAATGGAATAGCCAGGCAGATCATGCTGACAGTCAATACCGCAAGTGGCTTGATGATAGAAATGGGAAGATGAAGTCGCTCTGGCATGGACGGCGCGATAGCCATCCACAAGGCATCCGGTAAATGCCTGTGCTGCATCAGGTCAATACGCCATTGAACCTGGTATTTTTGTGATTGATGCCAGTACTCAAGCTTTGCATGTAGCCAGCCAGTAGCACTGCCATCATCGTAGCCAGTGATCTCTTGTCTGGTCCTCAGGACACGTACTTGCACTTTAGGCCACAAGGCTACTTGCAATAAGCTTGTGCCATAAGTCAGACCAAGTACCCAGAAGAGTAATAAAAGCAGTTTCATTGAAAGAGCAGGGCGAGTATCAATCACTTGCATATTGCCCACTTGCACTGCTCTTGTATATAAATGGATTTCTTTTATTTATGACGCCAGGATTTTTTTGTAGAGAATAAATCCTGACCGGTCTGCTACCTGACGATATAGTTTTTGTGCGGTCTCATTGGTTTCATGGGTTCCCCAGTAGACAACGCTGGAACCAGCCAGTTTTGCCTGTTCATACACGGCCTCGATCAAGGCACGTCCCACACCCTGACCACGCTTATCAGGGTTGGTGAACAAGTCATTCAGGTAGCAACTGGCTTCTATGCGGCTGGTGGTCTTGTGGTAGAGATAATGCGCCAGCCCGACCAGGCGTCCATCTTGCTCTGCAACCAGAGCATGTACTGGTTCATCAGCAGCAAAAAACCTGTCCCAGGTGCTGAGTGTGACTGCTTCTGGTAAAGCACTGGGGCCGCTACGCTCATAGAAATGGTTGTAGCCCTCCCACAAGACTGACCATTGAGAAAAATCTTCTTTGGTGATGGCGCGTACGACGACTGTACTCATTTATTTTCCTTATCGGTTTCAAATAACTGCTGTTCCATGAGATTTGCCAGAGCCTGGGAGCTGGAGTCATTTTTTTCGCGCAGGCCATCCACCATGTTGACTCTGTCCTGTGTGCTTTTGTTCTGGCTGGTTTTCCACTTACCGCTGATACGGCGTATGGGGATTTCTATGCCGACGATCAGATCCATTATCCTGTCTATGAATTCGGCTGGTGCATCGCCGACTTTCCAGGGACTGTCGAATCGATGTTCAAAGTTGTCACTGAGGTCGCTGAGCAATTGCAGGAATTCCTGCCTGTCATCGACGACGCGCATGGGGCCGTGCGCATGTACCACGGCATAGTTATAGGTAGGCACCACTTCGCCACTGCGTTTTTTTTCCTCATACCAGCGTGGGCTGATATAGGCTTGTGGCCCTTGAAAAATCAGCAAGGCGTCCTGGCCCTTACCAGCGCTTTGCCACGCCAGATTATTGCGGGCGACATGGCCCCGTAATACTCCATACGGTGCATCTGCCGTTGGTGGCGAGATGATGAAGGGAATGTGATTTGCTTCCAGCTCGCCATCTTGCAAGCTGACTAGCGCAGCCAGCGGGTGCGCCTGTATCAGGGTGTGCAAGACTTCAATACGTTCTTCAGCAAAATGACTGGGCATGTACATGGGCTACTCGATTTCTATAATGACTTCGGCATGGATGGAATTGGCGATATAACAGTGTTCATGCGCCTTGTGATGCAGCTCTTCGCGTTCCTGTAAATCTGGTTGCTTGTCACCACTGTAATTTTCCTGCGGACGCAGATGGATGCGGGTAATGGCCTGTTTTCCCTTGGCATCTTTATCCATGATGCCCACCGCCAGGTCACGGTATTGATCCAGCACATAGCCGCGTTTGGCGACAAAAGATAAATAGAATAGCATGTGGCAAGATGCCAGGGCAGCAACCAGTGCTTCCTCAGGATCGACGTTCTTTTCTTCCGACATCGGTACGGGGACAGACAGAGGGGATGAAGATGCCGGCACCACCAGGCCACCATCAAACTCCCATGCATGCGCACGGCTGTAGCGATTGTCGCTAAAAGCTTGTTCACCACGCTCCCATAAGATTTTTGCCTGGTATTGATGCATTTATTTACTCCACCGTCATGAATATGCGTTAATCTTATTCCTGGTATTGGCTATTTGAAAGTGCCAATTTTATAAAAAATAAAAATACCAATTTAATGTAAACATGCATATCTCTCAAATGATTGCCGGGATTGTCCTGGACAGACAAGATAGCCAGCCCTTGTACAGGCAGTTGTACGCCGAAATTCGAAAAAGCATATTGGCAGGCCAGATGCTGCCAGGCATGCAGTTGCCACCCAGTCGAGAGTTTTGTCAGGCCTTGCAAATTTCCCGGCAAACTGTCTTGAATGCCTACGATCAATTGCTGGCAGAAGGGTATTTGCGTGGCTCAGTCGGGCAGGGAACTTTTGTGAATGAAGATTTGCCTGCAATTGCGGACCGTGGCAAAGCAAGGGTCAGCGATATACCAGCGACAAAGCTGCTGGACAGAATTTCAAAACGTGGACTACAGCATATAGACCCACGCGGCAGCACGCGCTTTCATCAGGGTAACGCGCGAGCATTCAGGGTCAGCATGCCTGACCTGGATTTATTCCCGTTTGACATCTGGGCTAGATTAGAAGCGCGTCATTGCCGTCACCCCAAAGGGCAACTAGGCTATGGCGATCCTGCCGGTCATCTGGCTTTACGTGAATTGCTGGCGGTGTATCTGAAGGCCGCACGTGGTGTGAACTGCGCACCGGAACAAATCCTGATTACATCGGGCTCGCAACAGGCTTTATATTTGCTGAGCACCATGTTGCTTGATCCTGGTGATAGAGCCGTGGTGGAATATCCTTGCTATCGCGGCACGACAGCGGCTTTGCATGCGGTGCAAGCCGACATCTGCGCTGTACCAGTTGATGATGAAGGCATGGATGTTGCACATGCAGCGATGCATTATCCCGATGCGAAAGTCGCCGTCGTTACACCTTCGCACCAGATGCCCCTGGGTATGACCATGAGCCTGCAAAGGCGCATGGCCTTGTTGGAGTGGGCGCAGGCAAATGCAGTGTGGATAGTCGAAGATGATTATGACAGCGAATACCGTTTTGGCAGTTCACCACTGGCATCCCTGCAGAGTCTGGATACACATCAGAGTGTGATCTATGTAGGCACCTTGTCCAAGGTGTTATTCCCTGGCCTGCGGTTAGGCTACCTGGTCTTGCCGGAAAAATTGCTGGAACCGATGATGCAAGCCAAGGCTGTCATCGATAAACATACCAGCATCATGCCGCAAATGACACTGACCGATTTTATTGCAGAAGGCCATTTCGGCAGGCATATCAAGCGCACCAGAAAAGTCTATGCCGAACGCCAGGCTAGTCTGGTGGCTTGTCTGCAAAAGGAATTGGGAGGTGAATTGGTCTGTGGCGCGCAAGATGGCGGGCTTGATCTGGCTGTGTATTTCAAACAGGCTTATGATGAAGAGCAGATCATAGAAGCAGGACAAAAAATCGGGCTGGAATTGCGTGGCCTCGGTCACTATGCCGATGTGCCTGGGAAAACAAACAGACCGGCAGAAAGTCCTGGCGGCCTGTTACTGGGTTTTGCTTCCTTGACTTGTACTGAGATAGAGCGCAGCGTCAGCAAGCTGGCTACGCTCTTCAAAGCTGCTCATTAGCGATCAGGCAGCAATCATCCGCATTGCCTTGCCTGCGTTTGCATGGCGGTTAATGACACTGATGATGGCGCGCATGCTGGCCGTTGCCGCATCGTCAGCTATGCCCGCACCATGCTGGCTGCTGCCATCATTGACGCGTGCTTCTATGATGCTGATGTACTGTGAAAGGCCATGTTGCGTCACTTGCTGTTCTTGCTTGTCGATGATCCTGACTTGATAGCCAAGTACCTGACAGGCATTGATCTGTGCTTCAACAATACCATGACCTGTACCCTGGATAGCTTGTGGCTGTCCGTGATGCAGCAGATCGACATGCAAGGATACTTGTGCCGGATCGGATGGTGATGTCCTGTGATGCAGGACTGGGTTTGCATGATGAGCTTGATAACTGATGGGTGTTACTGGCGCCAGATAGCTGTCGCTGAAAATCTGGCGTATCTGTTGTGCTGTCATTTCCTTGCCGCTGTCGTCGGCTGCCGTTTGCACGACGCGGCTGAATTCAATTTGCATGCGCCTTGGCATGCTGATGCCATATTCCTGCTCCAGCAAAAATGCCATGCCGCCTTTGCCGGACTGGCTGTTGACGCGTATCACGGCGTCATAACTGCGGCCAAGGTCAGCTGGGTCTATCGGCAAATAAGGTACTTCCCATATCGCGTTTTTTTGTTGCTGGGCAAAACCCTTTTTAATGGCATCCTGATGTGAGCCAGAAAATGCCGTAAAGACCAGATCACCGACATAAGGGTGACGTGGATGCACAGGTAATTGATTGCATTCTTCCACGCACTGCCTGACGCTATCGATTTCAGAGAAATCCAGCCCAGGGTCAACACCCTGGGTATATAAATTCAATGCAAGCGTGACGAGGTCGACATTGCCGGTGCGTTCACCATTGCCAAACAAACAGCCCTCAACCCTGTCGGCACCAGCCATGACCGCAAGTTCTGCGGCGGCGACTGCCGTGCCCCTGTCATTATGAGGATGCACGCTGAGGATAATGGCATTACGTTGATCCAGGTTCCTGTCCATCCATTCTATCTGGTCGGCATACACATTTGGCGTGGCGCATTCGACGGTGGTCGGCAAGTTGATGATCATCTTGCGCTCAACACTAGGTTGCCAGATGGCGGCAACCGCGTCACACACTTCCTTGGAGAAATCCAGTTCGGCCATACTGAAGGTTTCTGGTGAATATTCAAATACCCATTCTGTCTCAGGCATGGCATCGGTCAGTTGCTTGATGAGGCGAGTGCCGTCAGTAGCAATTTGTTTGACTTCTTCACGTGACTTGCCAAATACGATGCGGCGGAATGCTGGGGCGATCGGGTTATACAAATGCACGATCGCGCGCTTGGCGCCGCGCACGGAATCGATGGTGCGGCGTATCAGGTCTTCGCGGGATTGCGTCAATACTTCTATCGTCACATCATCCGGGATACGTTGTTCTTCTATGAGTTTGCGGACAAAAGCAAAATCAGTTTCTGATGCAGAAGGGAAGGCGACTTCAATTTCTTTAAGACCTATCTTGACCAGCATTTCAAAGAACCTGAGTTTTTTCTTCGCATCCATAGGTTCTATCAACGCCTGGTTACCATCACGCAAATCCGTGCTCATCCAGATGGGGGCTTTGCTGATGCTGCGACTGGGCCATTGCCTGTCCTGCAAAGCGATAGTAGGGAAGGCCTGATATTTTTTAGCTGGATTACTCATCATGATGTTTTTCCTTGGGCTGGCGCAGTGCCTCAGCAAGGCGCTGATATTTTTCAATTTGTTGAATGGATGCTGATGTGGCGGCGTTAAGCTAACCGGCTGCCACAGAGATACGCGAGGCCGGTTAACCGATCAGTAGTCGTAGCGCTAGCAGCATGTGATTAAGCAGGTTGTGAGCAAGTGACAGCGCAGACTGTGGGCGGGCAAAGCCAGACATGACGCTGATTGCGTCTGCTGAATTCTTTGCTGATGTGCCTGATGGTGTCATGCTGTTTTTCCTGATGTCAGGAAGCCTGTGCTGGGTACTAATGGGGTATAAAGGTAATTTTTGATACTGGTGTTTCAGGCTGGCAGGTATGCCGCTTAAAACTGGACAAGACGCAACTTATAGTAGCGAGCTTGTTAGAGATGGTAGTAGAACTAGAGAGGCAGACGCAGACACCGGCGCTGCTTGCAGCTTGGCGCTGTCAGCAGTTTTTCTTGCAGATGTCGATGTCAAAAAGTAGTTCATATGAAGACTGTAAGAGAAATTGCCTGCATCCGTCAAGCGAAATTTTTGCTTGATTAACATTGTGCAAGATTCAGCGATATGAATTGATCAGTTTTTGCCAGATAGGATCGTTTGCAGCACTCCTCAAAATGATATTGATTTGCTGCTGGACCTTGGGCATATGCAAGGGGATTAAAATTTGCCTGTCATATTGGTCATGCGGTTTTTTTGAGATGTAAAACAGACCCTGCAATTCGGGGTGATTCTTCATTGCATAATCGTAATTGGAGCGGCTGATGATGGCCGCATCTATACGGCCCGCCATCAATTTACGAAAGCTATGTTCTTCGCTGCTGGCATCGTCACGCAGAATTTTCCCTTCGGCGATGAGTTCATTCACACCAAAATAGTAATAACCCAGCACCAGGCCTATGCGCATGCCAGACATGGATTTTGCTCCGTTATATTCGAAAGGGTGAATTTTTGATGAAACTACATCATCAATATCGTTCATGACTGGCAGGGTCCAAAGAAATTTCTGCTCGTCTTTATCGTTAAACCAGACAGGATTAACCCCGATGACCAGACCGTCTAGCTGGCCTGAGTTGACCAGCAAGTCCAGACGGCGTCGTGGCAAATAGATGAGTTCGAAACGATAAGCGGTGTTTTCCTTATTCAGGTAACTCAGCATATCGTTATATAAGCCTCTGCCAGTCGCCTGATCCAATATCAATGGCGGTTTCAGGTGATAGCTATAGACCTTGATCATTTCGGCAGCATCAGAATTTCGCCAGCACAGGCAAAACAATAATAGAAGTGCTAAGCAGATTTTATGCATAGTCCAAGTTTTGCTTTTCATTTGAACACAGAAAGATTAACTGGGATAAAGAATGTCTAAAAAGGAGCGAGTGCTTTGAACACGCTTATACCCATTTCCTTACCCCAGCCTGCCTGAAGTTTATATGAATTTGCAAGAGGAACCAGCCGATTTTGACGGAGATTATTTTTTATTAAATTTATAAGAAAGCGTCAATAAAAAAATACCTGCAATAATCATCGGGAATGACAGCATTTGCCCAGCAGAAATTGTCATCCCCAGGACGTTTACTTCATAGTCTGGAGTGCGGAAATATTCGGTAAAGAAGCGGGTGCAGCCATACAAGGTGACATACAAGGCACCCACAGCCAGCCGTGGTCTGGCTTTAGCTGCATAGATCCATAGTATGACAAAGACTAATAGCCCATCCACCAAAGCCTGGTATATCGGTGAAGGATGGACTGGATAATTGATGCCGGGCCAGATCATGGCCCAGGGAAGATCGGGTGATGCTATGCGACCCGGCAACTCATGGTTGATGAAATTACCCAAGCGGCCAGCCGCGTACCCCAGCGGAACCAGAGGAGCGATAAAGTCATACACATCTGCCAGGTGGAATTTGGCCTTGCGCGCCCATAGGAACATGGCAATCAACACGCCGATAAAGCCGCCATGGAAGGACATGCCACCTTTCCATACGGCAAAAATCTCCAGAGGGTGTTCCATGTAGTAAGAGAAGCCATAGAAAAAAACTTCGCCCAGTCGACCGCCGAGTATGACGCCGAGCACGCCAAAAAACAGCATGTCGTCTATGTGTTCGCGCGTCCATCCCTGCGCGGCTATATGCGGCTGCCTGATCCTGATACGGCCAAGTGCAATAAACTGGGCGAAGGCCAGCAGGTACATGATGCCATACCAATGTACGGAGATGGGGCCTAGATGAAAAGCGACGGGATCAGGATTGGGATGGGTCAGCATGAATGAAATGTTTGGTTAAACAGATGGGCAAATGCGGCCAGCACGGCAGAATGATTATCCTGACGCCATACCAGGCCTATTTCGACGGTGGCACTTGCTTCGGGTAAATCAAAATATTGCACGCCTGGGCGCTGTAAATTTGACACGGATTGTGGCACAAGTGCGATGCCCATGCCGGCAGAGACCAGGCCGACGATGGTTTGCATCTGTATGGCTTCCTGGCCTATCACTGGCGTCAACCCCGCCGCATGAAAGCAGCCGAGGATGGCGTCATGCAAGGCTGGCGCTATTTTGCGGGGAAACAGGATCAGCGGTAAGTCTGCGCAGTCGCTGAGTCCTAATTGCTTGCGTCCTTTGACCTGGCTCTCGGGTACGGCCAGCATCAGCGGCTCAGACAAGACTTTTCTATAATTGAGCAAGCCTTGTAGTTTTTCTGGAACTGGTGGTATCAGGAAGCCAGCATCAATCTCGGCATTTTCCAAGGCCAGCAGCTGGACGTCGGTGGTGGCTTCCCGCAGCTCTATGTGTACATCGGCATGATGACGGCGAAACTCCCTCAATGCAGGCGGCAGGATACTGTAATCGGCAATCGAAACAAAGGCCAATGACAAATGACCACAACTACCATTGGCAGCTCTTTGCGCCAGCTTGGGCAGGGCTTGTGCTTGCAGCAGCAAGCGCCTGACTTCGGGTAGCAGTGCCTGACCTGCGGATGATAGCGAGATATTGCGTGTGTTACGTATAAAAAGTTCTGCACCCAGGATAGCTTCCAGCGCTTGTATCGCTTGCGACAGGGGAGGCTGGGTCATATGCAGGCGCGTTGCTGCTTTGCCAAAATGCATTTCTTCGGCTACTGCGAGAAAATAGCGCAACTGTCGCAATTCTAGGTTTCTTAGTTCTGGTAATGACATTGTGCAGTGTTAACCGGAGGTTTGTTGCCAGTACTGCTTACCAGTCGCAGCACATCAATCAGGGGATTCGGTCGTAACCCTGAATCTAGCGGCGATTATTTTTCTTTTCAAAAGCACGCTTTACCCTGGCTTTTTGAATTTTTTCAAAGTGTGCATGGTCTTTGCGTTTGTCCAGGCCAAGCATGCGCTCAAGAATTTCAAACCAGACAAAGGCTGCGCAGGCCGCGCCGACTATCCACCACCATGAAATTGATGCAAATATCCAGATATCTGCGACTTTCAAGACTAGCGCGATGAATAAAGGTACGATGATAAACATAAATGCTTTCTGTTCGGGTTAAGTCTTTATTTATTCGATTATAGGCGTGATTGCAAATTAGTTTGCCAAGGATGTCGTGCCAGGACAAAAAACCTAAGAAAAACTTCTGGGAGATATGTAAAAAAGCTTGCTAGCCAGGCACGCATCAAGCCATCTCGTAAGCATATATTTTTGTCAGCAAGATGTAGAGAATATGCGCTAAAGCATTTTTCCATCATCTACTCATAGCTTAAGGCAGACCCTCACCCATTTTAATCATTTTTACTAATTTTACTGCAGGTCAACCCTTGCATGTGGATAAACGTTAAAATCTTCAAAAGGCAGTAAAATGCGTATAGTTTTTAACCTGGAGGAAGCAATGAAATATTCTTTGTTGGTAGGTGCTACGTTGGCAATCATGGTTTCAGGCTCTGCAATGGCGAATGCGGATTTGGCAAAAGCCAAAAACTGCATGGGTTGTCATGCTGTTGATAGCAAGGTCGTGGGACCTGCTTATAAAGACGTAGCGAAGAAGTATGCCACTGATAAAACAGCGGAAGCCAAGCTGGTGCAAAAAGTGATTAAGGGTGGCACGGGCGTCTGGGGTACGATTCCCATGCCGGCCAACGCTCAGGTTAGTGAAGCAGAGGCCAAGACTTTGGTGAAATGGATTTTGAGTTTGAAATAAACTCTGCATTCCTGATGTATTGATGGATGGCAATCAATAAAAAAACCTGGCAATTGCCAGGTTTTTTTATCCAAACAAGTTGTTTTGAAAGGATAGCCTTGATACTGGCCATCCTTTCATGCTTCAACTATTACTTAACAACTTGCAGCAGTTCGCGTTTACCACCTTTGTAGGTGTACAAAGTCAGCGTGCCGTCTTTGATGTCGCCCTTGTCATCAAATGCGATATCGCCTGTTACGCCTTTGTAATGGATTTTCTTCAGTTCTGGCAAATATTTCGCTGGTTCAGCAGAGCCAGCTTTTTTCATTGCTTCTACCATGACCATGACGGAATCATAGACATATGGTGCATAAATCTGGACTTCTACACCAAATTTTTTCTTGAATGCAGCTTTCCAGTCATCATTGATTTTTTTCTGTGCATCCAGAACACCGCCTGCTTCAGCACAAACAACCTGGCCTTCGCCTATGCCTGTGTCAGCCAGTTTAACCAAGTCGGCTGTACAGATACCGTCACCGCCCATGAATTTGGCTGTAATGCCGAGTGCTTTCATTTGGCGCAGCATAGGACCAGCAACAGCATCCATGCCGCCGAAGAAGATCACATCAGGGTTTTTAGCTTTGATAGTGGTCAGGATGGCGCTGAAATCTGTAGATTTGTCTGTTGTATGTTCTTGCACAACAACTTCTGCGCCTTTGCCTTTGGCACCTTTGATAAACTCAGCAGCTACACCTTCACCGTAGGCTGTTTTGTCATCAATAACAGCGACTTTTTTCGCTTTATTGATTTGCACAGCGAAACGGCCCAGTGTACCGCCCAGTTGACCATCATTGGCCACTACACGGAACGCGCCTTTGAAGCCTTGTTGTGTGTACTTAGGGTTGGTTGCAGATGGGGAAATTTGAACGATGCCAGCAGCATTGTAGATGCTGGAAGCTGGGATGGTTGTACCAGAGTTCAAGTGACCGATAACGCCGTTTACTTTCGCGTCTACCAGTTTTTGTGCTACGGTTGTGCCTTGTTTTGGATCGGCACCGTCATCTTCAGCCAGCAATTCGAATTTGGCTTTTTTGCCGCCGATCATCACGCCTTTGGCGTTCAGTTCTTCGATCGCCATTTTGGCGCCGTTTTCATTGTCTTTACCCAAGTGGGCGATTGCGCCTGAGATAGGGCCAACGTGACCGATTTTTACTACCAGATCTTGAGCTGCCGCAGCACCAGCGAAAGCGAAAGCAATTGCGCCAGCCAGTGGAATCATTTTAGTTTTGAACGACATGAACATACTCCTAAGGATTAAAAAGTAGGATAACAGTACTGCATCTCTGACTTATTCAGATAACTGAACAGCAAGAAGGTACAACAGAAAAAATATTTCGCAAAGCTATTTTGTGTGGTTTTTTCTTAAAACAGACGTTTTTTATATGCCCCAATATCGCACCCTTGACAAGCTCGATCGCAAGCTTTTGAACCTCCTGCAAAAAGATAACCAGACCCCGACCCGGGTACTGGCCGACAAGCTGCATATCTCTCAACCTACCTGCCTGCGCCGCATACGTGAACTGCGCGAAGCAGGTGTCATCAGCGCTGAAGTGGCCATGGTCGACAGCTTTGCTCTTGGCTATGGCATGCTGGCCTTTCTGGAAGTATCGCTGATCAATCAATCCGACGAATTCATGCGTGAATTTGAGGCACGTATGAACAAGGAAGCCGAGGTCATGCAATGCTATTTTGTATCTGGGGAGTATGATTATTTCCTGGTTGTCCATATCATAGATATGGATGCCTATTACCAGTTTGTGCGGCGCGCCATTTCCGGCTCTGGCAATGTAAGGCATTTTCATTCGCGTTTTCCTATGAAGCGTGCCAAATTTACGACACGGATTGCGTTTGATGAAAAGGCAGAAGAGTTACCTGTACGCACCAGAGGCAAATGAACTGAGCCGTTTTACCCAGTAAACGCCTTGCCAGAAAGAATGGATGACAAAAAGAACGCAAGTTGTTGCAGATAGAAATACTATCTGGCAACTTGCGTGAGGGGAAACTGGTGGACAGGCACTTCCGGCAGGAGTGCCTGGACTTGCAGGTCCTGACTGTACCTGCTTGTTGGGGAGAGTGTGCCTTTGCTTCAGGCTGGCAACAGGATATTTTTGTCCAATTTTCTTTCCATGCCAGTAAACGCAAAATCGACATCTGGCTGCAAACCCGAAACGATGTCTGCAATGGCACGGCCAGAGCCTGCGCCCATGGTCCAGCCCAGGGTGCCGTGTCCGGTATTCAAGTAGAGATTACTGATGCGGGATTTGCCTATATAAGGAACATTAGACGGTGTCAATGGACGCAAACCGGTCCAATACACTGGATTGTCGTAATCACAGGCATGCGGGAACAGTTCGCGTGTGCGTCTGGTGATCGCTTCACAACGCGCAGTATTGAGCTCGCGGCCATAGCCATTGATTTCACAAGTGCCAGCTACTCGCAGTCGGTTGCCCAGGCGTGATACCACGAGTTTATAGCCATCGTCAGTCAAGGAAATGATGGGCGCCTGGTCTGGGTTGGCAATTTGATAAGTTGCCGAATAGCCCTTGCCAGGATAAATCATCAGCGAAATACCCAAAGGTTTCAATAAGCTCTGTGAATGGCTGCCCATCGCCACCACAAAGGCATCGGCGTGCAAGGTCTTGTGGCGGCCTGCAGCATCAATAATTTCCACGCCGGTAATTTTGGCGCTGGCACCTGCACCTTCAGTCAGGAGTCTGGTGACTGTGGTGTTGAACTGGAATTGCACGCCGGCTGCAGCAGCTTTGTCGGCCAGGCCCGTAGTGAATTGATAGACATCGCCGGATTCATCGGTTTCGGTATAGTCACCACCGACGATTTTATCGCGTATGCCAGCCAAAGCAGGTTCTCTGCGCACCACTTCGTCAGCGTCGATGGAGTCGCGTGGACAACCCAGGTCACGCATGAGTTTTGCAGCAGGCAGAGAAATATCGAACTCTTTTTGGTCGGTATAAAAATGCAGTATGCCTTTGCTCAGGTTGTCATACTGTATGCCAGTTTCTTCGCGCAGGCTGCGCAAGGTCAGGCGGCTGTATTCTGAAATGGCAACGATCTGACGGATATTTTCTGCAGTACGGCCCGGCGTGCATTCACGCAGGAAATTCAAGCCCCACAACCATTGCAGCCATTCTGCACGTGGACGAAACAATAGTGGTGCATCTTCTCTGCCCAGCCATTTCAAGACCTTCATCGGTGCGGATGGATTTGCCCAGGGTTCGGCGTGAGAGACAGAAATCTGGCCGCCATTGGCAAAACTGGTTTCTTGTGCAGCACCAGGCTGGCGATCAATGACGATGACCTCATGTCCCTGTTTTTTTAAAAACCATGCGGAGGAAGTGCCGACTATGCCTGAACCGAGAACGATGACTTTCATGGGGTAAATCTCCTGTTTTTCATCTTGTATGTGATGAGGGAGATTGTAGAAATACTTTGCTTTCTCAGGTAATCAGAAATGCCTTTTATATTTTTATTTTTAAACGAAATTATATTTTTTGTGTTTAAAAATAAAAATATTTTTAATTATTTTGATTATTTCGACGTCTTTGCCTTAGTGATTTCCTGGCTTACTGCACGAGTGATGACTTCTTCCAGGGTTTTGTGCAAGCCCGAGCGTATTTCGGTTGATAAATTTGCGACGGCGATTTGCAAGACATCTGCCAGGTTGTCCCTGATTCTGTGTTCTAGCACGAAGTCTATGCGCGTCAACACCTGGCGCAATACGTTTTCTCTCAGGCTTTGCTCCAGCGCCTGCCAGTCTTCTTCCAGCTTACCGGGGTAATTGATGCTGAGGCCATCATTCTCCAGCGGCGTAGCGTCAAGTGGGATAGGTGGTTTTGGTATGGCTGCCGGTGTGCTGGCGGGAGTAAGCAGTTCTTCCGGTTTAATGACTTCTGTCAAGACGGGAATACTGGCATCGATTTGATTATTCATTTTATTTCGCCACAGAGTGGGTAAGGGTATAGCCTTGTTGCTGATAAAGACGATAACGTTCACGCCCGGCCAGTTTGTCAGCCTCATCCGCAGAAATGACTTCTATCATGCGCTGAAATTGCGCGAAATTGGCTGGCATTGCGGCAGTCAGATTGATCAATAATTCATAATGCGGACAGGCGGCACGCTCATCATGTGTGAGAATGATGGGCGTGATGGCAGACAAGGGATCGCTCAGCATGACATGTGGCAGGAAGTCAGCTTCGGCGAGTGTCCACAAGGCTTCATTGAGTTGCTGCAAGTAGGCGCGATCCTGGTGATACACCACCATCTTGCAATTGGCCGCATGGGCTTTGCGTATAAGGCGGCAAGTGTAGTTGAACTTGTCCGCCACATTGCTATGAAAATCGATGCGTGTCATGCTGGCTTAAAATTTAAAACCATTGTCAGGTTTCTTTGGCGCTTCTGGAGCCGGTGTGGCTGGTTCGGCCTCTTTTGGTGGCGGCGGTGGCGAAGCTGGTTCTGCTGCTGGATAGCGATAATCCTTGGGCAGTTTATTGGTAGATGGGTAGCCTGCTTTATCCAGCGCATCTTTCCACTGATCTGAGCTGTAACCACGGAACTTGACGTTGGCAATGACCAGCAAAGGCATTTGTATATCGCCACTGACTTGCTTGAGTTTTTCCTGGTCCGCTGCTGTATTCACGGTTTTTTCTGAAAACGGGATACCGGCAGTTTTCAATAAATTGCGTCCGTCATTGCATGGAGTGCATCCAGTTGCGGTATATAGGGTCACAGGATTTTTGGCGACTACCAAAGCAAGTTCCGGAGGGAAATTATTGTTCTCCGCAATGCTGGGCAATTTTTTCTTTTCCACTTGTTTTTGGTTGCTCGGCGGTTGGTCGCTGTAGGTGACTTTACCGTCCGGCCCCACCGATTTATATAATTGTGCCTGTGCTGTCACCGCCATGAAGGCGGCGGAGAATAGGCTGCAGGCCAGGATTTTTTTATTGAATTTCATGATTTTCTCCTCAATACTCAGGCACTCATGCCATTGTGACGCAACAAGGCATCAATGTTCGGCTCACGACCACGGAAAGCCTTGAACGAAGCCAGTGCAGGGCGGGAACCGCCAGCTTCCAGGACTTCGGTCTGAAACCTCTCGCCTACTGCGCGCGACAAGGTGCTACCCGATACAGACGCATGCTCTTCAAAGGCCGCATAGGCATCGGCAGATAAAACTTCGGCCCACTTGTAACTATAATAACCTGCTGCATAGCCACCAGAAAAGATATGGCTGAAAGAATGCTGGAAGCGATTGAATACTGGTGGCTGCATGACTGCCACCCGTGCACGCACTTCCTTGACTATGTCTTGCACGCTTTGCGTACCATTCGGTTCAAAGGCATCATGCAGACGCATGTCAAACAAGGAGAACTCAACCTGGCGCAGGGTTTGCAAACCAGACTGGAAATTTTTAGCTGCAATCATCTTGTCATACAGTGCTCTTGGCAGTGCTGCACCAGTATCAACATGAGCAGTCATGTGCTGCAACACATCCCATTCCCAGCAAAAATTTTCCATGAATTGCGAAGGCAGCTCAACCGCATCCCATTCAACACCAGAAATGCCGGATACCGACAGATCATCTACCTTGGTCAGTAAATGGTGCAGGCCATGACCAAATTCATGGAACAGGGTAATCACTTCATCATGGCTGAACAGGGCAGGTTTTGCCACGCCATTCATGGTCACAGGAGCACTGAAATTACAAGTCAGATAGGCAACCGGGGTTTGTACGCCATGCGTGGTCAATCTGCGGCCACGGGCATCATCCATCCAGGCACCGCCACGCTTGCCATTACGGGCATACAGGTCAAGGTAAAACTGGCCGATCAGCGCGCCATTTTTTTCAAGCCGGTAAAATTTCACATCCTTGTGCCAGGCTGTGGCCTGGTCAGGTTTGATGTCGACGGCAAACAGGGTCTGGATGACGCGGAATAAACCATCAATGACCTTGTGCTCAGGGAAATATTCTTTCACTTCCTGCTCAGAAAAAGCATAGCGTTGCTGGCGCAATTTTTCGGATGCATAGGTAGTATCCCAGGCTTGCATGTCGCTGATGCCCAGTTCATCGGCAGCAAAAGCGCGCAATTCTGCCAGGTCTTTTTCTGCATATGGGCGAGCGCGCATTGCCAGGTCTTCCAGGAATTGGTTGACTTGAGCTGGAGACTCCGCCATCTTGCTGACCAGAGATACTTCTGCGAAATTCTGATAACCCAACAAGCACGCTTCCTCTTTGCGCAGACGCAAAAGCTCCGCCATGATGTCGCTGTTATCCCATTCGGTTTTTGCCCCCAGTTCAGAAGCTTTAGTCGCATTCGCGCGGTAAATCGTTTCGCGGATCCGACGGTTTTCTGCGTATTGCAGCAGCGGGAAATAGGAAGGGAAGTGCAGGGTAAATTTATAGCCCGTTTTGTCGTCAGCTTCTGCTGCGGATTTAGCGGCCTGCAATACGTCTTCAGGCAAACCTTTTAGCTCAGCCGCATCTTCTATGAGCAGGCCATAGTCATTGGTGGCGTCCAGCAGGTTTTCAGAAAATTTGGTCGACAAGGCTGCCTGTTTTTCCTGGATGTCGGCATAGCGCAATTTCTTGTCTTCAGCCAGTTCGGCGCCACTGAGACGGAAATCGCGGATGGCATTCTGGATAATGGTTTTCCTGGCTTGTGGCAGGCTGGCAAATTCAGGTGCCTGTTGCAAGGCTTTATAGCCTGCAAATAAGGTGAGGTTTTGTCCCAGCTCTGTCCAGAACTCCGTGATGGCTGGCTGGTTTTCATTGTAGGCAGCACGCATCTCTGGTGTATCAACTACTGCGTTGAGGTGACCGACTATGCTCCATGCCCGCCCCAATTTTTCTGTGGCATTTTCCAACGGCTCTACAAACTGATCCCAGGTGACTGGGCCTGTGTTTTTTTCTAATGCAGCTATTACTGCCCGGTTTTCTTCCAGCAAGGCAGTAATGGCCGGGCTGACGTGCATGGGCTGTATATCTGAAAAACGCGGTAAATCGCTAAAGTCGAGCAAAGGATTGTCTGTGGTCATATTAAATTCTTTCTGCAGCTTCTATGGTGTTGACCAGTAACATGGTGATGGTCATAGGACCGACACCGCCAGGTACTGGCGTAATATAACCCGCAACTTCCTTACTTGGCAGATAATCAACGTCACCGCAGAGCTTACCTTCGTCATCGCGATTCATGCCCACGTCGATGACCACTGCGCCAGGTTTGATCATGTCTGCCGTGACGATATTACGCTTGCCGGTAGCCACTACCAGAATGTCTGCATTGCGCGTATGTGCTGCCAGATCACGGGTCTTGGAATTACAAATGGTGACAGTAGCGCCCGCCTGCAAGAGCAACATGGCCTGAGGCTTGCCGACGATATTGGAGGCACCTACCACGACGGCATTGGCACCGCGCACTGGATAATCTATCGACTCCAGCATTTTCATGACGCCATAAGGGGTACAGGGGCGAAATAGTGGCTGGCCTGTCATCAAAAGACCTGCATTGCTGATATGGAAACCGTCTACATCTTTTTCAGCAGCGATGGCTTCTATAACTTTGTTGGCATTGATATGAGCTGGCAAGGGCAGTTGCACCAGAATGCCGTTGATTTTTGCATCATTGTTCAGCCGGGCGATATGCTCAAGTAATGCTTCTTCGGTCAAATTTGCATCATATTTTTCCAAAACCGAATAAAAACCACAGTCTTCACAAGCCTTGACCTTGTTGCGCACATACACCTGCGAGGCCGGATTTTCACCAACCAGAATGACTGCCAGGCCAGGTTGCTTGCCTTGAGCTGTCAATTTAGCCGCGCGCTGAGTGACATCGGCGCGTATTTGTTGAGAGAGTTGGGTTCCGCTGATAATTTGGGCAGTCATATTCGGCTTCGTTAGTGATAGGTAAGCCAAGATTATAAATGATGCAGGCATCAGGGCTAATGTACTGCGACACAGGGAGCACTTTTTGCAGGATTTCTTTTAAAAAATGTTGCATTGAATCAATTGTATGTTGATTTTAATATTACGGTTGCGTAAATTGTTTCTCTCATTTGGTTATGGGTTTGCTGACATTTGTTGTTTTCTGACTGCATTCCATGACTTGTGATTGACTTCAAATTTCAAGAATGGCTTCATAACAGCTGTGAAAATTAATTTTCAAAGTCTTTTTCATAATGGCGCATATGCTGCAAAGCAATACTAAAGATAATTCAAAGGAGAGAGATATATGTTGAAGGAAAAAGTAATTTCAAGATCCCTGCGCATCATGTTTTCAGGGGGCTTGATGGTGACTGCGGGTATGTTGGCTCAGCCAGCATTCGCGCAGGACGAAGCCAAAGTCCAAAGGGTGGAAGTAACAGGTACCAGTATCAAACGTGCTGAAGCTGAAACTGCATCCCCCATACAAATCATCAGCCGCGCTGATATCGACAAAGCGGGCAAGACTACTGTTGCTGAATATCTGCAAACTTTGACCTCCGATGGTGCTGGTTCTTTGCCTACCAGCTTTGGTAACGGTTTTGCTGCTGGTTCTACCGCAATTTCCCTGCGTGGCCTGGGTGCTACATCTACTCTGGTTTTGCTGAATGGCCGCCGTATGGCGCAATTCGGTCGTGCAGATGATGGACAAAAAGCATTTACAGATATCTCCACTATTCCTATGGAAGTGGTTGATCGTATCGAAATCCTGAAAGATGGTGCCTCCTCCATCTATGGTGCAGATGCAATTGCTGGTGTTGTCAACATCATCCTGAAAAAGAATTATGAAGGCGTGACCGTCAGTGCTACTGCCGGCACATCTGGTTCCCGTGACGCAAATCAGGCAAAAGCTTCGATTACTGCAGGTTTTGGTAACCTGGAAAAAGACAAGTACAATATCATCGTCAATGCTGAGGCTTACAAGTCCAATGAGTTGATGAATAGCCAGCGCTATGACCGTGACTGGATCGGTACTGGCGACTGGCGTCGTTGGGGTTACCCCATGACGACTGTTGCGTCTTTCACTTCCGGCTATATTGCCGGTAATAATAGTGCGCAACCCAATCCTGCCGGTTCCCTGCGTGATCCAAAATCGCTGAACTATGTATCCTTGCCTGGTTGTTCATCATTGTCTGCAACAAAAGTGCAGGACCCAGGCGGCGGCTGTCTCTGGTATGCGGATCAGTTCCGTACTATGTTGCCGCAAATCGATGGCGTGAACTTGTTTGCCCGCGGTACCTGGCAGTTGAATGATGATTTACAAGCGTACGCTGAATTTGGATACTCGCAGCGCAAGGCAGCGTTTACTGTAACGCCACCGTCTACGTCTACAAGCGTATTCTTCCCGCCAAACGCAGCTAACCCGACTGGTAACATCAATTACGGTAACGTTATTTTAATGTCGGCGTCGCATCCACAAAATCCGTATGGCGCAGACATTCGTCTCCGTTATTCCATGTTTGACGTCGGTGCCAATCGTCGTATCGCCGACAACTCATTCTATCGTGCTGTAGTCGGTTTGAAAGGTACGATGGCAGGTTGGGATTTTGATACTGCAATCCTGCATTCTGAATCCAAGTTGCATCTCGACTACACCAACATGATCAATATGAATGTGTTGAAGGCGGCCCTTGGCGATCCTAAGAGCCCGTACTTCCCATACTATATAGGTGCTCAGGCTGGTAAGAATCCTGCTTCACTGTATGCAGCAATGGTGAAGACAGCAACTATCGATGCTCCTACCAAAATGGACATCGTCGACTTCAAGGCTTCGCGTGAATTGACGGCCTTGCCTGGCGGTATGATGGGTCTGGCGGTGGGTGCTGAGTACCGCAGAGAGTCATATAATATGCCATCCCTGGATGGTAGTATCGATGGTTCCATTAACAGCAGCTATGTTGCAGCTAAAGGTGATGAAACAGTTTCTGCTATTTACGCCGAGTTACTGGCACCGGTGATTAAATCCGTGGAATTGTCGGGTGCGCTGCGTTACGACAAATACTCTCACTTCTCCTCTGTAACGCCTAAAGTAGGTGCCAAGTGGACACCAGTGAAGACTTTTGCTCTGCGTGGTACTTACTCAGAAGGCTTCCGTGCACCTAGTGCACCAGAATCCGGTACAGACAGCTTTAGTGCAGGTACAGCTACTGTTCGCGATCCGGTTCGTTGCCCTAACGGTACAGCATTACCAGGTGCCCAGGCTTCTGATTGCGCAACATCTTTCACCGGCTTCAAGGTTGGCAATCCTAATCTGCAACCTGAAAAATCCAAAGGCTACACTTTGGGGCTGGTGTGGGATCCGCTGCCAGATACCAGCATGGCTGTTGATGGCTGGTTGATTCGTCGTAACAACGAAATCAATTCCATGCCGTTCCAGACAGCGGCTGCTTTGCCAGGTGTGTTGCGTCAGGATAATAACCTGACCATCAATGGTGTGGTAACGCCAGGTACAGGTACTATCATTGGTGGTGCAGCGCCTTATGCCAACTCCAGCTACACGGAAGTCAAGGGCGTGGATTTCAACGCGAAACAGCGTTTCAACCTGGGTGAATACGGCAAGCTGAATGCTGACTTGAACTGGACACACGTGATTTCCTGGTTGCGTGTTGACGGTGCAGTTCAACATCAATATGCTGGTACTCATGGTAACTGCGATACATCCAATTGCGTAGGTACACCAAAAGACAAAGTCAACTTTGTGCTGGGTTGGGATAAAGGCCCATGGAACGTAACTGGCGTCGTCAGCTACCGTGGTTCCCTGAAAAACATTCCTGAAGAAGGTCAGCCATGCGCCAACAAGTTTGTTGACGGCACTGAAGCGCCAGCAGGTTGCACACTGGCTTCCTTCACTACTCTGGACGTGTCTTTCCGCTACAAGGCAATGAAGAATCTGGAAATTTTTGGTTCTATCGCCAACTTGTTTGACAAAGTTGCACCACTTGATCCTTTGACTTACGGTTCTATGGGCTTCAACCCTATGGACGGTAGTGGCGCAGTTGGCCGTTACTTCAAACTTGGTTTGAAATATCAATTCAAATAATAAGTTGTTACGCTGATTAAGGCGATTGAGAGGGCGATGATTTATTCATCGCCCTTTTTTTTTGCTCGCTGAAAAAAACAGAATTATTCATCTTCATGTAGAAAAACTTGGTAAAGGAGCAGTATTTATAAGCAACATTCATGCCAGTGCGTTTTTAAGCCGATTTTGCACCGCACAGTAAGTGCTTTTAGCTGCCCGTTCTAGAAGTCTTATGGATAGGTCAAGGAAGTTTGTTGAGGTAATTGCTGCGTTGCGGCGTAAATTTCATAATGTGAAATCATTTATCGCTATTTGAAAAATTAAAAAGTCCTGTTAAAATACTTGCGAGAACAAAAAACTAGCCGTAATTTGTCGATTCGCCCCGCGCGTTTCACCCTAACGCGCACCAACAGGAGACCCCTTCTATGTCACCCCAGATAGACCAGGTGCTGGCCCAGGCCGTAAATGATCCCGATGTAGTTGAAACAAATGAGTGGCTGGATGCGCTTGAATCCGTCATAGAGGCCGAAGGCCCTGAACGCGCACATTATCTGATGGAGCGCATGGTTGACCTGGCGCGCCGCCGTGGTGCCCATATTCCGTTTTCCAGCAATACTGCCTATGTGAATACCATTCCGGCTGACCAGGGCGAGCATTGCCCGGGTAACCTGGAAATTGAAGAGCGCCTGCGCTCTTATATGCGCTGGAATGCGATGGCCATGGTGGTCAAGGCTAACCGCGTTGATGGCGACCTTGGTGGTCATCTGTCCAGCTTTGCTTCATTGGCAAACATGCTGGGTATAGGCTTCAACCATTTCTGGCATGCGCCGACGGAAGATCACGGTGGCGATCTGCTGTACATCCAGGGCCATTCTTCTCCTGGCATCTATGCACGCGCCTTCCTCGAAGGCCGCCTGACTGAAGACCAGTTGCTGCATTTCCGCCGCGAAGTTGATGGCAAGGGTCTGTCTTCTTATCCGCATCCAAAACTGATGCCTGACTTCTGGCAATTCCCTACCGTGTCCATGGGTCTTGGCCCATTGATGGCGATTTACCAGGCACGCTTCCTGAAGTATCTGCACGCGCGCGGTATTGCTGACACTGAAAAACGCAAGGTCTGGGCATTCTGTGGTGACGGTGAGATGGATGAACCAGAATCCATGGGCGCAATCGGCATGGCTGGCCGCGAACAGCTGGACAATCTGGTCATCGTTGTCAACTGTAACCTGCAACGTCTGGATGGCCCGGTACGTGGCAATGGCAAGATCATCCAGGAACTGGAATCTGATTTCCGTGGTGCTGGCTGGAATGTCGTCAAAGTCATCTGGGGTAGCGGCTGGGATGAGTTGCTGGCGAAAGACAAAGACGGCATCCTGCAAAAAGTCATGATGGAAACCGTTGATGGCGAATACCAGAACTACAAAGCCAAGGATGGTGCCTATGTACGCGCCAACTTCTTTGGCAAGCATCCAAAATTGCTGGAGATGGTCAGCAAAATGTCGGATGACGACATCTGGCGCCTGACCCGCGGCGGTCATGACCCACACAAGATTTATGCTGCATTCAAAGTCGCCCAGGAAAACAAGGGCCAGCCTACTGTTATCCTGGCGAAGAGTATCAAGGGCTTTGGCTTTGGCAAATCCGGCGAAGCGCGCAACACTGCGCACAATACCAAGAAGCTTGACGATGAAGCCATCAAGGCCATGCGTGACCGCTTCCAGTTGCCGATTGCAGATTCTGAATTGCCAGCCATCCCATTCTTCAAACCGGCTGACGACACGCCAGAAATGCAATACCTGCATGCGCGCCGTAAAGAACTCGGTGGCTACCTGCCACAACGCCGTCAAAAAGCCGACGAGGCTTTGGTTGTACCAGAGCTGACCGCCTTCCAGGCTATGCTGGAACCAACGGCTGAAGGTCGTGAGATTTCCACGACAGCAGCATATGTACGTATCCTGACCGCCTTGCTGCGTGATGCCAGCCTGGGTCAGCGCGTGGTACCTATCATGGTCGATGAATCGCGTACCTTTGGTATGGAAGGCCTGTTCCGTCAGATCGGTATTTTCAGCCAGGTCGGTCAGTTGTATGAGCCTGTCGATAAAGACCAGGTCATGTACTACCGCGAAGATAAAGCCGGTCAGATTTTACAAGAAGGTATCAATGAAGCCGGTGGTATGAGTTCATGGATCGCTGCGGCGACTTCGTATTCGACCAATAACCGCGTCATGATCCCGTTCTATACGTATTACTCGATGTTTGGTCTGCAGCGTATTGGCGACCTGGCCTGGGCTGCTGGCGACATGCGCGCACGCGGCTTCCTGCTCGGCGGTACCGCTGGTCGCACGACACTGAATGGTGAAGGCTTGCAGCATGAAGATGGTCACAGCCATGTACTGGCGTCTACCATCCCCAACTGTATTCCTTACGACCCGACTTTTGCGCATGAAGTGGCAGTCATCATGCATGATGGCCTGCGTCGCATGGTGACGGATCAGGAAGATGTGTTCTACTACATCACCCTGATGAATGAAAACTATAGCCACCCAGGTTTGAAAGCTGGTCAGGAAGAGGGCATCATCAAGGGCCTGTACCAGTTGCAAAAATCCGAGCAAACCACCAAGCACCGCGTGCAACTGATGGGCTCAGGCACCATCTTGCGTGAAGTGATCGCCGGTGCTGAGTTGCTGCAAAACGACTGGGGTATTGCTGCTGATGTCTGGTCTGCACCATCCTTCACTTTGCTGGCCCGCGATGGCCAGGATGCAGAACGCTGGAACATGCTGCACCCGACTGCAGAACCTCGCGTGCCTTACATCGCCCAGTGCCTGAAAGACACTGCTGGCCCTATCGTCGTCGCAACCGACTATATGCGCACCTTTGCTGAACAGGTACGTGCCTTCATACCTAAAAACCGCAGCTACAAAGTTTTGGGTACAGATGGTTTTGGCCGTTCTGATTCCCGCGCCAAATTGCGTGAGTTCTTTGAAGTCAACCGTTACTTCGTCGTCATCGCTGCCTTGAAGACACTGGCTGATGAAGGTGCCCTGTCTGCATCCGTAGTGGCGCAGGCAATTGCCAAATACGGTATCAATGCAGATAAACCTAATCCGGTTACTGTGTAATTTTACGTCTGACACCCACTAACATTTCTTGCCTCTTTCATTTTTAGAGAGGGGCACGATGAGCGTGAAGACAGAGTCAAAACCTGGCTTCACCCCAACCGCCCTGTGACAGCGCAGGGCGACAATGGAGAAAACTATGAGTAGCGTAGAAGTCAAAGTACCGGATATTGGTGATTTCAAGGAAGTTGAAGTCATTGAGTTGATGGTCAAAGTCGGCGACACCATCAAGGTGGATCAGTCACTGATCACCGTAGAATCAGATAAAGCCAGCATGGAGATTCCATCCAGTCATGCTGGTGTAGTTACAGAAATTAAAGTCAAGGTCGGCGATAAGGTTGCTGAAGGTTCTTTGCTGGTCGTGGTTGATGCTGCGGCAAGTGCAGCGGCGGCACCAGCACCTGCGGCTGCTCCGGCAGCAGTTCCCGCGCCAGTAGCGGCAACGCCTGCACCAGCGGCTCCAGCACCTGCTGCCGCTCCTGTAGCTTCTACAGCAGCACCAGTAGCAACTGCCAGCGCAGGCAAGGCCCATGCCTCTCCATCGATACGCAAGTTTGCGCGTGAACTCGGTGTTGATCTGAGCCGCGTTGCCGGTTCCGGCCAAAAAGGCCGTATCACACAAGAAGACGTACAAAACTTCGTCAAGGGCATCATGGCGGGCAGCACTGCCGTTGCTGCGGTTTCTGCTCCGGCAAAAAATGGCAGTGGCGTCGGCCTCGATGTATTGCCATGGCCATCGCTGGACTTCAGCAAGTTTGGCACGACCACGACATCGCCTTTGTCACGTATCAAAAAACTCAGCGGCCCCAATTTGCACCGCAACTGGGTAATGATCCCGCATGTCACGCAATTTGATGAAGCGGATATCAGCGATCTTGAAGAGTTCCGTAAATCCTCGAACGAAGCGCTGGTTAAGTCCGGCGTCAAACTGACGATGCTGGCTTTTGTCATCAAGGCTAGTGTTGCTGCCCTCAAAAAATTCCCGGCATTTAATTCTTCGCTTGATGCGACCGGTGAAAACCTGATCCTGAAGCAGTATTACAACGTCGGCTTTGCAGCAGATACGCCTAACGGCCTGGTGGTGCCTGTCGTTAAAAACGCAGACCAGAAAACCCTGTCGCAAATCGCTGTCGAAATGGGCGAGTTGTCTGCCCAGGCACGCGATGGCAAACTGAAACCTGCTGACATGCAGGGCGCAACCTTCACGATCTCTTCACTTGGCGGTATCGGCGGCACGGCATTCACGCCTATCATCAATGCCCCTGAAGTGGCGATCCTGGGCTTGTCCAAATCCAGTATCAAACCCGTGTGGGATGGCAAGCAATTCCAGCCACGCCTGATGCTGCCTTTGTCGCTATCGTATGACCATCGCGTCATTGATGGTGCCATGGCTGCCAAGTTCACCGCTTATCTGGCTGATGTTCTGGCTGATCTGCGTAAAACCTTGCTGTGAACGGAGACCAGACTATGAGCACTATCGAAGTCAAAGTACCCGATATCGGTGATTTCAAGGAAGTTGAAGTCATAGAATTGCTGGTCAAGGTGGGTGATACCATCAAGGTTGATCAATCACTGGTGACAGTAGAGTCCGACAAGGCCAGCATGGAAATCCCATCCAGCCATGCCGGTGTCATCAAGGAATTGAAAGTCAAACTCGGTGACAAGATTGCCGAAGGCAGTTTGTTGCTGGTGATTGAAGCTGAGGGTGCTGCGGCAAGTGCAGCACCTGCGGCTCAGGCAGCTCCCGCAGTTGCGGCTGCCCCAACACCGGCTACTGCTGCCGATGCGCCTGCTCCTGTGGTTGCAGCACCTGCCGGACTAGTCGGCATCATCGAAGTCAAAGTCCCTGATATTGGTGATTTCAAGGAAGTTGAAGTTATCGAAGTCATGGTCAAGGTTGGTGACAGCATCAAGGTAGATCAGTCGCTGATTACCGTTGAATCCGACAAGGCCAGTATGGAAATTCCATCCAGCCATGCCGGTACGGTAAAAGAAATCAAGGTCAAGGTTGGTGACAAGGTTGCTGAAGGCAGCTTGCTGTTGCTGGTCGAAGCCGCAGGCCAGGCAGCATCTGCTCCTGCTGCCGCTGCTCCTGCTGCTGCAACTGCCGCATCAACAGCTCCTGCCGTCCCCACACCAGTCGCTTCCGGTTACACCGGCAAGGTCGATGTTGAATGCGACATGATGGTATTGGGCGCTGGCCCTGGCGGTTATTCTGCAGCCTTCCGTTCTGCCGATCTGGGCATGAATACAGTGCTGGTCGAGCGTTATTCCACACTCGGCGGTGTCTGTCTGAATGTAGGTTGTATCCCATCTAAGGCACTATTGCACGTGGCAGCGGTGATTGATGAAACTGCATCCATGGCTGCACACGGCGTGAGCTTTGCCAAGCCAGAAATCGATATCGATAAACTTCGCGGCTACAAGGAAAGCGTCATCAAGAAAATGACGACTGGCCTGAATGGTATGGCGAAAGCCCGCAAGGTCAATGTAGTGCAGGGCGTAGGCCAGTTCCTCAGTCCTAACAATATTGAAGTCACCGCGGCCGATGGCAGCAAGAAAACCGTACAGTTCAAACAGGCGATTATTGCAGCTGGCTCTTCTGTCGTGAACCTGCCTTTCGTACCGGCAGACCCACGCATTGTTGACAGTACAGGCGCGCTGGAATTGCGCCAGATACCAAAGCGCATGCTGGTCATCGGTGGCGGCATCATAGGCCTGGAAATGGCGACTGTCTATTCCACCCTGGGTTCACGCATTGATGTCGTTGAAATGCTGGACGGCCTGATGCAGGGCGCAGACCGTGACATGGTCAAGGTCTGGCAAAAATTCAATGAAAAACGTTTTGACAACATCATGTTGAAAACCAAAACGGTTGCTGTTGAAGCCCTGCCTGAAGGCATCAAGGTCACATTCGAAGCCGCTGAGGCGGGTGGAACTGCACCTGCGCCACAAGTCTATGACTTGGTACTGGTGGCAGTAGGCCGCAGCCCCAACGGCAAGAAAATTGCCGCTGACAAGGCAGGCGTTGCCGTGACTGACCGTGGCTTCATCAATGTCGATAAACAAATGCGCACCAATGTGCCGCATATCTTTGCGATTGGCGATCTGGTTGGCCAACCCATGTTGGCACACAAGGCTGTGCATGAAGCCCATGTGGCAGCAGAAGCAGCTTCCGGTGAAAAAGCCTACTTCGATGCCAGCGTGATCCCATCGGTTGCCTACACCGACCCTGAAGTCGCATGGGTAGGTATGACAGAAGATGAAGCCAAGGCCAAGGGCGTCAAGCTTGAAAAAGGCCACTTCCCATGGGCGGCTTCTGGCCGTGCAGTGGCAAATGGCCGTGACGAAGGCTTCACCAAGTTGCTGTTCGATGCAGAAACCAAACGCATCGTCGGTGGCGGCATCGTCGGCACACATGCCGGTGACATGATAGGTGAGATCGCCCTGGCGATAGAGATGGGTGCTGATGCAGTTGATATCGGCAAGACCATCCATCCACATCCCACCCTGGGTGAGTCTATAGGCATGGCGGCTGAAGTGTACAAAGGCGTCTGTACAGACTTGCCACCGCAACGCAAAAAGTAAGTGAATTTGCTGTAAAGATAGCCCTGATGCATAAAAAGCATCAGGGCTTTTTTGTATCCGTCTTTTAGGAACCGCTGACTAAGCGTAGCGAGCGGCGCTAGTTTGACGCATTGAAAACCCGGAAGCGCAGTCATACTTCGGTACGGCGACGAACTTGCAAGAACAGCAGGTTCAAAATCGCGTCGCGCAGTAGCTTAATCAGTGGTTCCATGAACTTGTTCTGCAAACGATAGTCAAATTGCTGCTTTTTGAGCTATCTTTGCGCGTTGGTCAAAAGTAGCTCCATAAAATCTGATCAAGCTCCCTTACAATAAAATATTACAGGTGGTGCAACCATGAAAACCTTTGTACGCAGCACGCTGGCCCTTGCGCTGGCAACTGCATTTCTCCCGGCTATTTCTGTTCATGCACAGGATAAAGCCGCTGCAACTCCAGCGACTACTATCAAGGCGAGCAAGCCAGGGCAAAAAACGGCAGACCTGCTGCCATTTCACGCAACAGAGAAACTCTTGCCCAATGGCCTGAAAATCATCATCGTGCCGACTGGTTTGCCAAACATCATCTCGCTGCACATTCCGGTACAGACGGGTTCACGCAATGAGATAGAAGAGGGTAAATCTGGTTTCGCCCATTTCTTTGAGCACATGATGTTCCGTGGCACAAAGGAAATCCCGGCAGACAAGTACAAAGATATATTGACGGCCACTGGTGCACGACAAAACGCGTATACCAGCGACGACCTGACCAACTATCACACGACATTTTCCAAGGAGGACCTGGAAACCATGCTGAGGATAGAAGCAGACCGTTTCCAGAACCTGTCCTATAGCGAAGCAGACTTCAAGACAGAGTCGCGCGCAGTACTGGGTGAATACAACAAGAACAGCGCCAACCCCATCAGCAAGCTGTTTGAAGTCATGCGCGATGCGGCTTACCAGAAACATACCTACAAGCACACCACCATGGGCTTTCTCAAGGACATTGAGGACATGCCCAATCAATATGCCTATTCCAAGGTATTCTTTGACCGCTGGTACCGCCCTGAGCGCACCACCGTCATCATCGCCGGTGATGTAGAGCCGCAGAAAGCCATTGCCCTGGTTGAGAAATACTGGGGTAAGTGGCAGCGTGGCAAGGTGCAGCCTGCCGTTCCGGCAGAACCACTAGCGACAGGTGCGATCTATAAGCATGTGCCATGGCCTAGTCCTACCTTGCCGTATGTGACAGTGGCTTTCCATGCGCCAGCTTTTTCTGAAGTGAATAAAGAACACGCGGCCCTGCGTCTGCTGCTGAACCTGTCTTTCGGTTCTACTTCGGCCCTGAACAAGCGCTTGCAGCAGGACGAGCAAAAAGTCGATCAGTTGTTTGACTTTACGCCAGACAATGTTGACCCTGGCCTGGCGACCATAGGTGCACGCGTCAAGAAGCCGGAAGACGTGGTGTATGTACGTGATGCCATCCTGAAAACCGTTGCTGGCATCACCGCCAAGCCATTGTCCGACAAAGAACTGGCCGACGCCAAATCTGCACTCAAATACGGTGTCATACGCTCACTGGATAATACCGAGCAAATCGCCTCTACCCTGGTGCGCTTTGTCCATTACAAGCGTTCTTACGCGACCATGAATCAGTTCTATCAGCTCATAGATAGTCTGACGCCTGCCGATTTGCAGGCCGCAGCAAAAAAATACCTGAGCGATGACAGCATGATCGTCACCACATTGTCGAATACAGCCTTGCCTGCCGAGGTCAGCCAGTTGCCCAAGCTGGCCAGCTTTGCCGACAAGAGCACAGGCAGCAAACTCGACATGCTGGTACAAAAATCAGCCTTGCCACAGATACGCTTCAAGCTGGTGTTCAATGCCGGTGCCGCCAATGACCCGGCAGGCAAGGAAGGTCTGGCAGCCCTGACAGCAGCCATGGTCGATGCGGCTGGCTCCAAAGAGCGCAAGATTGATGAAATCAAGAAGACATTGTTCCCGCTGGCGGCCAGCTTCAATGGCCAGCCCGACAAGGAAATGACGACTTTCAGCGGTTCCGTCCACAAAGACAAATGGGATGATCTGATCAATATCGCCTTGCCGCAGTTGCTGGAACCTGGCTTCCGTGAAGAAGATTTCCGCCGTCTCAAGGATGCGCAAAAGAATGCCCTGGCGCTGGATTTGAAAGACAACAACGAAGAAGAACTCGCCAAAGAACGCCTGCAAACCAATGTGTTTGCAGCGTCACCCTATGCTCACCCTGTGCTGGGTACGATCAAGGGCATAGATGCGATTACGCTGGATGATGTTAAACAGTTCTGGAAACAGGCTTACACCAAGGGTGCGCTGAAGGTCGGTATTTCCGGTGACGTGACTGAAGCAATGCAGGCGTCCTTGCAACAAGCCCTGGCGAAATTGCCAGAAGGCGCAGGTATTGCCCGCATTGCTGCACCTGTGGGCAAAGTCAGCAAAGGGCTGGAAGTGGAGATCATAGAAAAGAATACGCGGGCAACCGCTATCTCTTTGGGACAGCCTATCACGGTGACGCGTGCGCATCCTGACTTTGCCGCCCTGTGGCTGGCCAAGACCTGGCTGGGGGAACACCGTGCCAGCTCATCCCATTTGTACCAGCGTATACGCGAAGTGCGCGGCATGAATTATGGCGACTATGCGTATATTGAAGCCTTCCCTGGCGGTATGTTCCAGTTCTTCCCGACTGCCAACAGGGCGCGTCAGTCGCAATTGTTTGAAATCTGGATACGCCCGGTCGCGCCGGAAAATGCCCAGATGGCCATACGTGTCGCTATTACCGAGTTCGACAGAATGGTCAACAAGGGACTGAGCAAGGAAGAGTTCGAGATCACGCGTGCGTACTTGATGAAAAATGTCTTCATGATGACGGCCACCCAGGACCAGCAGCTAGGCTATGCCATGGATTCGCAATGGCACCATACGCCTGAATTCACCAAGATGATGCGTGATAACCTGAGCAAGTTGAGTCTGGCAGATGTCAATGCAGCCATCAAAAAGCATCTGTCGGCAGAAAACCTGTCCGTCGTCATCATCGCCAAAGATGCTGTCGACCTGAAGGCAAAGCTGGTGGCCGATGCTGAATCACCGATCAAATACAATTCTGATAAACCCAAGGAATTGCTGGATGAAGATCAGGTCATAGGCAAGCGCAAGCTCAATATCAAGGATGAGGCCGTTACTATCACACCTGCAAGCAAGGTATTTGCTGAATAAGATCGGGTAGTTTTTGTGATGCTGAAGAACCCTGCTATCTGTCGAGATTGCAGGGTTTTTTTAGTTTTATTTTGTTTTCGTGTTTTTGTGGGCATCAATTTCTGGCGCAAATGCGTGTTGTTTGCATGCAGAGTGGTCTCAGCGAGGTCGTAGGCATCGTTCTTATCACCCTAACGATCAGGCAGTAAATAGTTGCAATTTTTTAATTGAAGTATTTTGAAACTTATTCGCTGTTTTTGCCGTCATATAATTCTAACTCCTTTTAAATAACACTATTTAATGGCTTAAATATGAAAATTTCGATGCGCCTGGGTTTGTTGGCTGTGCTTATCTCCTCGATGTTTCCCGTGCTCGCCAGCGCGACTGCTGATAGCGGGGCAGGTGGAAAATTATTGCCTGCACAAGAGAAAAGAGACTTTTTGCCATTTAAGGCCACGGAAAAACTGTTACCGAACGGCTTGAAAGTAATCATCATACCCACTGGTATGCCGAATTTGATATCGCTGCAAATTCCGGTTCAAACTGGTGCTCGCAATGAGTTTGAAGCAGGCAAGTCTGGATTTTCACATTTTTTTGAACACATGATGTTTCGTGGGACGAAAGAATTTCCCCCGGATAAGTACGGAGAAATTTTGGCGCGCGCTGGTGTTCGGCCCAGCGCTTACACCAGTGACGACCTGACTAATTTTCATATGACTTTTTTTAAGGACGACCTGGAAACCATGCTGAAAATCGAGGCAGATCGCTTCCAGAATTTGTCGTTCAGCGAAAATGATTTCAGGACCGAGGCCAAGGCTGTACTTGGTGAATACAATAAAAATAGCAATCATGCCATACGCAGATTAGTGGCGGATGTGCGCGAAGCCGCTTTTCAAAAACATCCCTATCGGCATGTGCCTATCGGCTTTCTCAAGGATATAGAGGATATGCCTAATCTGTATGCCTATTCCAAAGTATTCTTTGAGCGTTGGTACCGGCCCGAATATACTAGTATCGTCATCGCAGGTGATGTGGACCCGGAAAAGGCTATTGCTCTGGTTGAAAAATACTGGGGTAAATGGCAGCAAGGCAAAGAGAGGGTAAAAATTCCTGTCGAGCCAGCACCGACTGCGCCAGTCTACAAACCTGTGATCTGGTCGGGCGCCACACTGCCTTATGTGTCCGTGTCTTTTCATGCTCCCGCTTTTTCAGTCGAAAATAAAGATCATGCTGCGCTGCAGGTCTTGTTCTCGCTGGTCTTTGGGGAGGATTCAGAATTGCGTAATCGTTTGCTGCAGCAAGAGCAAAAAGTGGATGAATTATTTGACCGTACAACGTCGAACGCGGACCCTGGTCTGGTGACTGTAATTGCCCGCGTTAAAAAGCCTGGAGACGTCATTTATGTGCGCAATGCCATTCTGGAAAAGATGGCAGATATTGTACAAAACCCTGTTTCGGAAAAAGAATTGGCAGATGCCAAGACTAAACACAAATATGAACTGATACGCAGCCTTGATAACACAGAACAAATAGCGAGCACTTTAGCGCTCTATATTCATTATCAGCGTTCTTATGCTACCTTCGATCAGTTCCAGAAAATCATAGATGAATTGACTCCGGCTGACTTGCTGGCAGCGGCAAAAAAATATTTGCGTGATGAAGGCATGGTAGTCACGACCATGTCGGATGCTGCCTTGCCTGCAGGCGTGGAGAAATTGCCAGGTTTGAACAGCTTTAATAAAACCAGTTCTGCCAGCAAATTCAATATCCTGGTGCAAGCTTCCAGCCTGCCACAGGTCAGTTTCAAACTGATATTCAATGCTGGTTCAGTGCATGATCCCGTGGGTAAAGAAGGCCTGGCTGCGTTGACGGCCGCCATGCTTGCATCTGCTGATTCGACAGAGCGCAAAGTAGATGAAATCAGGCAGATGCTGTCTCCTCTTGCGGCCAGTTTTTCAGTGCAGACCGATAAGGAAATGACGAGTTTTACTGGGACCGTACACAAGGATAATTGGGAAACCCTGATGCGCACGGCCATGCCACAATTGCTGACGCCTGGCTTCAGGGAGGAGGATTTTCTCCGTCTCAAAGATGCGCAAAAGAATGCCTTGCTAAGAGATTTAAAGAATAATAACGACGAGGAGTTGGCCAAAGAAGTTTTGCAAAGCATGGCTTTTTCGGGCTCGGCTTTTGCTCATCCAGTGTTGGGCACGATCAAGGGGCTGGATGCCATCACGCTGGATGATGTCAGGCAGTTCTGGAGGCAAGCTTATACTAAGGGCGCAGTCCATGCGGGCATTGCTGGCGATGTCAATACATCCATGCTGGCCAGCCTGCAACAGGCTTTGAATCAATTGCCGCAAGGTCAGGGATTTACCAGGCTTGCTGCGCCAGTCATCCCGCGCCATGCGGGTTTGGCAGTGCAGATCATACAAAAAGATAATCGATCTACTGCCATTTCCCTGGGCTTGCCCATAGAAGTAACGCGCTCGCATCCTGACTTTGCTGCACTCTGGCTGGTCAAGACCTGGCTGGGCGAGCATCGTTCCAGTTTGGCATATTTGACCAAACGCATACGTGAAGTACGTGGCCTGAACTATGGCACTTATGCTTATATTGAAGCCTTTCCCAGGGGAATGTTCGAGTTTTTGCCTATTGCCAATCGTGCCCGTCAAGCGCAGTTATTTGAAATCTGGATACGTCCAACCTTGCCTGAAAATGCAGAAATGGCATTGCGCATCAGCTTGAGTGAACTCGACAAGCTGATACAGCAAGGGCTCAGTAAGGATCAATTTGAAATGATACGTGATTACCTCATGAAGAATGTTTTCATGATGATGGCGAGCCAGGATCAGCAACTGGCTTATGCCCTGGATGCGCAATGGCTGGGGACACCTGAATTCACCCAGATGATGCGCACGCAATTGAGCAAGCTGACAGTGGAAGACGTGAATGCAGCGATCAAACGACATTTGAATGCGGAAAACATGTCTATCGTTATGGTCGCCAAGGATGCGGAAAACTTGAAAGAGCACTTGTTGGCTGATCGGCCTTTGCCTATCAAGTATGATGTCGCTCAACCTAAGGAATTGCTGGAGGAAGACAGGGTCATAGGTCAGCGCAAGCTTAACATCAAGGCAAGTTCAATTAATATTTTGCCTGTACAACAGGTATTTGCCGAGTAAAAATAAATGCATTAAGTCCTCATAAAATCTTAAGTTAAAAGCCCGGCTATCGTTAGCGATCGCCGGGCTTTTAACTTGATGTGTCTTTGAAACGCTGGGTAGTGGCGTGTTTTTCTGCTATTTCCCGAAATTGATGATAAATTTATTGCATGTTGAGTTGATAAGCGGCCCTAAGGCTTTGAAAGTGAAAATGAAATTATTCTTGGATATTTTGAGCACCCTGGCCTTGCTGATATGGCCCTTGCTCATGATGATGTCACCCATGTTGTTTGATGCGCCTGGTTCAGAGAACAGTAAATCCAATCTGGCTTTTCTGCTGTTCATCATCTTTTATCCCGTCATTATCTTTGCCTGTTACAAGCTGTTTGGAATGACTTATTTTCGCATTCCTGCGGACCGGGCATTGCTAGCGAGTGTCGTGCTGACGGTGCTGGTGGCGCTGGTATTTGGCTATCCGCGCTTCATCATGAACGTCGTTGCTGGTATATCGGGCAACGGCTATTTTGTGAAAGAAGACAGTGTGTATTACGATGGCAAGCCTGTGACTGGTGCGCAGGCATCCACCTTCAAGACCATAGGCGAACAATATGCGCGCTATGCCGCGGATGAAAAGCATGTTTATTTTGATGGCCGCTTGATAGAAGGGGCTGATGCCGCCAGCTTTACGGGCGTCAGCAATCCCAGAAATCAGGCTGGTGACGAGCGCTCCCCCTTGTTTTGGAAAGACCGGGCCCATGTTTATCTGGAGGGGCGGGTATTGTCAGGTGCTAAACCTGTAGAGTTCCGGCATTTAGGTGGTCGTTATGCTAGTGATAGTCAGCAGGTCTACTATGGCTGGCAAGTCCTGCAGGGCGCGAACATGGTTAGTTTTCAATTGCTTAGCCCTGACATGGCCAAAGATAACAAGCAGGTATTTGTTTTCGACAAGGCATGCAAGTTGAATGCGCCCACTGCGCAGTTTCGTTTACTGTCAAACCAGGATCTGGCTGTTTATGCCACGGATGGACAATTCTTGTATGCAGTGTTTTTTGGAGCGATTGAACCTTTGCAAATCGTCAAGGATGCCGATCCTGCTACATTCACGTTGTTGGAGCGGTCTTATTTTAAAGATAATAAACGGGTTTACTATAGAGATTCGAGCCTGAATAAAGTGATCTTGCTGGAAGCTGCCGATGCCAGCAGTTTTGTGGCTGGCAATTATGATGCGAACACTGATTCAGATGCACATGATGGCTCACGCTATTATTTGAGTGGCAGGCTGGTGACGGCAAAGAGATAGACAGATACCTATGCATCTGCGTATTTATCTGCATATCCTGTAGATGTTGGTACTATAATTTTTAATAATATTGACCTACGACAACCAGGGACATTTTGAAATGAATACAGCCAATAGCGTTGACAGTTTCACTTGTCCTGAATTTCTGGCAATGGAGCGCACTATCATCGATGATTTTGTCGATTGCACTCGCGAAGCCTGCGAAGAGGCAGAAGCCTGCGTCAAAGAACTTAATAATGACGGTGGCGCGGCCTATGTGCACAGGTTATTCCGCGCCATGCATTCACTCAAAGGCAATTGCCAGATGGTGGGATTGACACCCTTTGTCGAATTATTGCACCGGGTTGAAGAGATAGTCGCCAGAGTCAGAGCTGAGCAAGACCCTTATTTTCGTGAGTTGGGCGAGTTTCTCCTGCTGGCCATTGATGAAGTGGAAGACTTGCTTAATGACTTGATTGCCAATGGCAGCACCAGCGACGTCAGACGCAAGAAGTTATACGACTTGTGTGACACTTTGCAAAAGACCAGCAGTCAGGGTTTTCAATCCCAGCAATTCAAGGATGCGATTGCCTTGCTGGATGGCAAGACAGCTAGTAAAGAGCCTGTCAGTAAATCACCCAGGGTTGTGCTGGAGTTGCCGGACGATATGTTGCTGATGCACAAATTTGCCCAGCAAATCGACAATTTGAGCATCTACAGAAAAAATCGCAGTGAACAGTCGGCACAATTGACAGAGTCCCTGAACGAAGCCCTGGGTTTTCCTGTCGATGCCAGGCAATTACAGGCAGCCTCCTTGATGCATGATGTAGGAATGAGTTTTATTCCGCATAATATTTTCAACAAAGAAGGGGGCTTGTCGCGCGAGGAGTTGAAAATAGTGCAGGAGCATGTGGTAACGGGTAGCCAGATTTTATTGCGGTTTGGTGGCTGGGATGAAGCTGCGCGCATAGTCCTTGATCATCATGAGCGCTTTGATGGCTATGGCTATCCTAACAGTTTGACGGGGCAGCAAATACATGCCGGTGCCCGTATGCTGGCGATTGTCGATACCTTTTGCTCTATTACTAATGAGCGTTCGGATCGTAGCTACAAACGCAGCGTGTTAAGCGCGATCTCCGAAATCAATGCCAATATTGAAAGCCAGTTTGATCCACAGATGGTGGAAATGTTCAATGAAGTCGTGCGTAAGTTAATTGCCAGACAATAACAACCCTGATTTATTTTTTATTTCCTGACGATGCAGATAGACAAATCACTGGAACTTCCTTATCCCGGTTTAACCCTGCGCAATATACGTAGCAGCGATGCCGAAATTTGGTATGCCTACCTCAAGAATCCTGATGTGATCAGGCATACCAGCTGGAACCTCAGTAGCGTTGATGATTTGTTACCCCAACTGAGTAGTTTTGAAGGCGATCTACCCAACTCTTCCATACGACTTGCCATAGTCACGCAAGCCGATGACCAGCTCATAGGTACAGTAGGTTTTCATACCGTCTCAGACCTGAATCGCAGTGCCGAACTGGCTTATGACATGGCGCCAGAATATTGGGGCAAGGGCATCATGCGGCTCGCCGCCACTGCGCTGTGTGAATGGGGTTTTCATGAGGCTGGATACAATCGCATACAGGCGACGGTATTGGAAAGCAATAGCAATTCCTGCAAGGTACTTGAGCGTATGGGCTTTCAGCGTGAAGGTTATTTACGGGCTTTTCGCATGGTACGTGGCAAGCCTGGCAATTTCTGGATATATGCGCTGATACACCCTGAGCTTGTCGCTAAATAAATAGATTTTGATATCGGAGGAGTAATACTGTTTTTTTCACGCAAAGCCTGGCGCGTAGTGTTGGACATATGCTTGTGGCTTGAGTTAGGCTGGCAGTGCAGCCCGGGGGGGGGCTTGAATGTGTAGTTGCATATTGAGATACCCAGCAATCCATTTGTTTGTGACAGCCAGGAAAAACGCATGTTGTTAAAACGCTCAAAAGAAGAGGTGGTACTGTTGCTGCTTTGCGGCCTCAGCATACCTAGCATCCTTCCTTTTGGGATAGTCCGTTTGTTTCAGGGCAACCTCATACTTGCCACAGTTGATTTGCTGATCGTACTTGGCATGTTGTGCATCATGGTATTCGTCTGGCGCACTAGGCGTGTGCGTTTTGCGGGTATCGCGGTCACGGTGTTTTATTCGCTGGGCATGCTGGCCGCGGTATATGTCAAAGGCGTTTCCATCGTGTTCTGGGTTTATCCCACCATGATCGCCGCTTTCTTCATACTCAGGGCTAAAGAAGCCCTGATGATCAATAGCGTATCTCTGCTGTGTCTGTTAGCTATTTTGCATGACGCCATGCCCTTGCTGGACTTGTCCAGCGTGGTCGTGACCCTGATATTGATCAACCTGTTTTCTTATATCTTTTCTGACCGCACCAGTCTGCAGCATTTTGAATTGAATCAACAGGCAGAAAAAGATTTTTTGACGGGTGTGGGTAATCGTCGTGCCTTTGATCGTCAATTGCAAAGTTTATGCAAACAGGGCGAACCTCAGACAGATGCCTGCTTATTGATACTGGATCTTGATCATTTTAAAAAAATTAATGACCAATTCGGCCACACAGTAGGCGACCAGGTCTTGATACAGTTTTGTTCCTTGCTACGCTCACGCATACGGAATGCGGACAGTTTCTTTCGCTATGGCGGAGAAGAGTTCGTGGTCGTTGCCATGGGGGTGGATGAATTTACCGCCGCCCGTTTTGCCGAAGAATTGCGTGCCCTGGTCGAAAAGACTGAACTATTGCGCGATTATCCTGTGACGGTTTCCATAGGCGTCGCCAGGAAATTGGCCGAAGAACAAGGGCAAGCCTGGTTTCAGCGTGCCGATGCCATGCTGTATGCAGCTAAGCTTTCCGGGCGTAATGCAGTGCGCGTGGCTCGGGAAGATAAGGCCTGAATTCAATTTTTCTGATCAGAACTGCTTGCGGTGTCTGTGCCTTCATCCTCTACGATGATCTGCTTCTCCAGCTCACTGTCAGGGCGATAACTCCAGGCTGGCATGAACAGCAATACAAATAGCGATGCCAGTGCTGTGATGACACTGATCCAGATGACAAACTGGTTGGCCGCGATGCGCTCAGGATAGATATGGATGACAGCACCCAGGCCTATGGCATTTGCTGCCGCCACCAGTACGGCACAGGCATAATCCTGGAAGCGCCTGGCCTTGTTGGCACTTTTGGCCCAGCGTGGGTCAGTGTTATAGCTGGGCAGGTGCAGGTGGGCATCTTCCAGTCTTTCCAGTGTGGCCAGGAAATGGCGCAAATTCGTGATCGAGCGTTCCGCTTTGTAATTCAAGAATGTCAGGCAAATCGATGCCACGGGAAAACCCATGACCAGCCATTCGACTGGCAGCTTGCTGCTGGGCTCACCCGGTTTCAAGGCCACCAGCGCAGCCAGCAGGCTGACCACCAGGGTCACATACAGGGCCAGTGCCTGATGTCTTTGTGCTATGCGAGTATTGACTTCCTGGTTGGCGGCGATGAAACGGTAATTGGCATCAACATGGGATTTTGACATGGGGCGGCTTTCAGCGATTTGGAGCAAGCCGATATTATCGCTTAAATTTTCGCTGAAACTGCCCATCCCTGCATTCAAAATGCCCAGGTAGCAGAAATGTAGGCCGTTTTGCTGTCTGGCAGTTGCGCCAGTATCGCCTTACTGGGGCCTCCATAAACCCGCAAACCACCATTGATGCTGATGCGGTCACCCTGCCAGCCCAGTGCTGCGGTGATGATGCGGCCATGGTCTTCTGGCGTCCATAATATATCCAGCGAAGGTTGCCAGGTATTTTCTTGCCAGCTCCAGCGGGCAAAGACATTCTTGCGGCGGATATTGCCAGAGGCAGACAGCGCCTGGTTTTGCCAGGCCAGGTTATAAGCGATGACTTGCCGCATCTGTGGCAAATAATTAACGCTGCCCTGCAAAGCCAGATTGCGCCTGTTCCAGTCTTGCCATTCCCGGTCTGACAAGGCTGTAGCATCCCACCAGGCTTCAAGGAAAAAACTGTGCTGCGATTCCGTCGTGTAGTTTGCACCCAGCATGGCTTGCATGACATTGTTTTGCGTGCTGCTTTGCCAAGGGCTGGTACGCTGTAGCAGAGTGGTATCGGTATTCATGCGCAAGCCTGTATTTTTTTGCATGAAGCGTATCGATCCGTGGATTTCCATTTCATCTGTCGCCACCCAGGACGCGGCTGCACCCAGGCTGCCACCACTCTTTTGTCCATAACGGCCAAAGCCATGCAAATCGACGCCGCCAGCACGGTGATAGACCCGCGCTGCCAGTGCCTGTTCATCTGTTATATCCGTCGTTGCTGTATGGCCGGGATTAACCCAGACCATCGTTGCCGAAGTGCTCGCATTAAAATAATCAAGGCTGGCCAAAGGCTTGCCTATCACAGTAGTGCTGATCAGTGAGCGGCGCTTTTCCTGCGCTATCACATCATTCGGGCGAAAACCATAACCTACATCCCAGGCGATGGTCTTTTTACCAGCGCTGAACTGCCATGCGCCGTCACCGAGGTTGCCATACAATTCATTCAGCCAGGCAGTGGCTTGTGTGCGCCCACTATCGTTTATCTGTCCCTGCAAAGTGGCAACTGCCGTAATGCCTTTGCCACTGGCACGCAATTCGGTTTCCATCACTCCCAGTTGTGTATCCTTGTTACCTATGCCTGGGCTTAGTTGGTTAGCGATTGCCAACTGACTGGCGCTATTACTGGCATAGCTATTGACCAGGCCACGCAACTGACCACTGAAATCTATATCCTCAGCGATGGCAAAGCCAGGCGTGCAGAATAATGCAGTTAGCAACACACCTAATGCAGGATTTTTAATAGCAGACATACTTACTCCAGGCTGGGATTTTTGGCCAGGAACATGGGGTTCAGCCATTGTTCAGGCACGGTCTTTTGCTTACGGCTGAGGTAACGTACGCGCGTTTCCTTATGACTGCTCAATTGATCCAGTAACAGCATTTCAGACACGGTAGCCGGCGCCTGTGGCTTGTCGAAGACGAAGCTGGCTTGCTTGGCGAGTTTTTCTGACTGTACATACAAGTCCGCCTTGAGGGGTTCATGACGGGTCTTGCCCAGCCACAGCTCTATGCGCTGGTAGGCGACTGATTTGCGTAAGGCATTCAAACTCAGATGCACACAGGCTTTGTCATCACATTTTTCTTCTGCAACGATCTTGCCTGTGTAATCCTGCGACCAGCTCATCGTGGCAATGTCACCGATAGAGGCATCTCCCAGCAACTTTTGCATGGGCGTGATGCGTAGTGGGCGCTGACTGCCGGGCAAGAGCATCCAGAAATCATCCCCCAGCATCAAGACCTTTTGCCCTTTTTCTGCCGGGCTTTTCATCAACACCAGGGACTGGTGGTTGGCTTGCGAAAATACCAGATAGTTTCTTTCTTTTTCCTTGCTGCCATCCTTGGCAAAGGTAGTGATCTCGGTTTCCACCTGCATGTTTTCTGTACCTACCCGAAACTGATCAGCTGCTTTCAACAAGTCATTGACTTCATCTGCGCGGGCGAAACCTGTAGTTGCTACCAGCAATAAGATGGCAATGTGCATAGTTGTTTTCATTTTTATTCTCTCTATCTCAGTTATGTGCCAGCGCATCGACAATGGGTTGGCGCAGGGTCTTGCGGGCGATGAAGGTTGACGACAGCATGGACAAGGCAATCATCATGAACACGGTGATGGCATACATGGCGGCGTCTATCGTGATTAGCAAAGGGTAGCCACTGGAGCGCCCAGGTGGTGGAGGCATTTCTACCGGGAATATGGTCAGCAGCAGGGCGACCGTAATAGCCAGAACTGCGCCGACTATGGCACCTGTACCACCCAGTATCATTCCTTCAAAAGAAAAGCTGCGTATCAGTTGCCCGGGTAGAGTACCCATGGCGCGCAAAGTGCCGACTTCACGGGTGCGTTCTATGATGGCCATGGCCATGGCATTGGCAACCACGAATATCACGATGACGCTGATGATGGCACCCAGGGCACCAAATATGCGGTTATACAAATCACGTACAGATTTATAAAAGAAAGCCTGCTCCAGCCAGTTTTGTACCGTCAGTCCAGGGAATGTTTTGGCAAGTCTGGCTTGTGCAGGCAAGGTCGCATCCATGGAGTTCAGGAACACACCCAGGCTGGAAATGCGCTGGGTATTCAAGAGTTTTTGCGCGGTCTTGATATTTGAATACACCAGGCGTTTATCCAGATCAGGCACACCTGTGGATACCAGGCCCTTGACGGTGACATCAACCGCATTCAAAGCACCGTCGGTAGTGCTGGCCATCAGTGTCAGGCTGCTGCCGGGTTTGGCCTTCAGGCTGTGTGCCAGTGCGTCACCCAGGACGATTTCAGCTTCTGCTGATTCGGTTTGCAGGAGTTCGCCTTCTTTCAATGCCAGGGTAGGGCCCTTGACCGAGAATTCAGCATCCGGGTCTATACCCACTGCCATCATGATGGTGGATTTGTCGCCATTGCTGATCAGGCCGCTGTATTCTATGCGCGGCAAGACGTAGCGCACGGCTGGGTCCGCCAGCAGTTTGCTTTGCAGTGCAGCGGCATTTTCCAGGCCATATTGCAGGGGCACATCCTGGTCGCTGGTGAAGTGCTGGGGTTTACCTATGATGAGGTGGCCTGTGCTGCGTGCAGATATCTGCGCCAGACCTTCATAGGTGGAATAGGCAAAGCCACCAGCCAGCAGGATAGCTGCTGTGCCGAGAGCTGCGATGACGACGGTAATGCCAGAACGGCGGCGGTTGCGCAGGGTATTGTAAAAGGCAAATTTGAGCCAACTGAGTTTCATTGCAATCTCCCATCCAGCAGAGACACGATGCGGTCGCTGCGGCTAGTCAGGCGGTTATCATGGCTGGCGATGATGAAGGCCACACCTTCGGCATGACCACGTTCACGCATCAGGTCCAGCACCTGGTCGGCGGTATGTGAATCCAGACTGGCCGTGGGTTCATCGGCAATCACCAGGCTGGGGCGTTTGATAAGTGCGCGGGCGATAGCAACTCTTTGACGCTGACCACCAGACAAGGCATCTGGCAAATGCTGGGCATGTTCATGCAGGCCAACGGCTTTCAATTGTGCTGCCACCCGCTCGCGTCTTTCTGCCGCTGGCACACCTGTCAGGAAGAGCGGATAATCGACATTCTCTGCCACTGTCATGACAGGCACCAGGTTAAAGCTCTGGAAGATAAAACCTATGGTGTCGCGTCTTTGCAGGGTTTTTTGCGTTTCATTGTATAGCTTGATGTTGACACCGTTCAGCAAGATGTCGCCTGCGTCTGCATGGTCTATCAAGCCGCACAGGTTAAGTATCGTGCTTTTGCCGCTGCCGGAGGGACCGGTCAGGGCCAGCAATTCACCACGCTCCAGTGTCAAGTCCACGCCTTGCAAGGCCTTGACGACATGGGCGCCGAGTTGATAAGCCTTATGAACTGCGTGCAGTTCTATGGCAGGCGGCAGGCTCATGATGGGATACCTTTCAACATGGCCTTGGCTGCTTCTGCCTGTGGCGCATTTTGTCTGACCACTTCATTCAGGTAATGCTTGGCATCTTCAGGGCGTTTTTGTTCATTTGCCAGACTGGCGGCGCGCATCAATACAGAACCACGAAAGCCGGCTTCGGCCTTGTCAAACTGCTTGTGTTCCAGCACTTCATTGAGGAGTTTGGCACCACGCGGGCCACGGTTCATGAAAGCTGGCACAGCCAGGAAAGTGCTGGCGGCGACATATTTAACTTCCAGTATCACTGGTGTGCTGCCATGGCCTTGTGCATTTTCATTGGCGGCAGCTAGTTGCAGGGCTTTTTCCAGCATGGCCATGCCATCTTCCGCATACGACATTTTCTTCCAGGGGAACATGGTGGTCACTGCCAGCCTGCCTGTGCTGGCACCAGCGTAGGCCATGACCAGGGGGCTGGTGGGGTCTTGCTTGAGCAATTCATTGAAGGCATTAGCGGCAGCTTCTTCACTACCTTTGCCAGATTGGGTAAATTGCTGGAAGGCAGTTTTAAACTCTGGCTCAGAAAATGCCATGGCCTGAGTAGTGAATGCCAGCATCAGGCCGCTCGCCAACAGAAATTTTTTACCGCCCTTGAGATGAAATGCGCGCATGTGGTTCTCCTGTTTGTTTAAATGTGATGTGCTCTTGCGACAGGACGAAGAATAAAGATGGGCAGCCTTAGCCTCAATGCAGATGCGACGAGACAGGAAAGTTTGCCGTGAACAGCAGTAAAAATGGCGCGAATGGATGGGGTTGTTGTGCCAGAGGTTTTACATAAATAGAAATATTGGCAAGCCGAGAAAAAAATCCCGAATCGTGCAATACTTGACTTTAATTGTAAATTCCCCAATAAAACGACGAGACCATGAAAACCCCAGCCAAAGAATTTATTGTTAATAAAAGCAATTTGTTGGAATCCAGATTCAAGCCCTTGCATGTGCCTGCTGAAACAGAGTTACAAGAGGGGCAAGTGGTTTTGCAGGTGGAGCGTTTTGCCTTTACGTCGAATAACGTCACGTATGCTGCCTTTGGTACGGCCATGCATTACTGGAATTTTTTTCCTACGGATGAGGGGTGGGGCAATATTCCGGTCTGGGGCTTTGGTGATGTGCTGGCATCGAAGGCCGACGGTGTCGAGGTCGGCGAGCGTTTTTATGGTTACTTCCCCATGGCGACCCATGTGAGGCTGCAGGCGACCCGGGTGTCCCCTGGTGGTTTTGTTGATGGTGCAGAGCACAGACAGGCCATGCATGGTTTGTACAATCACTATGTCAGGACCAGTGCTGATCCTGGCTACAGCAAAGAATCTGAAGATGCGCAGGTCTTGTTGCGTCCCTTGTTCATCACTTCATTCATGATTGATGATTTTCTCGATGACAATCAATTCTTTGGTGCGCAGACCGTCCTGATCTCCAGTGCTTCCAGCAAGACTGCATATGGCCTGGCATTCATGCTGGCGCAGCGCAAGGACAAGGCTTGCAAGACAATAGGCCTGACCTCAACTGCTAATCTGGAATTCGTCAGGAATATGGGGCTCTACGACGAGGTCATCAGCTATGAACAGGTAAGTGATTTGGCGGCTGACCAGGGTGTTGTCTATGTAGACATGGCGGGCAATGGGCAATTACGTAGCCAACTGCATCATCACTTTAACGACAACATGAAATACAGTTGCGCCGTCGGCGGTACCCATTGGGAGGAATTGAGTAGTGCATCAAACCTGCCCGGAGCCCGGCCAACCCTGTTTTTTGCACCAGCACAAATCAAGAAGCGCATGGCAGACTGGGGGCCAAATGGGGTACAAACGCGCCTGGCTGTAGCCTGGCAAGCTTTCATGCAACCTGTCATGGCGGCAGAAAAACCCTGGATGCACGTCATCCACGGCCATGGAGAGGACGCGGTACGCCAGGTGTATGAAGATATGTTGGGTGGCGCTGCCCGCCCCGATCAGGGTAATGTCTTGAGCCTGTTAAGTGAAAGCTGATTTCAGCTTTTCCACAGGGCAGGCAAATCCCCGGACTTTCTGCCCTTGATGATGGCTGCATTGATCTTGTTGATGACCTCGGCCCTGCTATTGATGCCTGAGGTGAAATGGATGGGGTCGACCAGCAGGGGCCTGGCAAAAACCTTGACACCAAAATTCATCTGGGTTTCGCTACGCAAGTTCTTTTCATCCAGGTAGTGGTTCAGTTCTGCTTCCAGGTCTTTGGCATTTGTCAGGCGTGAATTAACCAGCATGACGTCCATGCGTCCTGACAAGAGTTTCTTCAGTCGCGAACTGCTTTGCGGCTGATCTTCTTCTACCTTGAACAGCACATTACGCATTTTGTCTATTTCGTCGCCAAAGCGTATACCCCTGACGATGCCTACGGCTTTTCCTTGCAAATCCTGTATGCCTGAGTACCGCATCCTGGAGTCATCCCTGACTACGACCCAGACAAAGTCTGAGAAAACTGGCTCGGAATAACGCATGGTCTTGAGCCTTTCACTGCTTTTCGACAGACCAAAGCCCAAACCTTCACCCTTGCCTATGTTTTCTACTACGCGTGGCAAGGGGTAGCGACGTATGTCGAACTGTATATCCATGGTGCGTTCAAAATACGCGATGACTTTCTGATTTTCGGGACGTATTGGAGCAATCTCGCCATTTTCATCACGAGTTTCTGCCAGCAGCAATGGCAGGATAGTTTTAGCGTGAGCGACTGCAGTGCAGCAGAGGCAAAGTAAAAGCACCGCAATGCGGCTACAGCTTTGGATAAGGGAAGGAGGCTTGTCTTGCATGCAATTTTTTTGCGGAAAGAATGGCCGGATCATACCTTTGCAAGGCTTGGCTTGCATAGCATCTTAAAGTAAGGATTTGTTAAGCGAATATGCGCAAGAGCGGAGACATAAAAGAACAGTCCTGATATTGCCACGAATGATAGATAAATTTTCAAAGTACTAATTAATTTGCTAAGATGGAGATATGCTTTTTGAACGTCGCAGTTTGAGTAGAAAGGAGACATCATGCCCCTGGTTACCATCACTGTTTGCAAGCCCAAATCGCTGCTATTCAAGGAGACAGTCCTGAATGCTGTGCATGCGGCATTAATAGAAGCGGGTGTACCGGAGACGGACAAATTTCAGCGCATACTGGAACTTGATGCCGAAAACTTCCGTTTTGACCCGCATTATCCTGATCTGCACAAAGACAGGAATCAGGATTTCGTCTTGATAGAAATTCTCTGGTCGGTGGGGCGTAGTGTCCAGGTCAAGAGAAAATTACTGGACACCCTGATGAAGCGCCTTTGCGACAAAAGCATGAATCCGGAAAACATCATGGTCTGTTTCAAGGAAACTTCCTGGGAAAACTGGTCCTTCGCCGGTGGTCGCTTGCTGCATACCTGATCTTGTCATGGCCTGAGTAAAATCTGCAATCATGCTGGAGAGAGCAGGCGTAGTGATGCCTGCCATGACTGACATGCTTATCTGTCTCGACAGAGCCGAAGGTGCACGTCGCTAACTCTGCTGCTTGCCGTGGGCCGTCATATCCATCAAAATAAGCCACACTACTTTATGAGGTGAGGCAGGCAATGATGGGAAAAACCCGGTTGGAAGCGTTCAGCGATGGCGTCATCGCCATTTTGATCACCATCATGGTGCTGGAAATGAAAGTCCCGCATGGTGGTACGCTTGAGGTGCTGCTACCCGTCTGGCCGGTATTTCTGAGCTATGTACTAAGCTTTGTCTACGTCGGAATTTACTGGAATAATCATCATCATATGTTGCACACCTGCCGCAAAGTGACAGGCGGCATATTGTGGGCCAATCTGCATTTGCTGTTTTGGCTGTCGCTGATTCCCTTTGCTTCTGGCTGGGTAGGTGAAAATCACTTTGCTTCAGCTCCTACGGCCCTGTATGGCCTGGTCTTGCTGATGTCGGCAATTGCCTATTTCATTTTGCAGCAACAGATTATCGCTACGCAAGGCAATGATTCCATCCTGAAAAAAGCAGTGGGTTCAGACTGGAAGGGCAAGCTGTCACCATTGACTTATGCCACTGCAATACCATTGGCATTCTGGTATCCCGTCATATCCATGGGACTGTATGTGGGCATGGCATTGATCTGGCTGATACCTGATCGCCGCATAGAAAAAGCACTGAAGACGCATGAAGAGTGAGTTATCATGTTGATCTTGCAACTCTTTGTATTTTTCATATGATAAGAGCATTTTTAAAGACGGTGCTTGTCCTGGTGCCTTTTGCTTTTGGCATGGCATTTGCGACTGCTGAGCAACCAGGTAAAGACCAGGACATTACCCTCTCTACGCCTACTGGGCAAATTGCGGGGAGTCTGCAATTGCCTGCCACTAAAGGGAAGGTTCCGGTTCTCTTGCTTATTGCTGGCTCGGGAGCTACAGACAGGGATGGAAATTCACTCGGCATTAAAGGCAAAAATAACGCCTTTAAAATGTTGGCTGAGTCACTCTCGCAAGCTGGGATTGCTACTGTGCGATTTGATAAGCGTGGTGTTGGAGCCAGTTTGGCTGCCACGAAACAGGAATCTGAATTGCGGTTTGAAAATTATGTTGATGATGCTGCTTCCTGGTTAAAATTATTAAAAGGCGATGAGCGTTTTTCTAATGTCTTTGTTCTGGGACATAGTGAAGGTTCTCTGATTGCTATTCTGGCTGCGCAGAAAGAATCTGTGCAGGGTTTGATATCCCTTGCCGGACCCGCAAAAAATGCTGCTGAACTCATACGCCAGCAATTGCAAGGGAAGCTGACTCCGCAACAGATGAGTATTAGTGATGAGGCGCTTACTTCCTTGCAAGCTGGTAAGTTATACGAAAATCCACCGCCCGAATTGAATTTTCTGTACCGAAGTAGCGTTCAGCCTTTTTTGATTTCTTATTTTAGATTTACACCTGAAAAAGAAATAGTGAAATTAAATTGTCATGTGATGTTGATTCTTGGCGACAATGATATCCAAGTGGATGTGAAGCAGATTGCTGCTTTGAAAGCAGCGCGGCCCGATGCTGATATGCTCCTGGTCCACAATATGAATCATGTATCAAAAATAGTCACAGGTGATATTGCCAAAAATCTTGCAGCTTATGGTGACCCCTCCTTGCCACTGCCTGCAGAATTAGTCGAAGGCGTTACAGGATTTTTGAAACATCACTCCAGGTAGCCTTGTTCCAGGCTGGATAATTCGTCTGATTGTGCTCAGATTGTTTGCCATTCATTTCATACTGTCTTAGGATGGATGTTGATCCGCATCAAAGAAGCGGGCGTAGACAATTGGGGGCAGCATGGCAGATCAAATGCAGGGCAGGGGAGGAGACAGTGCGCCACCTGACATCAAGACCGTCATCGACAACGAGGCGGTGTTTCCGCCATTGCGGCGGGTAGGCATGTTGCGGCCGTTTGTATGGTTGAGGCTGGGTTGGCGGGATTTCCGGGCATCTGGTGGCTCCAGCATCTTTTATGGCGTATGTTTTGCTGCCATGGGCCTGGTCTTGCAATTGGTGTTGAACAATGCGCCTGAATATCTATCTGCCCTGACTTGCGGTTTTCTTTTGGTCGGGCCTTTGCTGGCGCTGGGGCTGTACGATATCAGCCGTCGCCTTGAAAATGTACGTTCTGGTTTATTGGGCAGTGTGTTTTCCATGCAGGGGCGCTGGAGCAATGTAGGCGTGCTGGCGCTGGTGCTGGCCGTCATCATGATGGTCTGGGCGCGGGCTTCGCTGGTGATTTTTGCGCTGTTCTATAACAAGGGCATGCCAAGCATGCAGGGTTTTCTCGCGCAGTTATTTTCCTTGAGTAATCTGGAGTTCCTGGCGGTCTACATTTGTATAGGCTTTGTCTTTGCCAGCCTGGTATTTGCCATCAGTTGGGTATCGATACCCCTGATGCTGGATCGCGACACCGATGCGATTACTGCCATGATTATCAGCTGTGTCGCCCTGTTCATTAATGTGCCTGTGACCATGGTCTGGTCTGTCATCATTATCGCCAGTGTCGTGCTGGGATTCATGAGCTGGAATATAGGTTTCCTGATCATCATGCCCGTCATAGGTCATGCGACATGGCATGCATACAAAGAAGTGGTGGGGACAGAGGCAGATCGTTCGTAGTTGGTGTGTTGATATGTTAAAAAGCCTCTTGTATAGTTTCAAGAGGCTTTTTAAATTTGCTGGGACTTGCGAAAAACTACCCCAACTGTGTTGTTAGCTCCTGGCCGTACTAAAAGTACTGTCTTCGCCGCTACGGTGTAGTCGGGGTTTCAGACAACATGTTGTCTGCCGACGAAACGAACATCCCCTGTAAGGGATGTTTATTAAGGCGATAGCCTTGCCGGGGCAATTTTGCGTAAGTCCTATTTGCTTACGTCCTTACATTTATTTATGGGCTGGTTTATCAGCCGTAAGCGCCGCCCGTATATAAAAGATCAAAGCTACGGGCGATGACCGCAATTAGCACAAATGCACCTACACCCAACGTCAATACCAATAATAGCGCCAGCGGCCAATTGGATTCGCTGGCCTGGCCGGATTTGCTATTGTGTCTGGCATCCCATTTTTCATCGGGCGTCAGTCCCATGACCAATGCTTCCAGTGTGGCAATCAGGAAAGACAGCAACAGGAAGCCATATTGCACAATCTCGGGTTTGCCGAAATAGAAATAGTGAATAATCATGCTGAGCGGCAGCGTAATGAAGTGCAGCCAGCCCCACTTATCTTTTTTGCCGTCCAGATAAAAGCGGTGCAAACCTATGGCACCAAAGACCGCAGCCAGTAAAGTCGCCAGGGTTTTATTTTTATGCGGTGCTATATTGTTGCCCATAGCCTTACTTGTATTGTTGGAAGTCATTGCAAAAACCATCAAAGTTGAAGCTGTGATTGTATGCGATGAGGTGATAGTGTGTCTCAATCGTCACGCTGACAGATAAAAACAGCGCCATGGAAGCGAAAAGTGGGATAGTTCTTGCGACTTGCTCAAGAAGCGGGCTATAATCTACAGCTTTTTCCGCGTTCAGACATTTTTTGGAAATATTATGGTCGTTATTCGTTTAGCTCGTGGTGGCGCAAAAAAGCGCCCTTTTTACAACATCGTTGCAACTGATTCCCGTAATCGTCGCGATGGTCGCTTTATCGAGCGCATCGGTTTCTACAACCCAGTAGCTACTGGTAATGCAGAAACAGTACGCGTTGCAGCAGATCGCCTGGCTTACTGGCAAGGTGTTGGCGCTCAATTGTCTCCAGCAGTTGCTCGCCTGGTAGCTCAGTCCGGTAAAGCAGCAGCTTAATCGCTGCTAAGCTTTATTTATGACTGCTGCAGTCCATGCTCCTGATGATCTGGTCCTGGTTGGCTATATCTCGGGAGCATTTGGTATTCACGGCTGGGTAAGGATACGTCCTTATTCTGCTGATGCTGACGCATTGATGTCAGTAAAAACCTGGTGGTTGGATAAGCCTGAGTTGCGTGATGTTGACCGTCTGGAAGTTAAAATTCAGGGGGAAGACGTGGTTGCGCGGCTGGTGGGTGTGCCTGACAGAAATGCCGCAGAAGCACTGAAAGGTGCGACTGTGCAAATTTCTCGCAAGCATTTTCCTGCTTTGGCGTCCGGTGAATTCTATTGGCTTGATCTGATAGGTTTGCAGGTAGATAATCTTCAGGGTGAGAATTTAGGTGTGGTCAGGGATTTGATGGACAACGGTGCGCATCCGATTTTACGGGTGGCGGCAGCGGATATGCCTGAAAATGAACTGGCGAAGCACGAGCGCCTGATCCCTTTTGTGGAGGCTTTCGTCAAGGAAGTCGATCAAAAAGCAGGCAAAATCCAGGTTGACTGGGGTAGTGATTATTAATGTGATGAACTCAGAACCTGTTTGCGATCTGTAGCGAGCGTGCGTCAGCGGGGTGAAGAGCAGCGCAAAAAGCGGAATGTACTTAAGTACATGAGCATTTTGAGCAGCACATGAGCCCCGATCACGCTCGCGCAGTAAGATCGTAAATAGGTTCTCAGAAGGCATGAACATGCAGTTTGATGTCATTACACTGTTCCCCGAAATGTTCGCTGCCATTACACAATCAGGTGTAACGAGGCGGGCTTTCGAGCAACAAAAATGCGAATTAAAGCTGTGGAATCCGCGTGATTTTACGACTGACAGGCACCGTACCGTGGATGACCGGCCTTATGGTGGTGGCCCGGGTATGGTGATGCTGGCAAAACCCTTGCAGACCGCAATCGAGTCTGCCAAGGCACGCCAGACTGCCTTGTCTGCAGTGGCGCCCAAAGTGATCTATCTGTCACCACAGGGTAAGCCGCTGACACATGAAAAGGTTATGCAACTGGCGGCAACGCCGGGCCTGGTCTTGTTGTGTGGCAGGTATGAGGCGGTAGATCAGCGTCTGCTGGATAATTACGTCGATGAAGAAATCAGCCTCGGCGATTTTGTCTTGTCTGGCGGTGAATTGCCAGCCATGGCCCTGATGGATGCTGTCATACGGCAAATCCCTGGCGTCTTGCATGATGATGCCTCGGCAGTGCAAGACAGTTTTGTCAATGGTTTGCTGGATTGTCCGCATTACACAAGGCCAGAAGTCTTTGAAGACCAGGCTGTGCCAACCGTGTTAATGGGTGGTAATCATGCCGAAATCGAAAAGTGGCGGCGTCAACGTGCACTGGAGGCCAGTCAGTTAAAGCGTCCGGATTTAATCATCGCAGCGCGTGCGGCAGGCTTGTTGAGCCGTGCCGACGAAAAGTTTTTAAGCAGTTTGTAGTAATTTTCAGCTCTTGAGCTGAAATATATAAGCGTGAATCTTCAATGATTCACATGTTAAACCCCATCCTCTACCGGGCATCAGCCAGAACCAGATTCTGCAGCGTCGGCAAGATGGTCATAGGAGTAAAAAATGGATCTGATCCAAAAATTAGAGCAAGAAGAAATTGCTCGCCTCGGCAAGAACATCCCTGACTTTGCGCCAGGTGATACAGTAGTTGTGAGCGTCAACGTTGTTGAAGGTACTCGCAAACGTGCACAGGCTTACGAAGGTGTAGTTATCTCCCGTCGTAACCGTGGTTTGAATTCCAACTTCATCGTCCGTAAGATTTCTTCCGGCGAAGGCGTTGAGCGTACATTCCAGTTGTACTCCCCACTGATCGCTTCTATCGAAGTGAAACGTCGCGGTGATGTACGTCGTGCAAAACTGTACTATCTGCGTGAACGCTCTGGTAAATCTGCTCGTATCAAAGAGAAATTGCCAGCACGTAAAGTTGTTGCAGCAAAAGCAGAGTAATATCTGTTCTAGCCGTATTGAAAAAGGATGCTCCGGCATCCTTTTTTTATTGGAAATTTTGTCAGGCGCATGGCAAACTTTTTCCTGTATGCAAATCAACAATAAAAACGAATAGTCATTGTGAGTAAACCGGTTTTCGATCCCCAGACTTTCCCTGTCCAATCCTTGGGTGAGGAGGCTGCTGTACCTGCAGCTCATCTGTCACCAGCCTGGTTGCGCCAACGTTTTCTTCGGCAGCACGAATGGACGCCAGAAGTTGTCGATGAAAGTTTTTTTTCAAAAAACCTGCCTTTCCGGCCAGCTTCGGTATTGATACCTATCGTCATGCGTGATGAGGGCCTGACCATGCTACTCACTGAGCGGGCTGCGCACCTGAATCATCATCCCGGCCAAATCAGCTTTCCTGGCGGGCGTTTTGAGGAAGAAGATATCGACCCCGTGACCACTGCCTTGCGTGAGGCAGAAGAAGAAATTGGCCTGCAACGCGAATTCGTCGAAATTCTGGGACAACTGCCAGAATACAAGACCGGCACAGGCTACCAGGTCAGTCCCATCGTATCCTTGATCAGCCCTGGCTTTCAGGTACGTACCGATCCTTCAGAAGTCGCCTCGATTTTTGAAGTGCCGCTGGACTTTTTGATGAACGGTAAAAACCACCAGCGCCGTAGCTTTGATTTGCCCGACAATGCAGGCAAACGGCACTTTTATGCCATGCCCTACGAGCAGCATTTCATCTGGGGGGCAACGGCGGGCATGCTGCGCAATCTGTTTCATTTCCTGCGTGCATGAGTCTTAAGTTCTTGCCTTGAAGAACAAAGCTTCATAATCTGGGCAAATCGGTTTACACTTGCCGCATTTGCAAATTGATTGTTTGCAGCATTGCGCTGCAACATAAGCCCAGTCTACCATGACCTTTATTTCCATCCTGTTAGCGCTGTTGATTGAGCAGCTCAAGCCCTTGCGGGCAGATAACCCTATCTATACGCAAATCCAGACACTGGCTGACAAAATCGAAGCATCCTTCAATGCAGGCAAGGTCAAGCATGGCCGACTGGGCTGGTGGATAGTCATCGCCTCGCTCACGCTGCCAACTGCGCTGATTTACTGGCTGTGCCTGCGCCTGAACCCGATTGCTGCCTTGTTGTGGAATGTACTCATCGTTTATTTGACTCTGGGTTTTCGCCGTTACAGCCATTATTTCACCTCAATACAACTGGCCCTGAGTTCTGGTGACGAGGATGCTGCCAGGCGCTATCTGGCAGAATGGACGCATCTTGACACCACGGGCATGGATGTCTCGGAAATCTCCAGACTGGCAGTGGAGCGCTCCTTGATTGCCACTCACCGCAATGTTTTCGGTGTGTTCTTCTGGTTTTTGATGCCGGTAGGCCCGGCTTGTGCCGTCATGTATCGCGCAGCTGAATATCTGTCACGCGCCTGGAATGAGCCCGAGCACATGAAAAATGAAGAGTTCGGTATCTATGCGGCCAAGGTCTTTTATTGGATAGACTGGATACCAGCCCGCCTGACAGCAGTCGCCTTTGCCGTGGTTGGTAATTTTGAAGATGCCGTGTACTCCTGGCGCAATTATGCTGATCGTTGGTCGGATGAGCTGGTCGGTATTATCCTGTCTGCCGGTGGCGGTGCCCTTGGCGTGCGCCTCGGTGAGCCAGAAGAAAAAGCCATGATCCTGCAAGCAGATGCGACAGCCGTTGATGTTGATAGCCTGGAGCTGGAAAGCCAGCCTGGTGCAGAAGCTTCGCCACGCGCCTTGCAAAGCGCCGTCGGCCTGGTTTGGCGAGCCTTGTTGTTGTGGATGCTGCTGCTCTTACTGTTGTCTTTCGCAGTCTGGATTTAAAAATTGGCCCTGTTAAAATACAGGGCTTTTTTTTGCCCGCTCACTTCATCGCTGCAGACTGTGATCAGGCTATACTGGTCATATCTTCATACTAATTATTTATAATGAAAAAAATTATTGCCCCCGGCATTTGCCTGCGCGTCTATGAGCCTGATGATGCTGACGTATTTGCCGCCGTGGTCCGTGAATCAGTAGAAACCGTAGGCCGTTGGATGGGCTGGTGTCATGCTGACTTCAATAGCGACCATGCCCGTGATTGGTTTACTGTTTGCGATAAGGGGCGAGAAGAAGGCACGGCCTATGAGTTTGGTATCTTCAGTGAAGATGGCAAGGAATTGCTGGGCGGGGCCGGACTGAACATGATCAGCAAATTGCATAATTACTGTAATCTTGGGTACTGGATCAGACAGTCTGAGCAAGGGAAGGGTATCGCCACCAGAACGACCATGTTGCTGGCAGATGCCGGTTTCATGCAGCTGGGTTTCAACCGTATAGAAATCGTCGCTGCTGAAAGTAATACCGCCAGCATGGCAGTGGCAAAAAAAGTCGGTGCGCAACTGGAATGCATGGCCCGTAATCGCCTTATCGTCGGTGGCTTACCTGTGACAGCCGCAGTACATTCCTTGCTGCGAGAAGACTGGCAGGCCAGTCTGACTTATGATGTGCAAAAGTAGTACTAAATAGAATTCAACTGCATTTCCTTAATCGAAGGCTGGGGTGAGGGTCTATGTCCGAGCGAAATACCAGTATAGATATTGCCAAGGGCCTGGGTATCATCCTGGTGGTCTTTGGGCATAACTGGATCATTGCGCATGAGCATGGTGAGCTATTTCGCATCATCTTTTCCTTTCACATGCCCCTGTTTTTTTTTTATCGGGAGCTGTCCTCCACCACGACACCGCCTTCAGGGATTTTCTGGTTTTCAAGGCCGATGCCTTATTGAAGCCTTTCTTTGTCGTATTGTCCGCCTGGGGGCTGGCGCGCATAGTCTTCTCGGGGGTGGACACTCGCACCTATTTGCTGGGTATGCTGTATGCGACGGGTAATACCATAGAGTGGGTGCCGCTGTGGTATTTACCGCATTTGTTCCTGGCCATGCTGTTGGCCTGGCTGGTCTTGCGCTTGGCAAATCGCTTGCATGCCGGGTTAATGTTGCCAGCGTTTTGTATGGCGATCTTGTTGGCTGCGGGGATTGCCATAACACACATATTGAGCCAATTGGATGTGCAACAATTCGCCGGCTTGAATCTCTTGCTTGGTAATCATCAAGGCAATTTCCCGGGCTTGCCATGGAGTCTGGACCTGACCGGCATCAGCACAGCCTTCATCTTGCTCGGCTATATCATGCATGAGCATGTCATGCGCTTCCGCTTCCAGCCCTGGATATTTGCCATTGTGCTCATGTCGTTTGCAGCCCTGCATTTCTTTTTTGATGAAACCATAGATTTGAATATGCGCCTGTATGGAAATTGGTGGATATCAACAGCCCAGGCCTTGCTGGGTATTTATTTACTTTTATCGATTTCGACTTGTTTGCAATACGCTGGCAAGGTGGGCAAGGCACTGGCCTATTTGGGTAGCAGCAGTTTATTCATCATGATTTTTCACTCATGGATTGAATGGAAGATATTCGTCATCCTGGCGCGCTGGAGTTCATTTGATTATCTGAACGCCAGCATTGCATTACTGGCAGGATTGTTGTTGCCCTTGCTTTTGTTGAGCCTGGTTAAAAAGAGCAAGTTCCTGCATGCCTTGCTCTTGCCTGCAACACATATTCCCAAGCTGCGTACCAAGATGTAAGTGGGCACTGAGCGTCCGTTTCCGCACACTATCGCTGTTCATAAATGGACAAAACAAAGCTTATGTCCACTCTGGCTCAGTATCGACCTGTTAAATCCTGGCTTTGTTTGCTGCAGCCAGCATGCAGGATTACAATGGGCTGAAATCATATATGCCCGCGATCGTTGACCTGAGTTCCTTTTTTTTCATGCCTGCCTCCACTACTGTACAAACCCCGGCACTCAATATTTCCATACTCATCATTGACGATGATCCTGATGTTGCATGCGCAGCCCAGCTCTTATTACGCCGGCATTGTCGGCATGTCAGTGCGCTGACCGATACAGCGCAACTGAGGGCCAGTCTGCAAGCGGCGATGCCGGAAGTGGTTTTGCTGGACATGAATTTCACCCCGGGTCGTACCGATGGTGCCGAGGGACTGTCCTTGCTGAGCCAGTTACGCGCACTCAATCCGGCCCCAGCCATCATCATGATGACTGCCTATGCTGATGTACCTCTGGCTGTAGAAGCCTTGAAACGCGGAGCCTGCGACTTTATTACCAAACCCTGGAATAATGAAAGACTGGTGGCGACAGTGCAGAGCGCGGCAAGTCGCTATGACAAGCAAGGCCTGTCTTTGCAGGACGAGGATTTTCCGGAATTGATGGGACATGCGGCCAGCATGCGCGAGTTGAAATCCATCATCAGGAGCGTGGCGCCGACTGAGGCAAATGTCCTCATCCTTGGTGAAAACGGCACAGGCAAGGAATTGGTGGCGCGTGCCATACACCAGCATTCTGCCCGCAGGGAGGCGACATTTTTGCCTGTCGACATGGGTAGTATACCCGAGTCGACTTTTGAAAGTGAAATGTATGGCCACAAAAAAGGGGCATTCACCGATGCCAGGCAAGACCGGGCAGGTCGTTTTCAAACTGCTGCAGGTGGCGTGCTTTTTCTCGATGAAATTGGTAATTTACCTTTGGGGGCGCAGGCAAAATTACTACATGCGCTGGAGCGCCGCGAAGTCACCCCTATAGGTGCAGACCGGGCTGAGAAAGTCGATGTGCGTATCATCAGCGCCACCAACCTCAATGAAGCCAGTTTGTTCGATGCCACTGTGTTTCGCCCTGACCTCTTGTTTCGCCTCAATACCATCGTCCTGCGCATACCCGCATTGCGTGAGCGGGTGGCTGATATCCCTATGCTGCTGGCGCATTACCTGCAAAGCTATCAGCAACAATATCAAAGACCTGCGCGAAATATTGACAGCAATGCAGTAGCCGCCCTGTCTGTCTATGCCTGGCCAGGCAATGTCAGGGAATTGCGTCATGCTTGTGAGAGAGCGGTGATACTGGCGACCCAGGAAAACTATGTGCTGGCAGATTTTGGTTTGCCATTGGCAGCCATAGACGAGATAAAGCCACCTGCCATACCAGTAGGGGTAACAGAAACCATTATTACCAGCTCTGAATATACACTGGCCGCGCTGGAGCGCCAAACAATCGCCAATGCCATGAGCAAGGCAGAAGGAAATATCAGCCAGGCCGCCAAATTGCTGGGCCTGAGCCGCGCCGCACTCTACCGCAAGCTGGAAAAACATGACATTTGAGCTGAACCTGGTCTGGCGCAGGAAATTGCTGAGTACCTGTGGCATGCTCATCATCGTCGGTGCTGCCATGGCCATGACGTACTTGCATACAGCCGGACAAAGTCAACATTTACTGCGCTGGTCTATAGTCTTTGCCTTGCTGGCTGTTGTTGGTTTGCTGATGTTCACTCTTGGCTTGACCAGCCTTACTGCCCCTAAGGCCAGACCAGACGCTGGCTATTTACCGCCAGCCATGCAGCGTGACGGGCTGCAGCAAGTGGTACTGACACTGGAAAGCCGGCTGGAACACGCCCCCATTGCCCTGTTTTGTGTAGGGAGTAGAGGGCAGGAAAAAAATGTCAGCCCCTTGAATGGCAACGCCCGCCGCCTGATCGCACCGGGCCGTGTCTTTGAGGTCAGCCAGCTCTATGAACAGATTATTGCCCAGGCTGTGGGCAAGCGCAGCATGATTTGTTTTGAAACAGAACAAGGCCAGGAGCGCGCCTTATTGGCCAGCAGCAGTCTCACATTGCAAAGCCAGACACAACTCATCGTTGCATTGATGCCGGTAGAGACAGAGCTGCAAATAGAGGCGCAACAGGCCTGGCAAAAACTCATACGCGTACTCACGCATGAAATCATGAATTCGCTGACACCTGTCGCTTCTTTATCCAGCACTGCGCAAGACATGTTGAGTGATCTACAATTGCCTCAGCAAAGCACCGCCGACCTGGCGCTGGCAATGGATGCCATCAGCAGGCGTGCACATGGCCTGGTCAATTTTGTCGGCAGCTACCGCAGTCTGGCCAATGTGCCTGTCGCGCAGACTGAGAGAGTGCAATTGCAGGCTTTGCTGGCACGCATTTCTTCACTGGTTAGCCCCATGTGGCAGGCCAGAGGAGGGGAAATGCAGTTCAGTGTAGCACCCGCCAATCTGGAGGCCATGCTCGACCCTGCACAACTGGAACAGGCACTCATCAACCTGATTCAAAATGCCTTTGAAGCCACAGCCGCAGTCAAACCTGCCACTGTCCATATACGCGCCCAACTCAGTCGTGGTGCGCGTTTGCGCATAGAAGTCAGTGACAATGGACCAGGGGTGCCCAAGGATTTGATCGCGCACATTTTCACCCCTTTCTTTTCTACCCGTGAACATGGCAGTGGCATAGGTTTGGCTCTGGTCAGGCAGCTAGTGCAGGGTAATGGGGGGACGGTGAGGTATGCGGCTAGTGTGGGTGGTGGGGCGAGGTTTATTATTAGTTTGTGAGGTGCGGGGAGTTTTGTTTGAAGATAACAGTAGTGCAATGACTGGTGATTTTGCTTGGGATGTGTAATTGATTGTATAAAATACTATAAGAGTGACCTGCATCGAAGCTTAAATGGTCGATATTCATTCTCCCAAGCTACGTCATTCCAGCGTGGGGTTGGCTGGAATCTAGCGGGCTTGCGCTCCAGTGGCGTTCGTGATATGCCGTATTGCTCGTTGCATGACTCACTTTGGTTAACACGACTTCCCTCCATGGATGCAAGCCGGGTCTCGGCCCGGCGGCCGAAATTCTTTCTTTGCGTCGCCAAAGAAAGAATTCAAAGAAAGGCGACCCAGGCGTAGCCGCCCCTACGGGGTGCCCATTTGTGCAGTACAAAAAATGGGAAGATCCGAAACTCGCTTCCCTTGCAGGGCGCACAATCGCTTGCAAGCGATTGCCGTTACGCAGGCGAAGTGCATGCACTTCGAAAACCCCTGCTACACCTCAAACAGCGGCTCTTCTTTTTCCATTTTCTGTACAGCACAAATGGCGGCTACACATGGGAACTGCGGAAAGTCAAAAGCAACCCCAAAGTCAAACCCAACAGCAACAGCAACAGCAACAGCAACAGCAACAGCAACAGCAACAGCAACAGCAACAGCAACAGCAACAGCAACAGCAAGGCAGAGGCTCATCGCCCACCTTGCATTTTATTTATGAATAGTGATCAATCATGCATGTCAATTTAAACATTCAACCCACTATGTGATTGTCAATCACATAAACTCTGGCCCGCTCTTTTCTTTACTAGCCCGCGAAATGCACTATATTGGCAGAGTAAGATTGCATGCTTTGCATCAAAGCCAGATATATCAGCGATGCCGGTTTTGATTCAAGTCTTCTATAAGATATAATATGGAAGTATATTGAAAGCTTGGTGTCACATAATGATGTTAAGCTTAATTCACTCTTGCTTCAGCAAGCCGAGCACATGGCCGAATCCACTAAAACGCAACAAGTCCGCGAGTTTTTCATCCAAGGTATTACCAGTGATGGCAAACAATTTCGCCCCAGTGATTGGGCAGAGCGCCTGTGCGGAGCCATGTCCTGTTTCAGTCCTGATGGCGGCAGGAATTCCCACTTGCAGTATTCACCATACGTGCGCCCCATCTTGTTGAATGGCGTACGTTCTGTCGTGGTGAATGAAGCCATACGTGAAATTGAGCCACTGGCTTATCATTTTGTCCTTAGCTTTGCCAAAGATAATGATTTGCAAATTATCGATGCCTGTTTGTTGCCAGACGAGCCCAAGGCTGGCAAATAAGCACCATCATGCTTGATGCTGGATCAAACCAGCCTCATGTCTTTACACTATCACACTGTCTGGTTTTGAAACGCCTCTATCACCTGCTGTCTTAGCCAACGGTTAGCCGGGTCGTTCTCTACATTCTGGTGCCAGTACAAATACACATCCCACGAAGGCATGGCCGCTGGTAGCGGCAATATCTGATTATTGAATTGTTCATTCGCAATACGCGCATAGCCTTCCGGCATGGTCAGCAGCAAATCAGTCTGGCTGACTACCCGGCAAGCGGCAAAATAATGCTGGCAGCGCAGGCGTATGCGTCTTTGCAAGCCCAGACGGCTCAGCTCAAAATCTTCCAGCCCCATGCCTTTACGCCTTGAGCTGGCGAGTATGTGTTCTGCCTGCATATACGTGTCCAGATCCAGCTTGCCCTGTATGACGGGGTGATCGCGTCTTGCCAGGACGACGGTATTGCCTTGCACTACCATCTGGCGATGTATCTCGTTTGGCAATGGCAACAACATATCAATCGCCAGATCCAGGCTGCCAGCGGCCAGTTCGCTGACCAGTTCCCGTCTTTCCACCTGTATCGCCGCCAGATTGATTTGTGGCGCCTGCCGGGTAATGCTTTCCATCAGCGGTGGCAGGGCGGTCGATTCCAATACATCGCGCAAAGCCAGGTTGAACTGTTTGCTTGCCAGTGCCGGGTCAAACTTGTCATTCTCGGTCAGGGTCACTTCCAGTCCGCGCAGGGCTTGCCGCACCGGTTCTATGATGTTGCGCGCCAGTGGGGTCGAAACCATCATCTGCCCCTGGCGTACAAACAAAGGGTCATTGAAGAGTTGCCGCAAGCGGTTCAATGCATGACTGATGGCTGGTTGAGTCAGGTTCAATTGCTGGCTGGCGCGGGTCACGCTGCTCTCGGTATAGATGGCAACAAAGACGGTGAATAGGTTTAGGTCAACGCGAGATAGATGCATAAGATTAATTAATATGGATAATAACTATTCATTTGATCAATTATAGGTGCAGGCTTACACTTTGTTCATTAATTTATAAGTGAAATCTCACAGAGGAAGTAATGGCAGCTTTATATCTGGTCAGGCACGGGCAGGCTTCTTTCGGCAACCAGAACTATGACCAATTGTCTGAACTGGGCGAACAACAGGCAAGGCAATTGGGCCGCTGGTGGGCCGAGCGCGACATGCAGGTATCTCGTGTCGTCACTGGTGCCCTGAAACGGCATCAACAAACCGCGCAAGCCTGTCTGTCCGAAATGCTGCAACAAGACCTGGATTCGCTGGATATGTCTGCCTGGCATTCTGATGCCGGTTTCAACGAGTACAACCATCACGAAGTCCTGGCACGCCATGTCCCAGCCTTTGATGACCCGGCAGCGGTCAAGCATTTCCTCATGAATACGCCGAATGGCAAGCAGGCCTTTCAGGATATTTTTGCCCAGGCCATCAGCCGCTGGATGTCAGGCGAACATGATGCTGAGTATGTAGAAAGCTGGAATGCATTTCGCCAGCGCTGTGTTACTGCCATGCACAAGCAACTGGCGATAACTGATGATGCCAAGAACATTGTCGTCTTTACGTCTGGCGGCACGATCTCAGCCTTATGCCAGCATGTATTAGGCTTTCCTGATCCACGTTTCGCTGAACTCAACTGGTCGCTGGTGAACAGTGGGGTCACTCGTTTTCATTTACAGCCGACAGCAGAAGGCGTATTGCGTCCCACACTGGCTTACCTGAATAATTTTTCACATCTTGAAGTATTGAACAATCCCAAAGCAATCACCTACGTTTAAAGAAATAAGAGAAACGAGAGAGACAGATGACAGCAATGTTTGATTTGACCGGTAAGGTCGCACTGGTCACTGGCGCAAGCCGTGGCATAGGTGAAGCCGTCGCCAAAACCCTGGCTGCCAACGGTGCCTATGTCATCGTGAGCAGCCGCAAGGCAGAAGCTTGCGAAGCCGTGGTGGCTGCGATTATTGCTGCTGGTGGCAAGGCAGAAGCACGAGCCTGCCATATAGGTGAAATGGCGCAGATTGATGCGCTGTTTGCCGACATTACAGCCACTCATGGCAAGCTTGATATTCTGGTCAATAATGCTGCTACCAACCCGCATTTCGGGCATATCACCGAGACCGATGTCAGCGCCTTCCAGAAGACCGTTGATGTCAACATACGCGGCTATTTCTTCATGTCTTCAGCCGGTGCCAAACTGATGGCAAAACATGGCGGCGGCAGCATCATCAATGTGGCTTCCGTCAATGGCGTGGTGCCAGGTGCGATGCAAGGGATTTACTCCATCACCAAGGCAGCAGTCATCGCCATGACCAAATCCTTCGCACAGGAATGTGCGCCCATGGGTGTACGTGTGAATGCCTTGCTGCCAGGCGCGACTGATACCAAGTTTGCCTCGGCCCTGTTCCACAATCCTGTCATTCTCGAAAAAGCATTGACGCGCATACCCATGAAGCGCATTGCCGAACCAGATGAAATGGCAGGCACGGTCTTGTACCTGGCATCGAATGCGTCCAGCTATACCACGGGTGCCTGTATCAATGTTGATGGTGGTTATCTGGTCAGTTAATGCGGCAAGGGAAAGGATTCGATCATGACACCGGCATATGTGGCAAGCAATCCAGATTACGCAATACAGCTAAAGAGTCTGGTGCTGGCCATGCCCATGGCGCAATTGCTGGGGATAGAATTTTTAAAGATAGCGCCGGGTGAAGTGGAACTGGGGATTGCCTGCCGCGAAGAACTCAGTTTCGTACCAGGGAAGATGCAGGCTACCGCCATCTTTGCAGCCGCAGATTTTGCTGGCGTCTCTGCCGCTGGCACTCTGTTACCAGCAGGCTGGATCAATGCCAGTATCGATTGCAATTTGAAGATAGTCGCACCCGCCGATGGTGAAAAATTGCTGGCACGTGGGCGTGTGGTTTCACACAGCAAGTTGTTGACTGTCAGCGCTGCAGAGGTTTTTTCTGTGCGCAATGGCGAAGAAGTTTTATGCGCAACAGCCTTGCTGACAGCGCGCAATTTTGAGCTACAAAGAAAGTAAAGCGGACATAAGCATGTCCATTTAAGAAAACCGAGCAAACTGAATAAACAAGGAAAAGGACACATCATGGATTTTCAATACAGCCCCAAGGTCAAAGATTTGCAGGCACGCCTGATCGCCTTCATGGATGAGCATGTCTATCCAAATGAAAAAACTTTCTTTGGCGAGATCGCTGCCAACCGCAAGACAGGCAATGCCTGGATACCGACCAAGGTGGTTGAGCAACTGAAAGCCAAGGCACGCGATGCCGGTTTGTGGAATCTCTTCCTGCCAGAGTCTGGCCATGGCGCAGGTTTGACCAATCTCGAATATGCACCACTCTGTGAAATCATGGGCCGTGCCGTCTGGGCGCCCGAAGTATTCAATTGTTCAGCACCCGACACCGGCAACATGGAAGTGTTTGCCCGTTACGGCACGCCTGAACATCAGGAGCAATGGCTGAAGCCCTTATTGCGTGGCGAAATTCGTTCCTGCTTTGCCATGACAGAACCCGCAGTCGCCTCGTCTGATGCCACCAATATTGAATCATCCATCGTCCGTGATGGCGATGAGTATGTCATCAATGGTCGTAAATGGTGGTCGTCCGGTGCCAATGATCCACGCTGCAAAGTGTTTATTTTCATGGGCAAGAGTGATCCTGATAATGCTGATCGTCACAAACAGCAATCCATGATTGTCGTGCCGCGTGATACGCCGGGTGTGACTATCTTGCGTGCCTTGCCGGTATTTGGTTATGACGATGCACCGCATGGTCATGGCGAAGTGCTGTTTGAAAACGTGCGCGTGCCCACCTCCAATATTTTGCTGGGTGAAGGCCGTGGCTTTGAAATTGCCCAAGGCCGTCTGGGACCTGGTCGCATCCATCACTGCATGCGTTTGATTGGTCTGGCAGAGCGTGCACTCGAAGACATGTGCAAACGCTCTTTGACACGAGTGGCCTTTGGCAAACGGGTGGCAGAGCAGGGCGTGACGCTGGAGCGTATCGCTAATGCCCGCATCCTCATCGACCAGGCACGTTTCCTGGTCTTGAATGCGGCACAGATGATGGACGCAGTGGGCAATAAGGCAGCAGCCAAAGAAATCGCCATGATCAAGGTAGCAGCTCCAACCATGGCTTGCCAGGTCATAGACTGGGCGATACAGGCGCATGGTGGTGGTGGTGTGTCTGACGATTTTGGTCTGGCATATTCCTATGCACAAGCCCGTACTTTGCGCCTGGCAGATGGCCCGGATGAAGTGCACAGGAATCAAATCGGCAAGATGGAGTTGAAGAAATATACGGAGAAAAAATAATTACTTGTAGTTTCATAAGTGCGATTTACGGGTAGTTCCGGATTGGCTCTTCCTCTTTCTGAGGCAGGGCTTTTCCGACGTTAACTTCCTGGTTGGCTGACATTTTCAAATTATTCTTATAAAGAGAGACAAAAATGCGCGACTTACAACCCTGGATCAAATCTTACCCCGCAGGCGTACACTGGGACGCTGATCTGCCCATCAGCAGTGTGCCGCAATTGCTGCATGATGCCGTCGCCAAATGGCCAGACTTGCCCGCTCTGGAATTCATGGGCAAAAAGACCAGCTATGCAGAATTGCAAAAACTGGTGGACCAGGCTACCAAAGGTTTCCAGCAACTGGGCGTCAAGCCGGGCGTGCATGTGGGCCTGTATCTGCCCAATACCCCGCATTACGTCATCAGCTTCTTTGCGATTTTGCAGGCGGGTGGCACAGTGGTAAATTATTCTCCGCTGGATGCCGAGAAAGTGCTGGAGCATAAAATTGCCGACAGCCATACCGACATGCTGGTGACGCTGGACATGGTCATGCTGTATCCACAAATGGCCAAGATGTTGGGGCATACCCGTCTGCAAAAACTCATCATCGGCAATATCCCGGAAATGACGCCTTATCCGGATGCAGTCAGAGCCAACCTGGACAATGCGACGCAGTTGAGTGTTATCCCTGACGATGCGCAACATCTGCTGTTCGCAAAACTGCTGGACAATGACGGTGATTACACGTCTATCGCTGCCATAGACCCGAAAGCCGCCGTCGCTACCTTGCAATATACTGGCGGCACTACTGGTTTGCCCAAGGGCGCAATGCTCACCCATGGCAACCTGACTGCAGCTTGCAGCCAGATCATGGAAACCACCAATATCGAGCCGCGTGTGCTGCAAGAGGGCAAGGAAAAAGTATTGGCTGTACTGCCCTTATTCCACATCTACGCCTTGACGGTGGATATGTTGTTTGGGATACGCCTGGGGGCAGAAATAGTTTTACACACCCGCTTTGATGTAGATGCCGTGGTCAAAGATCTGGCAAGCAAGAAGATCACCGTCTTTCCAGGCGTGCCCACCATGTATACCGCCATCATCAATCATCCGCAGATCAGGGAATATGATCTCAGCGCTTTGAAGTTCTGTAATTCTGGCGGCGCACCTTTGCCTGCAGAAGTATTGCAACAATTCCAGGCTGTGACGGGCTGTACCTTGCTGGAAGGCTGGGGCATGACCGAGACTTCACCTACCGGTACTTTCACTCCCCTGAGTGGCGTGCGCAAGACGGGTTCCTGCGGTTTGCCCACGCCAGGCATCAGCTTCAAATTTGTCAGTATCGATGACCCACGCCAGGAAGTGGCCTTGGGTGAGCGCGGTGAAATCTGTGTGGCTGGGGCGAATATCATGAAGGGCTACTGGAACAAGCCAGATGCCACTCGTGAAGCCTTCACTGCGGATGCTTACTTCCGCACTGGTGACGTGGGTTATATGGATGCCGATGGTTTCGTGTATATCGTCGACCGCACCAAGGATATGATTTTGTCGGGTGGTTATAACGTTTATCCACGCAATATCGAAGAAGCAATTTATGAACACCCGGCGGTAGCTGAAGTCAGCGTCATTGGCATTCCCGACACTTATCGCGGGCAGGCTGCCAAGGCCTTTATCAAACTCAAGGCAGGGCAGGTGGCTTTCAGTTTTGATGAATTGAAAGACTTCCTCAAAGACAGGCTGGGCAAGCATGAGATGCCGCAAGCCATGGATATACGCGCAGAGTTGCCGAAAACCCCGGTAGGGAAATTATCGAAAAAAGAATTATATGAAGAAGAGGCAAGGAAACGAGCCGCTACCTGATTAAACCAGTTTTGTGCTTTTCTGCGACTTTCTAACACTTCCCGGAAAGTCGCAGTTTTTTTATACTCTATTTGCTCTTGCCAGAAATCTTGTCTTTTACCTGCATTTGCAGCGTCTGCAAGTCCTTGGCGCTATGTGCAACGACAATAGTCCTGGTATCAGTTGTCTGGCTTTGGCTGCTGACCTTTAGTTCTGGCACGGCTTTTCTGGGTCTGACAGGTTGAGGATGTCGTAAGAAGAACATGGCTTGCTCCTTGAATTGAAGAGGCAGATGGGGATTTTGTATACAATTTCAAGCCAGATGTTTTCTGTACTCAGGCGCGCTTGCTTTCTCTCAAAGGATCATGAGGGTGGCATTTGCCACCAGCCTTGCTGCTATATTGTTGGCCTAAATCTGTAGTCAGGTTGACAGTGACGATATAAGGATTGCCAGAGCCGTAACGAAAATAGTCCATGTCTTTGTCATGGTCTGGCAGGAAATTGATGACTATCTCTACTTTTTCCAGCCAGCTTGGCGGGAGCTCCTGTCTTGTCATGCGTGCTGCCAGTCTCACTCTGTAGTCATGCATGACAGCGTCAAACGCAGTACTCGCGGGCATACATGCGATGTTTAACACATCAAGCTGTATCACAGTCACTGACTGCGCAATGGCAAAACTGCAAAGCTTGCCTATCGCCCAGTAACCAGCGAGGTCATTGTTGCGACTATTGAATGAACTGGCCAGGCCTGCAGCCAGATTCTTGATTTGCTTTCTGCCTGCCATCTATGTTGTCCCAGTTCTCAGTCATTCAGCGGCCATGTGGCTCCAGGTTTGGTAAAGCTTCTTTATCACGTACATAACGGTCCAGCCATTCCCGCATAAGACGATCGGCTTCTTTTCTATGTTCAGTCAGGGAGTGGTCGCCACCATCAAACATGACCAGGCGAAATGGATGCTTGTTTTCCAGCAGCTTGCTGGCCATGGTCAGTGTACGGGCAGGGTTGACACGCCAGTCGGCACTGCCTTGCGTCAACAGCAAGGGAGTTTTCTTGTTCAGCTTATCCACCCATAAGATGGCAGAGCGGCTGGCCTCGGCTGCGGTTTTGTCTTTGGCATAGTCTGGTATCAAGTCTTCCAGCACTTGTCCCATCTCAGGCCTGTCCTTGAGCATGCCGCTCAGATCTGTGACGCCTGCATCCACGACGGCGGCGGTAATCTGATCGGTCCTGGTCAAGGCCAGGTAGGTATTGATGGCACCGCGGCTGCGCCCGACCATGCCTATGCGGCTGCTATCGACTTGTGGATTTTCTTTTAGCAAAGGCAGCAGATTGAGGACGTCATTGACATCCCTGCCTCCAAACTCGTCCTTGCCTTCACTACCCATGCTGCCACGGTAATTGCTGGCTACCACCACATACCCCCAGGAGGCGATGCGGGCTAATACAGCCGCTGCTGCCGTGTCGGTGACTGCTCCCAGCGTGCCATTGCCACCGCGATTGAAGATGATGGCCGGTAGTTTGCTGCCAACCCTGGGTGACAGCATATAGCCCTTGATCTTCAAGCCATCGCTCAGGTAAGTGATGGCTTGTATGTCAACCGCAGCCAGGATTTGCGGCAGGTCAGGCATGTTCGCTTGCAGTTTTTTTACATCTTCTTCTTTTAACTCTACTGTACTTGTGTCAAGTAACTTGCCATCTTGCGCCCGGCTTATGCCAGGTATTGCTAGCAGCAAGGATAAACTCAGCAGCAATGCACACATATGCATGTACTTGCTGGCAGATATTCGGATGATAGATGTAGACATAGCAAGCGAGGATGGATATCTTAAAAACAATAGTCTAACAGCATCCTTATCGTTTCTTAAGCCAGTTCAGTCAGAGCCATACCTAAGTCTGGGTAGCTAAACACAAAGCCCAATTCGAGCAAGCGCTTGGGTACGACGCGCTGGCCTTCCAGCAGCAAATCTGCCTGTTCACCAAGAGCCAGTCGCATGGGCCAGCCTGGTGTAGGGAAAAAGCTGGGCCTGTGCAATACCCTGGCAGCAATCTGGCTGAACTGCTTTTGCCTGACAGCCTGCGGAGCTGTGAAGTTGATAGCATTGTCATTGTCCAGTGTTGCTTCATGCTGCCAGACATGGGCAATGCCACGTAGCACATCATGCACATGTATCCACGACTGCCATTGTTTGCCACTGCCTAGTGCGCCACCCAGGCCCAGCTTGATGGGCAAGAGCATCATGCCCAGTGCACCTTGCTGGCCCAGTACCACCCCCAGACGCAGTTTGGCGACCTTGACACCATCGTGAGCGGCAGCCTGGTTGGCCTGTTCCCATTCCTGGCATAACTCAGACATGAAGATGGCTTGTGGCGGGGCAGTTTCATCCAGTTCCCTGTCATCGCCCGGTGCTTGTATGCCGTAGTAGCCGATGGCAGAGGCTGCCAGCAAAAGCCTGGGTTTGTGTTCTGCACGACTGATCCATTCCGTGATTTGCCTGGTCAGGCCGGTACGGCTCTGGCGCAACTCGGCCTTGCGCTTTTCTGACCAGCGCCAGCCCAGTATGCGTTCGCCAGCCAGGTTGATGATGACATCCACGCGTTGATTGGCTGGCAGTTCCCGCATGCTGGTTATGGCCCTGACTTTGCCATCAAATTTCCAGCTGGCTTGTTTGGGTTTGCGGCTGAGTATGGTCACTTGCTGGCCATCTGCCAAGAGAGCCTTGACCAGCAGGCTGCCAATAAAACCGGTGGCCCCGGTGACCAGCACCTGTTCAGATTTATCGCTGAAATGGATGGGTGTCATCTGCTTTTCCCTGACGGATAGCCTGCCCAGGCGCAAAGCCGCAAGGCCATCGCGTATACCGGAAAGACCTACACCCACGCCGCACAGAGCCAGAAACACACTGAGCCAGCCCTGCGGCTGCCATAACATTTGTGTAGGTGCATGTAGCCAGTCTGGAGTATTCACTACCAGCAAGGTGATGAAGGCTCCACCATTGATGGCAAGTATCGTGTGGGTCACGCGTTCAGTGGCGGGCAAGAGCCGGGTCTGGTCTTCAATCACAAAGTCCCATAAGGTCAGAATGATCTCTATGCCAAATACCAGTAATAGCACGATGGCCCATGCGCCTTGCCATGTCCAGGCTGACAAACCGACGAAGAGCAGGCTGTAGATAAGGGCGCGGGTGGCATGTATGCCCAGTTCTTTGCGGGCACTGGCACGTTGCGGCAAGGCCTCTGTCAGTTCGTGGTGATACAGGGTATCGAAAGCGCCAAGCAAGCCTTGTGCGGCCATTAATTGCAGGGCGATTAAATGGGTGTTCATGATGCAGCCTCAGTATGGATTTCCTTGAAAACGCCGACCTGGGTAAAGGTGCGGCCAAACAAGGCATGTTTGATTTCTATACGAATATTGAATTGCTCAGGGTTGTCATTGCGATGACATAGATAAGTTTTGCCGGGTGTGAAAATGCCGGGTATGGGAATCCTGTAGCCCAGCACATCCCAGAAATAGCCATCACTGGTGAAGTAGAGATTGCCCTCATGCACATGCAGGACGAGCTTCATACCCAGGCCCATGCCCACATATTCGAGTACCTCGCCTTTTTCACTTTCCTGCATATACGAGGTGAACTGTATCGGCGGCCTATTGTGCAAGCGGTATATCCTTTGTTTGAAAATCGAAGGGCAATCTGGTTTGGAATACACCATGATATCGACCGGGAAGTCATGATCGGTATACGGAATCAAGGCTCCGGCTATCATGGGTTTGGTCAGGTGGCCCAGGAGTTTGCCTATTTTGGAGCAACTTAATTCACTAAGCACGCCTGTGTAATACAGTGGTTTTCCAGGTTCAGGATTCTTGGCAAACCGGGCCTGGATATCCGGGTGCAGTTTCAGCCATTCCTTGCCCAGGATTTTTCTGAATAATTCGCCTTCAGACGGGATGGAGTTGATATCTTGCTTCATGCTTTTCTTTCGGTTGCAGGCGCATCCATTTTCCATAAAATGAACAGAGGAGAGATCATACCCAGCACAGCAAATGCATCTATCCAGACATTGATCTGCATATCTGCCTGCATGGAAATCAACATGTCCTGCGGTGCCCATACCAGGATGCCTATCATCAGCCATAGCCAGGCAAAGCGGCTGCGATGTTGATTTCCCAAGTAAATCAATGCACCCATCCACAAGCCTACGGTTTGTACGGTGGCACCAAACAGGCTCATCCACCAGACCTGCATATGGCGCGCCGCATCCGGCGCAGCCTGCGGCCAGAAGTGACTTTCTATGAGCTGATGATAAACCTCAACCAGACCAGTGCTGCTGAGCCACGGTAGCAAGACGCCGATAATGAAATGGATAAAAGCAGCTGCATACAGCCAGCGGATCAACCATGGTCTGAGATGCTGTTGTGATAATGGCATTAATTTTCCTTTATTTCTTTAATTTCTGTCGTTACAGAAATTAAAGATTAATTAAGGGCGTATGTCAAGCAATTTACGGCATATCTTTCTGGTCAAGCCATGGCGTACAATCCACGCTGCATCCATCTTCCACAAACCAAGCGCATAAAAAAATGAAAGTCCTGCTCGTCGAAGACGACCCCATGATAGGCGAAAACATACAGATAGCCCTCGAAAACGAGGCCAATCTGGTTGACTGGCTCAGCAATGGTGACGCTGCCGAGACTGCCTTGCAATTTCATAGCTATGATGTGATGTTGCTGGACCTGAGCCTGCCACAACGTGACGGCATGGAAATTTTAAAAGCCCTGCGCAAGCGTGGCGATACCTTGCCAGTGCTGGTCATGACTGCCCGTGATGCGGTGCCTGACAGAGTGCGTGGCCTGCACGCTGGCGCTGATGATTATCTGATCAAACCCTTTGATCTTGATGAGTTGATAGCCCGCATGCATGCCCTGGTGCGGCGTGCCCGCGGCCGTACCGATACGTCTTATATTTGTGGCGAGATTGTCGTTGACACCACCACCCGGCAAGTGTTTAACGGTGCTGAACAAGTCATACTCTCATCCCGCGAGTGGACCATACTCGATGCCCTGGTGGCCCGCCCTGGTGCCATACTCTCGCGCAGTCGTCTGGAAGACCAATTGTTTGGTGCCACTTCAGAAATAGAAAGCAATGCAGTCGAAGTGTACATCCACGGCTTGCGGAAAAAACTGGGACAAAAATTCATCGTCAATGTGCGTGGCGTGGGTTATATGGTTGAGAAAAGCGTGGTTGAGAAAAGCGTGGCAGAGAAAAGCACATGAAGTCTTTGCGCCTGCAAATGATGCTCTTGTTCGGCATCGCCATCCTGGCTGCGGCTGCCTTGCAGTTTGCCAGCTCACTGCATGCCGCCATCGGTGAAGCCAACAAGCTGTTTGATTATCACATGCAGCAAATGGCACTGGCCTTGCAGGATGGTGATTTTGAGCAGGTGGACTGGCATAATTTGCCCGGCACTGAACTTGATGACTTTGATTTTGTCGTGCAAGTCTGGTCAGAAGATGGTGCCAGGGTTTACCAGTCACGGCAGCACCGCAGCCTGCCTAAGCAAGCTGCGCTAGGCTATTCAACGGTGACGCTGGAAAACGGCGACTGGCGCGTGTATGCCGCAGAAGAAAACAAGCGTGTCATCCAGGTGGCGCAAAAGATGGCTTCACGCAGGGACCGTGCCATATCTTTTGCACTGAGTACCTTGTGGCCGGTGATACCTGTCTCCTTGCTCCTGTTTTGCGCAGTCTGGTGGGGTATTAATTCTGTGCTGGCACCATTGAATCGCATAGGCAAAGAGCTGGCCAACCGCAATGCCAATTCTACTGAGCCAGTATCGTCAGACGGCGTTCCAAAAGAAGTATCCTTGCTGGTGACAGAATTGAATTCCCTATTGAATCGCATGGGCCTGGCGATACAGTCGCAACAACGTTTTGTTGCGGATGCAGCCCATGAACTCAGGTCACCTATCACTGCCTTGCGCTTGCAAGTGCAAAATCTCGGCAGGGTCAAAGATGAAAAAAATCACGAGCAAGCCATCCAGCGCCTGCTTGGTGGCGTAGATCGCGCCTCGCGCCTGGTTGAACAATTGCTGGCGCTGGCCAGGCAAGACCCTACTTCACAAGCCAGCCTTAGTTTTCAAAACATCACGCTGAACACTTGCATAGAGCAGGCGGTCAGTGATGTCATGCCCTTTGCGCAATCGAGAAAAATCACCATCAATGCGGAAATGGATAAGCCTACTGAACTGCAAGGTGACAGCGAAAGCCTGCGCATCATGATACGCAATCTGCTCGACAATGCCGTTCGCTATATACAGGAAGAGGGCAGGGTACAGATCAGTCTCAGCCATGACAAGGACGGCTTGCGGCTTGGCATACAGGACACTGGGGATGGCATTGCGCCAGAAGAGCGTGAACGCATCTTTGATCGATTTTATCGCGTCGCAGGGACGAACAAAAGCGGCAGTGGCCTGGGCCTGGCCATCGCCAAGGCGATTGCTGACCGCCACCATGCCACTATCAGCCTGGCGGATGCCGCCCTGGGCGGGCTGGAGGTGATTATCCTGTTTCCGGCTTCACATACACTGTCAGGCTGAAAAAATGCTCACATTTTTGAAAAAATTCTGTGTTTGATTGATAGCAATCTGGTTTTTTAAGATTCGCCTAAGTTTCCTGAGGCAAGATGGCGTTGCTTCATACTACCTGGTAGCGTCTCGCTTATGCGCCAGGTCTGAATCGACCAATTAAAAATTTAGAGGGTATTTACATGCGTGCAATCAACACAATCAAAAGCGCCGCCGGTCTGGTAGCAGTTGCAGTTTTATTGGCAGCTTGCAGTACACCGATCAAACCGCCTGAGCAAACACCACCACCTCCGCCTGCTAAAAAGGAAGAGCCTGCCGCTAAAAATGATCGTGATATAAAATCCTTAGTCGTGAAAGATGAGTTGGATGATCCTAATAGCCCATTGGCAAAACGCAGCGTCTATTTTGATTTCGACCAATATGTCGTCAAAACTGAATACAGTGGCACGGTTAACGCTCACTCTAAATATCTGAGCGCCAACAAAGGTAAAAAAATCCTGATTCAGGGTAATACCGACGAACGTGGTGGCCGTGAATACAATCTGGCGCTGGGCCAGAAACGTGCTGAAGCTGTGCGTAAATCCATGGCTTTGCTGGGTGTGCCAGAAGCGCAAATGGAAGCAGTTTCTCTGGGCAAGGAAAAGCCAAAAGCGATGGGCAGCGATGAAGCATCCTGGGCAGAAAACCGTCGTGCAGATATACTCTACTCAAGCAAATAATTGTTAACAGTGCTAAAAAATGGCCTGAAAACCAGCTTGTGTCTGATAGTGAAATCTTACTAAAATCTTACTAATTAATGCCAGCTGGTTTTATAATGCTGGCGCAAAGTTGTTGCGGCCTGTTGCCATGCTTCTGTGGCACTACCGTAGCGATTTTTCGTCAGCCTTATTTATTTAATCCCGTGACAGAATTGATGTGCCCAGATGTTGAAGCCCAAGTTGCTTGTTGTACTGATGTTGTATTGTGGCAGCCTGTCTGCCATGCAGTTGAATTCCCAAAATGCCATTGTTGTTGATGAGCGCAATGGTCAGGTTTTGTTGGCAAAAAATGCAGATACGGTTGTCCCGATTGCCTCGCTGACCAAACTCATGACAGCCATGGTGCTGCTCGACAGCAAGGCCAATATGGACGAAAAAATCTCCATAGAAGAAGAGGATAAAGACCAGCTCAAGCATAGCCGTTCCCATGTGCCAATAGGCTCAAGTATCACGCGCCGGGAAGCCTTGCAACTGGCACTGATGTCTTCCGATAATCGTGCGGCGGCTTCGCTGGCACGTACTTACCCCGGTGGTAATGGCGCCTTCCTGGTGGCGGTCAAATCCAAACTGATCGCGCTGGGTATGGGGCATACCTTTATTCGCGAAGCCACCGGCTTGTCACCAGAAAACACCTCGACAGCAGCGGACCTGGTCAAGATGGCGCAAGCTGCATCGCGTTATCCTGAGATCGCCGATATCACCACCGACAGTGAAGACACTATTTCCCTCAAGGATGGTCGTAGTCGTGAATTCCATAACACCAATCGCCTGGTAGGTAAAAAAGGCTGGGATGTCTTGTTATCCAAAACCGGTTTCACCAATGAGGCAGGGAGTTGCCTCATCATGCGTGTAAAAATGGCGGGCAAGAAAGCCACTATGGTCTTACTGAATGCCAGGGCCAGTTCAGCCAGACTGATGGACGCTTTGAATATTGGGCGATTGCTGGAGAATAAACCGCCAGAGTCGAAAGTTGAAAAGAGACTCCGGCATGTACGGCACCACTAGCGCCCGCCTTGCAAGCTAATCCTTGCGCAGGCCCTCAACTGCTTTCAGTTCAGTCGAGCGATCAATAGCCTGGTTGGTATTGGCAAACATATTATTGGTGGGCAGTTTGATTTCTATATCTGATACAGCGCCGACTTTGATCACAGCCTGACTAAGGCTGAGCGCCAATACGTGGCCACCGGCTTTGTGATCATTTGAGAGATAATGCCAATGGTAACCTGGCACATTGAAGCCTTTGGAAAAAGCGGGGCTACGGAAAGCAACCAGTACGCCCCTGGTATTGCTGAAATTAAACAATGTCTGTGTCTTGGTGACTTCGGCCAGTGGCTTGTAGGGTTTATCTTGAGGTGATATGGCACGTGTTGTCAATTCTTTGAACTCAGCCTCGACCCGGATCGCATAGAAAAGATTCTTGTTTTCCAAACGCTGGTCCAGCATTTCTTCCAGTTCTTTCATGCTGGTTTCCTTACTGACTTCATACCTGTAGTCGGTATTGAATTTGGTGACAACAGCAAATGGCGTCAATTGCTTGCCACTGGCTTTTGCTACAGTGCCGTCAGCTTTGAACTGGAAGACTTCACCATCAAGCACGATCATCTCTCCATCAACACGATTAAAAGTGCCAATGCCAAAGTCACCCTTGCGCTTGAGTTCATCTACCGTCAGTTCACCTTCATAGGCACCCGCCAGTAGCGCGTCAATTGTGGCGTACTGAAAGGCCTTATGTTCCAGCGGCTTTTGCGCGTGGCTCAGTGTGGTCGCAAGGATAAGCAGGGATGCCAGGCTCAAATTTTTCATGTTCATGATGGGAAATAAAGGTGATGAATCGATGGTGGAAGCCAGCTTTTGACCCTTGGTCAAGCTTGTGCTTTTTGTCGCTGAACCATGCTGAAATGACATGGCAATCCAAATTAGATAATTCTCTGGTTAAATAGGAAAGTATGCATTATGCTGCAAAAAACTCCTGAAGCACGATATAAAACTGCAAACTTTCATGCATCATAAAATAATGCATGATGAATTTTGTCACTTCCTTTTAGAAAAAACCATGAAAAAGAATTGTGTAAAGAACGTCTTGCTACTTTTGGGATTGGCTGTAAGCATGCATGGGCATGCGCAGGATGGGGCCAACGGTGTGGCGATCCAGCTACAAATCGAAATAAGCAAGGCCAAAGGTGCAGAGCTCAGGCCGCGCTCAAAAGCGCTGGTAGAGCTGGTTAGTGCCAAACAACTTGCCGAGGCTGAGCGCACGGCTGCCTCTTTGCGTAAGGAGTATGAGGCTATATTTGATCGTAGCCTGAAACAATATTCATTTCAGACAAAAACCGAATATGACGAGTTCAGGAAAACGCATCCTGAAAATTTCGAATGGATAGACTGGGGCTATCAGCAATGCTTGCAAATGCAAACTTTCATCGCTGCAGAAAAGCGTGACTTCGTCACTGCCCTGGCATTCGCCAAAGAGATGAATGTACTGGCACCGATTTCAGCTGCAACAGCCGCGGAGACGGGCTATATCCTGAACCAGAGTGGCAAGTCTGCCGAGGCTTTGATTGCCTACACCGAGGCCAATGAGCTTGCGCGTGCTTATGCATCACAAGGCCCTTTCCGCGCTGCTGCATTGCGCGGCATGGGTTTCGCACTGATAGATTTGAAGCGTCTTGAGGATGCAGAGCTGAGATTGCTGGAATCGCTGCAAGTGGAGCCAGGTAACAAGGTTGCGCTCAATGAACTGGCTTATATACGTGATTTGCGCTCCAGGAAGTAAAACAGAAAAACCCTTGCTCCCGTAGTGAGAACGAAGAGATTCTATTTTCCTGAAGTATTTGAGAGAGATTGCTGATCGCTATGAAACGATTGATAGAAATACGCACTTATCGCTTAAAACCAGGCGTAGCAGATGCTTTCCATCATGCCATGCACAGCCTGGCTGTACCCATGCTGAAGAAGTGGGATACGGATGTGGTTGCCTATGGGCATACAGATCACGAGGAAGCGACTTATTTTTTGATACGTTCGTATGAAAATCGTGAAGCGCTGGACTGTGAGCAAAATGCTTTTTACGCTTCCAGTGAATGGAAATATGGCCCCAGAAAAGAACTGGTGGATAGGCTGGACAGTTACATGAATACGCTTATCTGGGTTTCACAGGAAGCGATTAACAGCATGCGTGAATTGAACGCACCAGAAATCTTGACCAAGGGTAGCAAAAAATAGATTCAATCGATGCTATTGTCTTTGCGAAAACTGGCCTGATGGCGTTGCATGAGCAAGGGAACTGCACTATCACGCCAGAATTTTGTACAGATCTGACCTGAAGACATACCTCCATGGGCAAACCGTGGAACAAGAAAATTTTCCTGCTCGTGTATGGACAAGCCGGTTAAATCCCTAAATGCCTGTTCAATTTTTTCTTGTAAAAGGATGGCACTTTCTGGCAAGGTGGTAGTAGCAAAGTATTGCTGTAATTCCCTCCATAGATATGGATCACCCCGCAAGCCCCAGCTTGCCGGTTCATCCTTGAAAAGCCAGGCGACAGTCAGAGTGCTGTGCTTGTGGTACATGAGTAAAATTTCCCGGGAGAACCTGCTTGATTGCAGTGACGACAATTAAGCTAGCATAACGCAGATTACTGTCTGCTGGTATGTGTGGCATTTTTAGCGGGCAATGCTGTTGCTGCGTTTGATCTTGTTTTGTAATTGCAGCAGTCCGTAAATCAGAGCCTCGGCAGTTGGTGGGCAGCCAGGGATATAGATGTCGACGGGCACGATACGATCGCAGCCACGCACTACTGAATATGAGTAATGGTAGTAACCACCGCCATTGGCACAAGAGCCCATGGAGATCACATAGCGAGGTTCTGCCATCTGGTCATATACCTTGCGCAGGGCAGGGGCCATTTTATTGGTGAGCGTGCCCGCAACGATCATCAAGTCGGCATGGCGGGGGCTGGCGCGTGGCATGAAACCAAATCTGTCCATGTCGTAACGGGCGCTGGCAGCCTGCATCATTTCCACAGCACAGCAAGCCAGGCCAAAAGACAGATACCACATGCTATTGCTCTGTACCTTGTTCATCAAGTCATTGACATTGGTCAGGATGTAGGAATCCTGAAATAAACCGTTTTGCTCTTCCATTTTTGGGGCTCCAGCGATGAGATGCCCTGATTATGAATTCAAGCAGCTGTCTGGTCTTGAACCGAAACGACATGGAGGTCGTCGGAGGGGATAAAGAATTTCCCCAAGTCTGCAACATTGAAGCTGAAAGCCCAGAGTGCCGGATCTTGTCCGGCAATGCCACGCATTAATTGCGCGGGTGTGTGGTTGGTAAAGCGTATGAAGTCCCGGTTCATATGGGCTTGGTCGGCATAGCCAAAGCTCAGTGCGCACTCCGCCCAGGTTTTAGCGGGTAATTGCCCCAGCAATATTTGCAGCAGGGATACACCGAAGCGTGATTGCTGCTTGAAACTGCGCAGACTCTGGCCGAAGGTGGCCAGGAAACGCCGTTCAAACTGTCGTGTACCCAAGCCCAGGCAAGTTGCCAGTTCATCAGCAGGTTTGCTTAGCCATAGATGTGGCAAGATCAAAGGGGGGGCATGTGGCTTTTCTAGCAGACGCAAGCGTATCAACATATCTTGCACGACCCTGACCTTGGTGGCTGTGTCCTGGGCGGATTCCAGTCTTTCACTGAGCTCATGACAGGTAGATGAAGGCAATATGTCATGGAGGTCTACGATCTGGTCGCTGAATTCATCCACAGGGCAACCAAGTATGGCACTGAGTTTGCCTGGTTTGAAAGCAGTTGACATGAAGCGTGAGCCTGGTTCTGCCCTGCCACGGTAATGACAGCGGCTAGCACCGAGTATGCTCATGGCTGGTAAAGCCCGGCCATTTCCCATTTCTACGGCTCCTTTGATCGTCAAGATCAGCATGGGCAGTGGGCTGGCTGGTACCGTATACCAGCAGGAAGGCACTTCCTTGACCAGGAAATGCGTGCAAATGTCCGCTAACAGCGGATGGGGAGCGTAGCTGGAATGTGGTAAGAGAGAGTCTGGCACTTCAAACTGTCCTGTTTCACTGTGACAGGCAGTATTGTAAAGCTTTTTGCAAAGCCTTTAGTCAGGACACATTTCTATATCAGGCAGGCATGCATTTTAAACGCTCCAGCGATTTTTCCAGCTATGTTTTGCCCTGTACATGGCATCATTGGCGCGGCGCAGTAATTCGTCCGGGCCTATGCTGATCTGGTGCTCGCCCAGAGAAAAACGGTCTTGCATGGATGGGATGTTTTTTCTGCCACTTTGCAGGTATCGTCTCCGGGATTGTTCAAGTTGCCGGATGCTAATCAATTCATTGTATTGGGCGAACTTATAACCAGCCCTGATCGCGCGCCATCCTATAAGCTTCGACACGATTCTTTGCATGCAATTTACTAATGGCTTCAGACAGGTAATTGCGCACCGTGCCTTCAGACAAGTGCATGAGTTTGGCAATTTCCGTACTGGTGGAGCCAGTACCGGCCAGGCGTAAAACCTGGCGCTCGCGCTCGCTGAGCGGGTCTTGCTCTCCACCCCAACTTTCCATGGCCAACTCTGGTGCGATGGCGCGACCACCCGCATGCACCGTGCGTATGGCTGCCGCCAGGGTATCTGCCGGGGCATCCTTGAGCATGTAACCGCGCACACCACTGGCCATGGCACGACGCAGGTAACCGCTGCGGGCAAAGGTGGTCAGGACTACGACTTTGCTGGGTAATTTTTTTTCTGCGATGGCGGCAGCCAATTCCAGCCCCGTCATGATGGGCATTTCTATATCGGTGATCACTATGTCTGGCAATTCTTTCTCGCATAGAGTGAGGGCTTCCTGCCCATTTTTTGCCAGACCTATGACCTGCAAGTCGCCTTCCAAACCTAGCAGGGCGGCCAGTGCGCCAGATACCAGGGCCTGATCTTCAGCGATGATGATACGTATCATATTTTTTCTTTCAAGGGCAAAGACAATTCCAATTGTAAGCCGGCAGTATCGGGGCGGGTGAGTATCTGCAAACTGCCGCCCAGGGCCTGCACGCGCTCGCTCATGCCTTTGAGTCCGCTACCTTTGTGAATGGCATTATCTTTCCCGGCAACTCCATTGTCGCTGATGCTCAGCAAAATATGATGATCGAGAATGCTCAGGCGGATGTGGCAGAGACTGGCCTCGGCATGGCGTATGATATTGGTGACAGCTTCACGTACCGCCAGTGCCAGCACATTCTCCGTAGCGCTTGAAATATTGACTTGCTGTATATCGGTGACCAGCGAGACTTGAGCCGCATCCAGTGCATTTTTGGCTGATTGTAATTCATGACCCAGTCCCGTTGCGCGGTAACCGATGACGGCAGCTCTGACCTCAGTCAAGGCTTGCCTGGCGGTATGCTCGATATCATGGATTTCCTTTTTTGCAGCCACCGGATTGCGCCCCAGCAGTTTGCCAGCCAGCTCGGCTTTCAGGGTGATGACAGAGAGGGTGTGGCCCAGCAAGTCATGCAAGTCGCGGGCGATGCGTTCACGTTCAGCCAGGGCGGCCAGGTACTCAACTTCTTCCTGCTTCTTGATCAGGCTCTCATTGCTGCGTGTCAGACGCTCACCTATGATGGCACCAACGCCGCTGGGGATACTGAAAATGATGGCTGGTATCCAGAAACTCGCTTCAAAATGGAAGATAAAGCTGCTGATCACAACTGTCAGGGCAAGAGCCAGCAGGCTGAGATAGGCATGCCTGGTCTCTGGCGTGCGTGAGCACATGGTGGCGGCGAAAATGCAGAATGTCGATCCTCCATAGTTATATGGAGCCCAGGCGATACCGATGGCACAGATCACGGCGATGCACAGCCAGTTTCTCCAGCCATTGTGCCAAAAACTATAAAAATAAAGAGGCAGGAAAACCAGTATGCTGGCCGTCAGGAAACCAATTTCCTGCACATCTGGCCTGACATAAAAATATTTCCAGCCCATGATGGCAAAAGAAAATAGCCAGAAATAGGGTGCCTTGCCATAACGGGCAGGCACCCAGGGTGTGGTGAGTTTTGACAGGATTTGCTTCATCACTTTTCTACTTAGGTTCGACCTGGAATGACATGATTACTCAGAGTACGACATTATTCCTTTAAAAGGCGGATATCGGCAATCTGAAAACGATATGAGCCAGCTTGTGGACCTGCATTGAAAGCAATTACAGTGATGGCAGCTGGATCAAGGCCCTGAAATTTACTGAAGGGCAAGCTAACTTCCCGCCATTCTTCTGTCGCCTTGAATGGGACAGCGATGGGGATATAACTGCCCTTGACACTGATACCTACTGCGTATTGATTGCCATCGCCCCTGACCCTGAACTTTAAGGTGTTGAACTTGCTCAGGTCGCTAGCCTCCATTGGCGTCTTGCCAGTAAAAACGCTTAGTCCTGCCCATGGATAGGCAAAGCCAGGCCTGACTTCTGCTTCAATATTCAACACGGCTTGTTCATTCGCAGTTTCTGTTTCAGCCAGTTTAATTGTCATGCTGGATTTGCCACCCATGAAGGCATCGGTTGATGCGCCCCAGTCTGCGCCAAAAGGGCTGGCCAGTTTGCTCTTGTTGAACAAGCCTATGCGACCATTGGCAGGGAGTTCGAGTGCCTCGGTCTTTTGTGAATTCTGTAGAGCGATTTCCTGCTGTTTTTGTTCGCGTTGTGCGGTCACGCGTTCACCATCTTTCCACACCTCGACGATATTACGAGTGTCAGTAATATTCTTGTCTGGTTCGCCGGTGACCAGTACCAGGTCGGCTTTGTAACCTTTGGCGATATGCCCGCGGTCTTTCAAGTTGAACGCCTTGGCCGGCACTGAAGTGGCTGAGGCCAATACCTCAGCCGGGCTTAAACCGGCGTCGACCATCGCAGCCAACTCATGATGCAGGCTGATACCATATTGAGTGCCAGAGTTACCTGCATCGGTGCCTGCCAGTATCGGTATGCCCGCAGCTTGCATGGCGACAGTCAGTTTTTTGGGGACACTCAGCCAGTCGGGATGAGCTTGTTTGCCATATGGGGCATGTAGGGTTTGTATTTGTGTTTTGTTTAAGTAGACAGTCATGCGCTTGTCTGCCAGTACATCTTCTTCCTTCATGCCGGCGATGCTTTCAAGCACAGAAAAAGTCGGGATGATGAAGGCATGATTGCGCTTTGCTGTATTTATCAGATCAGCGACTTCTGCATCACTGATTTGCTTACCTTCAAACAGATGGACCAGACCGTCCGCCCCCGCTGCCAGCGCGTCTTGTGCTTCTTGCAGTGTTCCTATGTGAACTACCGCAAGTTTATGGCGCACATGGGCTGCTTTCACCAGCGCTTTTACGGTGGCATTGTCCAGGCTGTTGAAAGGACGTTTTTCACTGCCATGCTCAATGACGATTTTGATGAAATGCGAGCCTTCGACAATGCGTGCATCTACCCAGGCTTGTGCTTCTTCCGGCTTGCTCAGGGTAGGGATGGCCAGGCCAAATTCAGTTCCATGGCCACCAGGCGCGGTGGCCAGCACACCCGCTGAAATCAGGTCGGCGCGGTCGCGGTTCTCGCCCTTACGCATTTTCTCATTGATTTCTTTCATCTGATCGACATTGGTAAACATATCGATTTGCGTGGTCACGCCATACACGAGCGGCAAATCCTGGTACTGATAGGCATGTACGTGGGCATCAATCAAGCCAGGAAGTAAAGTGCGGCCAGCACCATCGATGATGCTGATGTCGGCGGCAGGCTTGCCTTTGAAGTTATCGTCCTTGATCTTGCCATCGACGATGAGCACATTTCTATCGGGCTGGATTTTTTGTCCGTCAAACACGCGTACATGTTCAACCAGAAAACCGGCAGCGCTTGCGGGGAATTGGATGCTGCCAACGCAGAGGGCGAGAGCCAGGGCGAGTATGTTTTTTTGCATGATTTCTCCTTGTTATAAGTTGTTATTATCTTGACGCATGAGGGAAGAACAAAACAGAAACAAATGCCATCAATTTTTTATGACATTTGTCATGTCCCTAAGGCATGCCTTGACATGCTGACATGGATGCTGGAAAAAAAAATCCCGCATGGTGCGGGATTTTTGTTTGAAAAACAAGCAGGCTAGGGTGTCGTGCACAAGCAATGTGTCAATGCGGTAAAGCTCTTGCCTTCCTTATTGACTTCATTCAACCAGCTCAGGTCATTCAGTATTTGCGTGGCTGCCGTGGGCGGCAGGCCGCTAGGTACGGATGCCAGTTTGAACTGCTCTTGCAAGACCTGGGCGGTTTGTGCGCCAAAGATGGAGAAGATGCGGTCAAACTTGGAAGGTTCGCGCTCTATGTAACTGACGCGATAATCCGTCGGCAGTTTGGCACGCGTGGACGCTGACTTCAAGGCGTCGGCAAAACTGCCTATATTATCGACCAGGCCACGTTCCTTGGCTTGTGTGCCTGTCCAGACACGACCTTGGGCAACTTCATTGATTTTTTCTGGCGTGGTTTTGCGTGCTGCTGCAGCCTTGCCAGTAAAGTCTGCATAAGTGTGGTTGATGCTGCCTTGTAAGACTTCAGCAAAACGCGGGTTCAAAGGGCGCAGGGGATTAAAGGGATCGGCCAGCCAGGTAGTGGGTGAACCAGCAGTATGCACGCCGAGTTTTTCCACTGCTTTGTCCGCCGTAGGCAAAATCGCGATGACGCCGATGGAGCCAGTGATAGTCGCTTCATCAGCAATCACTTCATCTGCTGCCATGGATATCCAGTAACCGCCAGAGGCAGCCACATTACCCATGGAAACCACGACCGGTTTGCCCGCCTTGCGCGTCAGCTCAAGTTCGCGGCGTATGAGTTCTGAACCAAAGGCACTACCACCAGGCGAATCCACGCGTAAGACGACGGCCTTGATGCTATCGTCTTCACGTGCCTTGCGTATCAGGCTGGCAGTGGACAAACCACCGATGGAGCCGGGTGGCGCCATGCCTTCGCTGATTTCACCAGAGGCTACCACTACGCCCACTGCATCGCCAAAGAGTTTAGGCTTGATACGGGCCAGGTAATCTTCAAACGGGATTTGACGGAAGCTCTTGATTTGCTCATCCCTGATCCCACGCTTGAGCATGAGTTCACGGATTTCATCGCGGGTTTTCAAGCCATCGACGAGTTTGGTATTGACTGCAAGTTTGGCGATATCGCCGCCTGCCGCGGTGAGCAGATTGCTGAGATCATTGATGCCATTCATGATGCTGCCAGCGGGCAGTTTGCGGGCTTTTTCTACGTCACCTGTATAAGTCTTCCACATGGCATTGTATAAAAAGCTTTCTGCTTCTGCTGCTTCTGCAGAAGGCGCATTGGCCACATAGGGTTCACCAAAGCTTTTGAAATTACCTGCTTTCAGTACGGTGACTGTCACGCCCAATTTATCCAGGGCATCGCGATAATAGTTTTGGTAGCGGCCAAAACCGGTAATCATGACTGAACCCATAGGATGCAAATAAACCTCATTGGCATGGGCAGCCAGATAATACTGGCGTTGGTCAAAGCTGGAACCCCAGGCGATGACAGGTTTGCCTGCCGCTTTGAATCGGTCTATGGCTGCGGCAACTTCCCTCAGCATGGGCAGACCGGTGCCGCTCATGTCATCCAGTAATAATACGGCGCTACTGATTTGCGGGTCTTTGGCAGCCTGGTCCAGCACCGCCAATATGTCGCGCAATTGCGTGGTTTTCTTGATGTCACCGCGTGCCTCGGCCAGCAAGGTTTCACGGGCGCTGCCTGAGTGCTGCTCTACCAGTGTGCCTTTTAAATCCAGCAAGAGAGCAGTCTTGTCTTCGATTTTTTTGGTCCCACCACTGAACAGGCTGACAGCAATAGCGATCAGGATGACCAGCATCAACAGGTTTAATAATATACGGCGACTGAAATCCAGCGCTGTCCACAGGTATTTAAAACCTTTTCCTATCCAGCGTACGGGGGTAAAAGCCATGGCAAATTTCCTAAGATAATAAGGGTGCTGAAAAATGAGCGAAATTATTCAGGCCAGACGGTTTTCAATATCTGGGCCAGATGCGCCCCGGCGCGTGCCAGCGCATCTTCCTTGATGTTCAGCATGGTTTTTTCATATTCAAGTGGTAAGGCGATAGACCAGTTATTGCCCTTTTGGTTCGGGGTGCTTTTGCTGAATTGTGTGCCTGCGAATAATTGCCTGGCGTCGCGTATGGCATCGTCAGCCCACAATACGGGCAAGTCTTCTATGGGGGCTTGCGCCAGTGTCAGTGCCTTGGCTTTTTTAGTCAAAGCATCATTCATGCGGCCACGTTTGTATTGCTGCGGCAGATCATCCCACAGCGAATGCAAGTTGCCACAGGGGCATTGCAGGGCATTGCCGCCTACGGTATTGCTACCACGGTCATACTGACCCTCGTCAGGGTTAATGATCTTGCCATCGGCATTCAAGAAGATGGAACCTACATGCAGAGGCTGGTGCAAGTCACCGACATAATGGGTCAGCAAGGCCAGAGCTTCCTGTTTATCCTTGAAATTAAAGGGTTTTGGCTGGGGCTTGCCTTGCAAAACTGCCACGGCAGCGCGTATCGCATTGACCACATCATGGTCGCTGGTGCCTACATAACCGGTTTTGTAGTGGTCATGCTGCAAGGCTACATCAGCATAATGATATTGCTTGTGACAGTTTTCTTCGTCAAAAGCCGGGTTGCAATTGGTGTTATTCCGCTTCACATAGTCAGCCATGGCGGCGATGCCTGCCGCTGTCTCGAAGGGCGCGCACTCAGGATAGCGGCCAGTAGACGTATAGGCGAAGTCTTTTTCAGGTGCTATGCCCTTGACGCAATCGCCCCAGACCGCCATTTTTTCCAAGGTATTGTCCCCCAGCAGGGCTTTGACCTGGGCACCGGCCTTGCTGCCTGCCAGCAGATTTTCGGCGACAGCCCCCACGGTTTGGTGGCCATCGGCACCCCAGGCAAAACTCAGTTGTGGCAGACTGGCCAGCGCCAGCATGAAAGCAGATATCAGTAGCTTTTTCATATAAATACGGGATAAGGGTAATTAATACCAAAGATGGTAATCAGTAAAGATGACGAGGATATAGCAAACCAGGCAAATTGTGTGCAGATCAGAATGCGTATTGCAGTCGCATGCTGAAGACGCCGGCGTGGCGGGTATTGAGCTTGCCGACGACATACGAGGCTTCATACCCGAGGGCTTGCTGGCTATCCACCGTGCCCCCCAGTCTGAAAGTGCCAGATACCATGGGGCCGGCGCGGTGTGATTGCAGGGCTAGCGTTGACCAATTGTCCCAATTGCCCAGCTCGCCAAAGCCTTGCACGCCAAATTCCAGCTCAGGGCGATAACGGTACTTGGTTTGCCACTGGTATTTCATTTGCATGCGTGTTGCCGGATTAATGCGATAAGTGCGCTCCAGGAACAGGTTGGTATTCACCTGTAAATGGCCAAATTCAGTTTGCATGGCGGGCCCAAATTCAAAATCCACCCCCCGGCTGCTATCGGTATTCTTGTTCAGGCTGGTATGCAAGGCCAAATCAACCGGATATTGGCCATGGGTAAGCAAAAAGTCGTTTTGCCAGGTCCAGGCACTATTGGCCAGTGAAGCTGCACCCCTCCTGAACCAGCTGGCATACACCTCGGTATACCAGGTCTTGTTAGGCATGTAACTGAAACCCAGCTCAGGTACTGTCGAAGTAGGCCGATTGTCGATAAATGAAGACCAGGTTTTGAAATCGATGGTCTTTTCACCCTCATTCTCATAGATACTGACCAGATAATAGCCAGAACCTGCATGAGCAGTCGGCGCAGTGAGCAAGCAAAGAGAGAATGTTGCAGTAAGAGCAAATTTCTTCATGGTCGGCCAAGAAAGACAATCACGGGCATGGTCATGCTCGTATCATGGCATTGCTACGGGAAAGTGCAAGAAAATCTCGCAGAAATTGCTATTTATCTCATTTTCTTGCATATGTATATCAAGCTCCCCGGTTTTGTCCTAGCTTGCATTCGACTTCGATCTCAATACCAGCTAAACTTGCACGTTTTCCTTCCATTTTTGCGGCATCAGTAATGAACACCATAAATACATCCCCAGACGATAGCCCGGAATCTGATCACGAGCTTGCTGCAGAAGCAAGCACGGTCAGTGCGCCATCGAAAGACCTGATCAGCCGCGAAGTGGCACGCCGCCGCACCTTTGGCATTATTTCCCATCCGGATGCGGGTAAAACCACACTGACTGAAAAGCTGCTGATGTTCTCGGGCGCGATCCAGTTGGCCGGTACGGTCAAGGCGCGCAAGAGTGGCCGCCATGCGACATCCGACTGGATGGAGATAGAAAAGCAGCGCGGCATCTCGGTTGCTTCCTCCGTCATGCAGTTTGAATACCGCGATCACGTGGTCAACCTGCTCGACACCCCGGGTCACCAGGACTTTTCTGAAGATACCTACCGCGTATTGACTGCGGTCGACTCTGCCCTGATGGTGATCGATGCTGCCAAGGGTGTGGAAGAACAGACCATCAAGCTGCTGAACGTTTGCCGCATGCGCAATACCCCCATCATCACCTTCGTCAACAAGATGGATCGCGAAACCCGCGACCCGCTGGAGTTGCTCGATGAGCTGGAATCTGTACTGAAGATACAGTGCGCACCAGTGACCTGGCCTATAGGTATGGGTAAGACTTTCCGCGGTGTGTATCACATCCTGAAAGATGAGATTTTGCTGTTTACCCCAGGTAGCGAGCGCGCGGATCAGGAATTTGAAGTCATCAAAGGTATCAATAATCCGCGCCTGGTAGAAATGTTCCCGCTGGAAATTGAACAACTGAAGATGGAAGTCGAACTGGTGCATGGTGCTTCCCATCCATTCAGCCTGGAAGACTTTTTGGCTGGTGTGCAAACGCCGGTATTCTTTGGCTCTGCCATTAATAACTTTGGCGTACGCGAGATTTTGAATGCTTTGCTGGACTGGGCACCGGCACCACGTGAACGTGATGCCACTATCCGCTCAGTCGAACCCAAAGAAACGCCATTTTCTGGTTTTATTTTCAAAATCCAGGCGAATATGGACCCGGCTCACCGTGACCGTATTGCCTTCCTGCGCGTGTGCTCAGGTCGTTTTGAGCGCGGCATGAAACTCAAGCATTTGCGTCTGAACCGAGAGATCAAGGTATCTTCCGTCGTCACCTTCATGGCATCTTCGCGTGAGCAGGTAGAAGAAGCATATGCTGGCGACATTATCGGTTTACCTAATCATGGCAATATGCAGATAGGTGATAGTTTCTCGGAAGGCGAATTGCTGCAATTTACCGGCATCCCTTATTTCGCACCTGACTTCTTCCGTACAGCACGTATCTTGAACCCGCTGAAGATCAAGCAATTGCAAAAAGGCTTGCAGCAACTGGGTGAAGAGGGGGCAGTACAGGTATTCAAACCTGTCGTCAGCAGTGACCTGGTGCTGGGTGCTGTTGGTGTCCTGCAGTTTGAAGTGGTTGCCAGTCGCCTTAAAAATGAATATGGCGTTGATGCCGTGTTTGAAGGCACCAGTATCAGCAGCGCCCGCTGGATCAGTTGTGATGACAAGAAAATGCTGGCTGACTTTGAACGCTCCAGCGCCGGTGGCAATATTGCCTATGATGCTGCTGGCAATATGGCTTATCTGGCGACATCAGGTGTGAATTTGAAATTGACGCAAGAACGTTGGCCTGGTGTAACTTTCCATGCAACGCGGGAACATGCGGCGAAACTTGGCTAAATAAGTCAAACAGAGCAATCTAGCGGCTGGCAGAGCGAAAAGCTTCTGTCAGCCGCTTTGCTATTGGGCTTAATAAATTTCACTTGAATGCAGATTTTAATTTGCTAACATGTTGATTTAAGGTGCTTTTTTTGCACGACATCATGACATATAGCTGTCATACTAAGGGCGCAAGATAAAGTATCAGGCAAGCATGCAGAAGATTTGTAAACCAGAAATTAGCGCAGGCTATTTCCATTTTCTTCCCGATTTTCTTTGCAACTTAGATGAGGAGCGTGATCATGGCATTATTTTTTATTGAAGCCGTCCGTTTTGATGATAGTGGACAGCGTATCGCCAAGGTGCGCTGGGGCAAGAGCAAAGGTGGACAAGTCATGCCGCCTGCCATGGTTGATGACCCTCAGGAAGCCGATGTACAGGCGGTCTTGGATACCATAGCCAATGGCGATGAAGTTTTGCCCAAGTTCCAGAGTGACAACGGCATCATACTGGGACCAAAAGTGGTAGGCATACAGTATGAAGATGGTGTGCATGGCCTGGGCACAGCCAGTCATGATGTCCCCGGCCATAGCCTTAACGACCTGCCTTCTTTCTAATTCTCTTGACACGCCTTTGCCCTCAGAGGCGTGTCTTTTCGCTTTTCGTATCTTCCTTGTTTTTCGCATATAGAACCACTTGGTATATGCAAATAAGAAATGCTTCCTTGTCCTCCAGTACCCTGACTCCATATCATACCCAGGTCGCCGGATAATCTTTCCATCTGGCATGTTTCAATATGTGGGCCTTCCTCTAAGGGGATACTCTGATCACTTTTCAGGAATATGATGAACATCGCTAAAAGAAAAACAATCTCCACTTTGCTGGTCGGCTTGATACTGGCTGGTGTTTCCCTGATTGCCAGCGCAGCCGACTTGCTTGATACTGTCAAAGCACGCGGCACCCTGAAAATTGCACTGGAAGGAACCTATCCACCTTTCAATTTCAAAGACACCAAGACCAATGAATTGGCTGGCTTTGATGTTGATGTGGCCAAGCTGCTGGCCGCAAAACTTGGCGTCAAACCAGAATTCGTGACATCTGAATGGAGCGGCATACTTGCGGGCCTGTCAGCTGGTAAATTTGATGTCATCGTCAACCAGGTTGGTGTGACAGTCAAGCGCCAGGAAACCTTTGATTTTTCTGATCCCTATACTGTGTCCAGCGCACAGCTCATCGTCAAAAAAGATGACAAACGTGAATTCAAGAGCCTGGAAGACTTAAAAGGAAAAAAACTGGGCGTAGGGCAGGGCAGCAATTATGAAGAGCGTGCCAAGGCCGTGGCCGGTATCGAAGTCAAGAGCTACCCAGGCGCACCAGAATACTTGCAAGATCTGGCGGCAGGCCGTGTTGATGCGGCATTGAACGATAGCCTCATGGTTGCCTACCTCTTGAAAACCAGCAAGCTGCCAGTCAAGGCTGGCGCACCTATCGGTGAAATTGCAAAAAATGGCATCCCCTTCCCAAAGGGCAATCCCAAATTTGCTGCTGCTTTGAATACAGCACTGGCCGATATCATCAAGGATGGCAGCTTTGCCAAAGTATCCAATAAATGGTTTGGCAAGGACGTCAGCAAAGCCCCTTCAGCACAGTAAGCCACAAACTTGTTGATATTGCCTTGCAGCGTGCAAAGTCAGCAAGATAAGCTGTATGATTAAGTGGATGGACTCTACTTGATGTCACTATTATCCCCGTTTTCCACGGGGATATTTCTTTTTAAAGTCGCCATGGAAATTCTAGAATTGCTGCAGATGGCAGCACCGGTCATGCTCAAGGGCGTGGCCTATACCTTGTTGTTCGCCGTCGGTGCCATGATAGGAGGATTAATATTGGGGTTCTTGCTGGCGATTGCGCGCATCATACCAAGCAAATTAATCAGCACCCCGGCAGCCGTGTATGTCAGCCTGATACGCGGCACACCCTTGCTGGTACAGATTTTTGTCATCTATTACGGCTTTCCCGGCATAGGCATAGAGTTTTCGGCGACCTCGGCAGGCATACTGGCACTGAGTCTGAATGCTGGTGCCTATCTGTCGGAAAGCATACGCGGTGCGATTGTCGGTGTCAGCCGTGGCCAGTGGGCTGCCAGTTCCAGCCTGGGTTTGAACTATGCGCAAACCTTGCGTTATATCGTGGTGCCACAAGCCATGCGTGTGGCTGTGCCTTCCATGAGCAATACTCTCATCAGCCTGATCAAGGATACTTCGCTGGTATCCGTCATCACCGTGACAGAACTCATGCTGGCAACCAAGGAAGTCATCGCCACCAGCTTTCGTCCCTTACCCCTGTATATCGCCGCTGCCGGCGTTTACTGGGCACTCAGCCTGTGTTTTGAGGTGGTGCAAAGGCGGTTGGAAAAACGCCTGCAAAAAGCCCATCAAGTATGAATTTTATTTAGGCGTGGCCGCCTGCAGTCCACTCAGATAGGATACCGTTAGTTTTGACTGTAGCGCAGACTGCAATAATTCTGAAGGCAACACCCTGACCTCGCCCCGCGTCATGGTTAAAGCCTGGCCGGGTATCAGACTGGCCAGATAACCAGAATGGGTCAGGCAGGCAATGATCCAGGACTCAACGATTTCCAGTACATAGAAACGCTTGCCCAGTGGCGACAGAAAACTCACGCCTTCTGGCCTCAGTCTTTCCCACAAGTCATTGGGGTTCTCCGCCATTTTGACCAGTTCACTCAAGGCCAGGGTTTGCGGGTCCATCCAGCTACCGGCAAAGCGTTGTTTGTTCAGCTCCTGCATGACCTTGCTGGCATAACTGTCCCAGTCACAATTTTGTAGTTTGTCTTTTTCAAACAAGGCATACCAGGCATTCTCGGTTTCTGTTTCTCCACCCAGCAAATGCAGGCATTGCGATAGTGGAGGAAAGCTGGGCTTGGCTCCTGGAACGACCGCTGCCACCCGTTCTTCCAGAGTGGGATGGGTGTCATATTCGGAACTGCTATGTGACTCAGCATAAGTAATTGCTGTCTGCACGTCAGCGCGTTTTACACCGGGTTTGCAAAAACGGCGGAAGCCTTCAAAGATGGGCATGCGCGCACCACGATTCAGCGCCGGACCCAGTTCGTAATCGAGATAACTGGACCACATGGGCGAAATCAAATGGACTTTTTCCAGTGCTGCCCGGGTAGCTACCGAGCCAAATTTCTTTGCCGCCAGGGCATCGGCAGCAAATTCCTGCTCACGCGATACTGCCGCCGATAATTTCAAGAACCATTTGCCGTAATAGCGGAACAGTACATCCAGGAAAAACATGGAATCATCCAGGTCAGTCACGGTATGAGCGATGGAATTACGGGTGCGGTAAACCCAGGGGCCGAGTGACAAGTCACCAGCGATGAAGTGACCGAATTCATGGGCAATGACCGAACCCAGTTCAGCTTCCGACAGGGTTCCCAGCAGTGGCAAGCCCAGGCCCACTTCCAGTCCCTTGACTTTGCCGCGCCAGTTTTTCTTGCCACTGATGAAGGCCGAAGCAGCGCCTATCAAATGGATATGGACAGGTGCATCAATTTTCAATTCCCTGGCGATGCGTTCCACCATCTCATATAAGGATGCGGCAGTTTGGCGTGACAGGGGCTTGACCGTTTCACCGCTATTCTTTTCCTTGCGGCGCGGCCGTAGTGAATATGCCAGTGTCAGCGCAGCTATCCCGGCGACCACGCCAGAAAATTGCAGAGAGGAGCGATGATTCATCTGTGTCAGCGGTACCCAGGCCAGTAGGATGACCAGACCAAGAGCAAGTATCCAGAAACCCAGCCACAGGGCGACGACCAGGCCGGCGCGGCGTGTCAGATTGGTGTTTTGTGGTGCGCGTTTTTGTTCTGTTTTCATAGTAATCTCAGCTTTGCCATTGCTTGATTGCAGTACTGACTATGCCTTGCAGCGCATCAGTTTTTGATGCCAGCTGGCGCAAATTTTGTCTTTCCTGCGTCGAGAGATGAGTATTGCGTGAGCGGATGAAATAGGCTGCAGCCAGTATATCCATCTCCAGATCAGCTTCTTCCAGATTGGCATTCTCGCCGCGTACAAATTGTTCGAACAAAGATAAATCCGTTTTGCGCATATGCATCAGCCTGTTTAATTTATCTTTTGATGCTTTGTCATTCACACGACTGGCTTCACCATATAGTAAGGCCAGTTGATCCATACCCAGATGCATGCGTATTTGCAGGGGATCAATATGTTTAATCAAGTCCAATGACTGTTCAGGCGCATTGCGCAGGCTTAGCGAAAGTTTGATTATGGGCAGATCTCGATTGACCATATTGTTCGGACTTAAGCCCGCTTTTGCACGATAGGTGTCGAGCAATTTACTGTCATCCTCGTCTGGCATGCTGCGCAAATATTTTTCGACGTCTCCTCCCGCAATCTGGCGGGCAATTTCGCTGAATTCAAAAGCATGCATTGCCCTTTCCACACCCTTGCTATTATTGACGGCTGTGTCCAGTAATTTTAGGGCCTCATTGCCACGTTGCTGCGCGGTGAGTAGTCTGATTTCAGAGTCAAATAAACGGCGGGCATTTTCTGGTGATAACTGGTGCAGGCGTTGCAAGTCCTGCATGGCACCACGGCTATCACCATGTACAGACTTGCGCCAGGCCAGGCTGCGCAAAATATTCACATCCTCAGGGAATTTTTGCGCCAGGTCCTTCATGGCACGCAAACCTTCCATTCCACTCAATAGCGAGACGTATAAATATTGTTCCGAGGATGAGCTTGCATGTTGGCTGGCGCGTTGCGCATATTCCTTGAGCATGAGTTCACGCTCGCCAAGTTCATCACGCAAATCCTGGATGCTGCGTTCCAGCATGACGTTTTCAGGATGCAGCTTCAAGACTTTGCGGCTCAGACGCAAGGCTTCCGCATTGGAAATATTACGGGCTATATACAAGGCCACTTCCGTCATGCGGGCATCCCAGTCTTTGGTGGATGCAAACGCTTCGACTGCTTGCAGCATGTCTTTTTCCTGGCCATGTGCGAAGGCATAGTCGAGGCAGGACATGACGCCGGGCGTATTTGTCTGGGTGGCGACTGTCAATTGATTCACACTGACTGAGCTCTCATACTTGCTCATGCTCATGGATTGCGGCGGCTCTGTGAATGGGTATTTGATATTGCCAAGTTCAAGCAGACGCTTGCCGCAATAAACAGTTTGCCGCCCAGCCTGGTCGGGCTGGGCTGGTTTTACTTTACTATAGATGATGGTATTTTGTACCAACGGTGCAGCCCCGGCGATATTCCAGATGCTGTAGCGTTCACTGCTTTCCAGGGTCTGCTCATAGGTATCAATGATGCCCGCTTTATCCGCTCGTGCTTCGCCTCGCAAATGCCCGACGTGCACAGTTAAGGTAGTTCTTCCCTGCGCAGGTATCATGGCCATTTGCTCGCCAATTTTGACTTGCACGGGCACGTCAAAACCATTCAATATCGTCAAATCCTGATTGCTGGCTTCATGGTAGCTGGCTGCCGCCCCCGATAAGACCATCAGGACCAGCGCCAGTGCCAAGCCGCGAGTGTACAGCCAGCCCATGATGCCGAGTGGCGCACGCGCATAAATCTGCCATTGCCTGTCCCCAGTACTGCGCACTACATAGGAGCCCATGGGGATGAGCGGGATGGCGAATAGTACGACAAAGGCATGCAAGGCAATATGGCTACCATCAGTATCCCGCTCGGATTCCCCCACAAAGCTAAAGCCGAAGGAATTGATGGTTCCTAAGGAGGGTGTACCTTTCAGAGATTTGGCAAAAAGACGCCGCTCTCTGGTCAACTCTTTCAATAGCGCTTTATGTTCTGGCAGGCGGCGGAACAGGCGCGCCAATACCAGTGACCGGTACACTTTAAATGGGTCGCCTGACTCTATAGCACGACTGATCTTGGGATCGTCACTGAAGCTACGCAATTCTGGTACGCGCTGGAATAAATTTGCTGGATCAGATATGGACATAATGTTCAATTGGAGTGCCGATAGATACATGCTGCGTGAAGAAAACGCTGGCAGCGAGAAGTTTGTCGTAAAAAATATCGAAACAGGTATGCAGCATCAGATTTTTTTGAATCGTGGGGCCAGCGATAAGACGACCAGTGCAGTGGCGATAGGGAGTGTCGAGACAAAACCCAGGTGTTTGAAACCGTAAGCCCCAAGCAAGCCGCCAGAAAAAAAGGCAAAGACCAGCAAGCCATGCAACTGCAATTTTTTTAAATTGGCACCGACTTCGTCCTGGTGATGAATTTCGTCTTTATTCCTGTTCCAGTAAATCATCTTACCCAGTTCTATGCCTATGTCTGTGACCAGGCCGGTAACATGAGTGGTGCGTATTTCAGCGTTGGATATCTTGGTAATCAAGGCATTTTGCAAGCCCATGACATAACACAGTAACACGGTCGTGAAGGATACCGTGATTACTGCATGCTCCTGCAATTCTGTACCCACCAGGCCAAATACCAGTAGCAAGATGGCTTCCAGCAGCAATACCGGGGTGTAGATATGCCGAAAGCCATTGCGTTTGGCATAGTTGACGATCAACGCCGTACAGGCAGATCCCCAGGCAAAGGCGAACAGCATGAAGAGGGCGGCAAAGGCGGGCAAAATTTTCCCTAAAATCAGATCGTCTGCTGCTGATGACAGCATGCCTGTCATATGGGATGTGTATTGCCCTACTGCCAGAAACCCACCCGCATTCAATGCCCCTGCCACGCAGGCCAGCGTTACTCCCAGATGACGATTTGCCTGTGGCGTACGTTTGGGAGATGTTAGATTTGACAAGTAATGTAAGGGCATGCGCCAGGGACATGGTTTTGTTCGTGTACTTCTCAGTTTAATCGAAATTGTGTGACAAAAATATACGGCAAGCACCTCTGCATGAATGGCGGCGGCAATATTTACGTTCGACGCGCTTAATCATCAATCCTTTGTTGGATAGATAAGCTGGGCATTCTGGGGCTGGCAATCCTCGACAGAGATAAAACCAGTGATTCCGGCCGTCAATTGCAGGCATCGTGTGTACATTGTGTCGACCAATCCAATACCATTTCTTTATTAGCTTATCCCCCTTCCGATTTATCTGTTTGTTTCAAGCTTGCCGGGCTTTGATTGCACTCGCAGGACGTATTTAGTGCCGCTCTGAGTCGCATCTTCAAAAAAACAAGGGCGCGACTTTTGCTTTTGCGCGTACATATTGTTTAATCTTATTTTGTTGGCTGTTGGATACAGTCCACTTGAGTGTGAATTTTCTATGTGAATATAAATTAATTATAAAAAACAATGACTTAATCATGTTTGGTGGCACTCTATAACAATACCAATACTAGTAGTGGTAATACCACGTAGATACCGCTTGACAACCACTTTTGTGCTCCTTAAAGTGAGCCTCATTCGCTATTAAGTATTTTCCACATGTCGATATTTGTTTGTGAAATTACGCAATAGGGGATGGCTTCAGAGTACGCCTGACGTGGCCGCAGCTGATACTGTGGCGTGAGATCCATGACCGATACCGCAGTCGCCGCGAGAAAAAAAAACACAACCGGGTCGCAATATCCTTGCATTCCTGGGAAAGGTAAAACTGGATTAGAGGGGTGGTTTTACTTGTGGTATTGAAGTGGATTTTATGTAAGCGTACAGGTCTAATTTTTGGAATCTTCAGTCTTCGTGTAAGGCTGAAACTTTGATTAGGAATTTCTTGGGGGAGTATATGAAACGTAAAGCGGCAAATAATTTGACACCTATCGCAGCCGCAGTTGCTGTGATGGTGATGAGCGTAGCGATGACTGCGCAAGCACAGGAAACTGATGCGAAAAAAGCTTCAAAAGATGAAGTTCAGCAAGTAACTGTCACAGGCATACGCTCAGCATTACAAAATGCAGTTAATATCAAGCGTAATGCGAATTCTGTAGTGGACGCCGTATCTGCAGAAGACGTGGGCAAGTTGCCTGATAACGACGCCGGTGAAGCGTTGGGCCGTATTCCAGGCGTTACCGTTGGTCGTGCATTCGGTCAGGGGGCTTCGGTTTCTGTCCGTGGTTCTGATCCGCAAATGACTTACACAACCTTGAATGGTCAGACCGTCGCATCGACAGGCTGGTATGATCAACAAGCGATAGACCGCTCCTTTAACTATTCCCTGTTACCTTCCGAATTAATTGGCGGCATGGAAGTGTATAAATCTTCCCAGGCAGATTTGACAGAAGGCGGTATCGGCGGCACAGTCATCATCAAAACACGCAAGCCTTTGGATTTGACTGCGGGCTCAGCTTATATTGGCGTCAAAGCCAGCAAAGGCAGTTTGACAGATAAAATCGGTACGGATGTTTCTGGCTTGTATAGCTGGAAAAATGAGGCCAACACCTTTGGTGTACTGGTCGCCGGTGCCAGAGAGAAGAGTGACTACATCCGCCGTGGCGTCGAAGCAGATGCCCGTTGGTCTGATGACGTTACGCCTTCCACTTTTGTTCAAGAGCGCGAACGCAAGGCATTGAATATCAGCCTGCAAGCCAAACCAGTACAAGGTCTGGATCTTGGCTTGAACTACATGAAGCTTGAGCTCGACGCCAACAACTCTAATAGCAGCCATTACATTTTCCAAAGCAATAGCTGTACAGCAAGAAATGCAGCTGGTGCTTGCTTGTCCAGTAATACTACTCTGGCAAACACCACGGCACCATTCGTCCAAACCTGGGCACGCGGTGGCAAGATGACTTCAGATAGTTTTACACTGAATGGCTCTTACAAAACCAATGACTATAAAATTGAAGCGGTAGCTGGTTCAACCAAGGCAGATGGCGGTACTTCCCTGACGACCAACTACGGCTACAGCGGTGGCAACCTGCCTAAATGGACAGGTACTATCGATGCAAACAGTACTCTGGTCAAGATTAATCCTTCTTCCAATCAATCAGTTGGTTTGGCAAACCTGCCTGCAAATTCAGATGTATCTACCTGGGCTTTGGCACGTGGACCTAACTCCGATAAAGAAAATTTTGCGCAGGCTGATCTGACGCTGAAACTGAACTGGGGTGCGATCACATCCTTTAAAACAGGTTTCCGCACAACTGAGCATACTTTCGAGAAGCATACAGACCGTGCTATTGCCAATAATCCACCGTCGGTGGCTACGGCCAGCTTGTATGATGGCACGATACAAATGGGTACGCCAGGCTGGTCTTACCCACGTCCTAATACCGACGCGATGCTGGCTAGCTCACTGAGTGCAGTAAGCCGTTGGGTTGAAGACAGGTCAGGCCTTGGTATCTTGAAAGAAGATAATACTGCTGCCTACGGCATGTTCAACTTTGAAGAAGACAAGCTGCATGGTAATGCTGGTCTGCGTTATATCAGGACCAAAGTCAACAGCACAGGTTACAAACTGGATGGTACACCTTTGGCTGCAGGTGACGTAGGTCAAAATGATGGCTGGGGCCGTACTTTGGTGACTGATAGTGCCAGCTACAGCGATGTATTACCAAGTTTGAATATTGCTTATGACCTGCAACCTAATGTGATTTTGCGCGCAACAGCTTCGCAAGCGGTGACACGTCCTAACTATGAAAACATGTTCCTGTCTACACAAATCGGTTACAAAGATACGGTAGCAGGTAACGAAACGATCAACTTCGGTTCTGCTGGTTTGAAACCGATGAAATCAACACAGTTTGACTTGGGCGTGGAATATTACTACGGTAAAGGCAACCTGATTTCCTTGATGTACTTCCATAAAGACATCAATAATTTCATCACTAGCGATACCAAGGTGAATCAAAGTATAGGCGTAGTTAGCCCGGATACTGGTAAAGACAGCTGGACAGTGAATCGTTATATCAATGCTGGCGGTGGCAAGATCGATGGTATAGAAGCGCAGATCAACCACGCTTTTGACAATGGCTTTGGTGTTGTTGCCAACTACACATTGGCAAATGCAACTGCACCAGCGATCAGCTATCAAGACAGACTGAATGTTTTCACACTCTCGTCCAAACATAATGTCAATCTGGTCGGTTACTGGGAAAATGCTGATTACTCTGCACGTCTGGCTTATAACTGGCGTTCTAAGTATATGGTTCGTGAAACAGGTTACTACGGCAACCGTATGCATGATCCATATGGCACACTGGATGCAAGTTTTGGTTGGAATATCAACAAGCAATTCAGATTGCAGTTTGAAGCCATCAACTTGCTGAAACAAGACGACGTACAGTATGGCGCAGCAGCATTTAACACTACTGTAAAAACGCCATTGCAAGGCGGCTACCCAGCTTGGTCTTTCCTTGGGGAAACTACATACAGGTTGAGCCTGTCCGCAAAATTCTGATCTGAATTTTGATCTGAGTTCTGGTGAAAAAGCCTGGCTGATGCCAGGCTTTTTCATTTTTTATACTGGTCATATGAAAAAATCTGCCCAATTTTATAGACTGGGCAGATTTTTTTTCAGGGCTTGTATTGATCAAATCAATGCGTACGCCATGTCTTGAGCGCCTGGCTCAAAAATCGTAAAAAGTATTCACTGTCAATCGGCCAGTGGCTGGATTGTCATTAATGCTGATAGCCGGATTAATGCAGGCGGTGTGCAATAAGCTGCCGCGGTAAATCACTAGTCGATTGAATTTGGCGGGTATCATTCCCAAAAAACTGAAATGCTCATTGGAATCATCAAAGTACCTCAGGGGTGGTCGTATGGCATTGATTTCTTCGTAATAAACATCGAGATAATGTTCGCGCGTAGCTTCGGTGATTTGTTGCAAGCCCGTCGCCTTGTGTCTATAGAAACCAGTACCACCATGTCTTTCATCGCAAAGATAAAGTAATACTGCCATGTGGTGCGGACTGCTGGCATCAAAGTGGGGCGTCCTTTGCAGGGGGCTGAGCTCATCTGCTTGCATGGTGGTCAGTGAAAATGCACACATACTCTTACGCAAGGCCAGCTCTTCCGGGACAGAAAAATTGAGTTTGATAAGAGGTTCCAGAAATTCGGTAATACAGCTTGAATACTCAGCAGGGGCCTGGGCACGAATACCTGGATAGCCTTTCTTTTTATCAAAATTGGGGTAAGGGTTAAAGCTGCTATTGATACCTACATCTTTCATCGCACCTGGGTCTTGCAAAAAATTATCAATGATAATTGCCTGATGTTCACCTATCGTCACACTACGAATGTCGGGTGGCATGCGCACAGCAAATGCCGCATCCAATGCATGGTCCATCTTATTTCCTCAAAGAATGAGTATAGGCTGACATAAATTTTTCCAGCCATTCCCTATGGCCCAATAATTCCCCTGATAATTTATGCGCCCCCATTTTGGTATTTTCAATTTCACGCTTGAAGTAATTTTCTTCATACTGCGTCATATTTTTTATCCTGGTTTTGTACTTCATGCCGTAGAGCACAAAGAGAAAATTATCAACATCGAATAGGTCAAAGCGACTGAAAAAATCAGATTTTTTCGGTGGATTGACTTTCCACATAGCGAGTCTCTCAGTCAGAATATCCGAACGCTTTACTTCATTGGTATTCAAACGCCAAAATTCGGAATCCTGACGATCAGAAATGCAATAATGCATTTGCACAAAATCCATGACGCGTTCCCAGGTGTATGACACCACCTTATTGCAATAGTCAGCAGCTACCGACATGGTCTCTTTATCGACCGAGAAATTACGTGCAAACAGTTCGGCAGAGAAGTCGGTCACAAAGATAGAGGTTGCCTCCAAAGGTTCAACAAAGCCTTGTGCCAGGCCCAGGGCCACCACATTCTTTTGCCAGAATTTCTCCCTGTAACCCATGCGCATGGGGATCTTGCGAGGTGAAAATTTATCTGTATCAAGCCGCAAATAGCTGGACAGGTTTTCAATGGCCTTGTCTTCTGTCATATGCGCACTTGAATAGACAAAACCTACACCACGCCGGTTAGTGAGCGGGATATCCCACATCCAGCCGGCAGCATGTGCTTTGGCTAAAGTGTACGGCGGAATTTCCGTCTTGATTTCGGTAGGGATTTGCACTGCAAGTGCGGTATCCGTCAAGATTTGCGCAGACTTGTCAATGAAAGGGGTGTTGAATAATTTCCCCATGAGTAAAGAATGAAAGCCCGAGCAATCGACATAAAAATCATAATGTAATTGCTCACCTTCTTTGGTGATCAGGTAAGCAACTTCGTCATGTTCATTTAAATGCGCATCGACTATCGTGGCAGATTTATGCTTGACCCGGAGTTTTTCTCTGGCATTGCTTGCCAATAGTTGCCCGAACTTGACTGCATTAAAATGGTAGGCGTAATTGACTACGCCTTCATATTCTGCGGAAGAAATTCTTTTTGGCGATCTCATTGCCTCTGCAAGCGCAGGCATCTCAGCGACATCAGAGAAATGCATGCTTTCGGAATTCTTCAGATACAGAGGAGTGACATCTGTGCCTCCGGGGTAGGGTGAAGAGAAGGGGTGGTAATAGCTATTTTCCGGGTTGGAAGCAGAGGGCGTCATCCAGTCAACAAACTTGATCCCTTTCTTGAATGTGGTATCGCAGGTGGCCAGCAACTCGGCTTCAGGAATGCCAAATTTCATCAGTGACTTCCTGATATGGGGGACTGTGCCTTCGCCGACGCCGATAATACCAATTTCTGGCGATTCAATGACAGTAATGATGATGTCAGTTTCAGCACGCAGCTCTACTGCCAGATGATTTGCAGCTAACCAACCCGCTGTGCCGCCACCAATAATCGCAATGTTTTTTATTCTCATATTATTTGCCAATGGTAAGCCGAATAAGAAAAAAAGTCCCACATAAACCGGACTTGCCTGAACATCTGCAATTGAAATTTTTCTCAATGAAAATGGTCGTTATCTGAGTAAAGTATTTCACATATCTTCTGCGACTACAAGCCTCATTCTCATCGCTGGATTTGATGGAAAAAAGAGATAAGACCAGTTGTAAAAAAACACAAAAAAACTGTATTTCAGAGTTGTTTATAAAGAGCTGTGATGATGTTCTGAGTCGTATGTGGTTCTCAGTTCAAGAGAATTTAATTAATACCACATAGATACCGCTTGACAACCAGTTTTAAGGACTCTAAAGTGAGGCGAAAGCAGAGTTTTCTCTATCATTCATGGTATTGGTGTAGCATTTTACGAAGTGGCATTGCATGCTGGTCTTCGCGAGTTGATGTGCTGAACTTGTACAAACTTTGCATCAAAAGAAAAGACACTAGAAAGCGGATGATATCTTATAAACCAAGTTATCACGCAAGACCAGGCGAAGTGCTGCCGTCTTGTTCTTTCTTGAAAAGGTCGGCTGTCAACTGCATGCAAGTGCCAGGATTTAAAAATAAAATAACAGGAGCGGGAATGGATTTTTCAAATCGCCAGCAAGAGCCGGGAAAGAAATTTATCGGTTTGGGGCTGGTCATATTATTTCACATACTTGTCGTATGGGCCCTGGTATCAGGCCTGGCACGCAAGGCCATGGAAGTGGTCATCAAGCCACTGGAAACCAAGATCGTGGAAGAGGTGAAGCCACCGCCACCGCCACCAGACACGCCACCACCACCGCCACCAAAACTGCTGGCACCGCCACCACCGTTCATTCCGCCACCGGAAGTCCAGGTACAGCAACCGGCACAACAGCAGCCTACCATCTCGGCAGTGTCGAATGTCAAGCCAGACAATCCTGTCTTCACCAAGGCCCCGCCCACCACAGCGCCGCCCGTCGAAGCCAAGGCCACTGGCCCTGTGACAGTACCAGGCGTGATCGACTTCAACGTCGGTGGCTGCAAACCGGAATACCCACGCGCCTCGTTGCGTAATGAAGAAACCGGTACCGTCGCCCTGTCTGTATTGATCGGTGCAGATGGCTCGGTCGCTGACGTCAAGATCGACAAATCCAGCGGCTTCCGTGGTCTCGACAATGCAGTTCGCTCCCAATTGATGTCAGGTTCCTGCAAAAACAAACCAGGTACCGTTGATGGCAAGCCACAGCAGACCTGGGCGAAAGTGCAGTATGTCTGGAAGTTGGAGTAATAAAGAGACTCAGGCAAGAGCAGACTGACAAAGTAATGTTGTCTGCTCTACCCAAGAAAATTCAGTAGTAAAAAATTTAGCAGTAACAAGATTAGTACCAGGCAACAAACAAACCAAGTCGTACATAAAAACAGCAGTAAGCAATACCAAC